>DUPH01000392.1 GCA_012838435.1 Lentisphaerota bacterium | reverse complement strand
TGGGATCTCAAGGAGTACGGGCGCGGCAGATTCGAATCATACTACGCTTGGGACCAAGACCCGCCCGACAGGCGGCGCGACAGAAACTGGATGTCTGACGTAGACGACAACCGTTACCGTTTCCGCCTCTTCCATGAGGCCGATATCACGCCGCGCGATCAGTTTATTTTGCGTGGCACGGTCAACAGCGACTCCGAGATGCGCCACGATTTCTTCGAGAGAGAAAATCGTGGCGAAAGCACACCGATGAACTTCGTCTCGTTGGCGCACCGCGAGCACACGTGGGCTGCGGGCGCGATGGTGAGCGGTCCCCTCAATGATTTCTACGCCGGCGTGGCGCGCCTGCCCGAGGGCTGGTTGAACATCGTGCCGCAGCCGCTCTTTGGTACCGGCTTGAACTACGAGAGCCAGACGCGCGCCGGCATTCTCAACCGCGACGCCGCCCGCTACGATCGCGCCCTGCGGGAATTCATGTACTATCCGGGTTCTTGGGCCGACTACGATCTGACGCGCGTCGACACTGCTCACCGCGTAACCGCGCCGGTAAAGATCGGTGATGCGGTCAGCGTCGTACCGCGTGCCGGTTATCGCGCTACTTGGTACTCGGACTCCGAATCCGACAGCAGCGTCGCTCGTCACAGTGCCGATCTCGGTGTTGAAGCTTCCACGCGCGCGACCGCCGACTTCGACAATGGCTACCGGCATGTTTTTGAGCCGTATCTCGATTACAGCTACCAGCCCACGCACTTCGATCTGGATAATGGACGCGCCTACACCTTCGACCGTTTCGACCGCTCGATCGAGTGGTTCGATCAGTTCGGCATGGACGGCACATGGCTTCCTTATGATTGGCACGGTGTGCGGCCCGGTGTGCGCAACCTGCTTCAGACGCGCGACGAGAAGGGACGCATGCGCACGGTGGTCGATTGGGACGTCTACACCGCCTTCCAAATCGATGCCGACGGCCCGCTCGACGAGGGGGGCCTGCGCATGGCTGGCAGCCGGTTGCTTGTCAGTCCGGACGAAGCGCTCGATATCAAGGTACAAGGCGATTGGGACGTCGAAGAGGAAACCTTCGCCTACGTCGATCTGAGCGCCTTCTACAAGCTCAACGAGAAAATCCGTTTCGGCGGCGGCTATCTTGCGCGCGACCACCAGTTGTACGACTACGATGTTTCACCGATCATGCAGTGGAACCGGGTCAAGGAGAGCTTGATATACGGCGGCTTCACGCACGACATTAACGATACATGGTCGTGGAGCCTCTACACGCGCTACGACCTGCGCTACAACGAGGTAGACGAGGTGGGGGGCTTCATCCAGTACAGCCTCGACTGCCTAGTCTTCCAACTCCGTGCGGCATACATCAACGACTTCGAGCGCATCGATCGCATCAGCGAGCGCGACAACGACTTCCGCATCTCCATCATGATGTGGCTGCGCGCGCATGACCGCGCACCGGACGACGAGTGGCTGACCTGGTAGCCCCTCGGTTGCGATTCAACACGTTGAATTGCAACCGAAGGAGGAGTTAGCCTGCCGCTCGGCTTCGCCACGAAAAAACCATGGAGTAACTGCGACAAAATGTCCAAGTTGTAGGCAAGGAAGGAGTGTTTAGGTCTCAACACTCGAGGGCGGAGGGGGCATCCTGTTTGTGCCTCGCCTCAGGGTCACATATTCGAATATGTGACCCGGGCGGTGAGCAGTGAACAAAGGCTTTGCCGTGAGAGCTGACGGTCATCCGCTAGACCAATGCAGTGCGCGGCGTAGCGGGCGTGACGGGCGTCTTAGGGTCACATATTCGAATATGTGACCCGGGGAGGAGCATGGAAAATGAGAGAGGGAAAGAATGGGGCGAACTTGGCGCCAACCCTCTGGCGGACATGCCGGGTGCTGGCCAATCCCGACCGGTTGCGTTGCCTCAAGGCAGTGCTGGCGGTGCCGGGGCGGACCGTAGAGGACGTCGCCACCGTAGTTGGGCTGACAGAGCCTCAGACGAGCCTCGCTTTGCGGGCGTTGCAGTCGCGCGGCATTTTGTCGTCCCGCCGCAGGAGTCGATGGGCGCATTATTACCCAGAGGCAGATGCTTCGGTCGTGGCGGCCAGCCAGTTTTTGAGCGCCGCCAAAAGTGCCCTCATTGACAATCACATGTCCGAGCGGGAGATGAGCAATGCGATGCGAGCCTACACCCACCCGCGCCGCATCGCGATAGTGAGGGCGCTGGCGCACGAGGACAATCTTCAGCGGGACGAGATTGGCAGCATGTTGGGCATAAGCCGAGAGGCGATGATCCGCCACCTGCGTAAACTGAAGACACTCGGTGTCGTCCGATTGAAAGACGAGACCTACTCCCTTGCCAAGCCCAGCTCGGGTCTCGCGGAATCCCTCCGCGCCATCATCCTCGCGTGACCCGCCCCGTCGACTGCCCGTCCGTCACTCTTCCCTCGCCATCCGCATTCCACCACCCCCGGGTCACATATTCGAATATGTG
>DUPH01000391.1 GCA_012838435.1 Lentisphaerota bacterium | reverse complement strand
GTCGTCATAAAACAGGAGTTGTTTAGTGGTCTGGTTGATGACCGTGACTGCCTGCGCGCCGAGTGCCAGGCTGACGACCGCCACAGTCCAGACACCGCGTTTCACGTTTTGTTGTGTTCTCATAGTTATTTCCGTTTTATCTGCAAGATTGTGCAGTATTTTTTAGGGGCGCTGCCGGGACTGCGGGTACTGCGGGCGGGGGCGGCGCGGCCGCCGCCCGGGCAAGCAGACGCTTGCCCCTCCCAGTGTAGCCTATCACCTATTATCTATTACCCATTACCTATTACTTTCTCCAGCGCCTCGATGCGCGCCTTGAGCTTTTCGACCAAGCGCGGCAGCAGCAATGTGGCAGCGAATTCGCGTTTGGGCAGGGCGGGCAGGCCAAGCACATACTCGCCGGGCGGGACATCTTTGGAGAGGCCGCTCTTGGGACCGACTTGTGCACGGTCGCCGATCGTGAGGTGACCGGAGAGGCCGGCCTGCGCCCAGATCAGGCAACCCGATCCGATATGCGTGCTGCCGGCCACGCCGGCCTGCGCGATGACGCCGCTGTAGTCGCCGATCTGCACGTTGTGGCCGATCTGCACCAGATTGTCGATCTTCGTGGAATTGCCGATACGCGTGCGTCCGAAGCGTGCGCGATCAATCGTTGTGTTACAGCCGATCTCCACGTCATCGCCCAGTTCGACGATGCCGAGTTGCGGGATCTTCTCTACGGAGATCGAACCGTCTGCCCTAGGCACGGGGTTGTATCCGTAACCGTCGCCGCCGATGCGCACGCCGGAGTGCAGGACTACGCGCCGTCCGAGCAGGCAACCTTCACGAACGGTGACCTGCGGATAGAGGTGGCAGCCTTCACCCATTCGGACACGCTGGCCGATGAAGACTTGCGCTTCGATCACTGAGCCATCGCCGATTTCGACGCCCGCCTCAATCACCGTCCAAGGCCCGATGTGCACATCCCGTCCGAGTTTGACATCCTCCGCGATTACGGCGGTGGGGTGGATGCCGGGGGCACGAACGACAGGCGGCGGCGCGAACCATTGGGCCACCTGTGTGCAGGCGGCGTCTGGATCTTTTACCTTGACCAATGCCGGTGCCGAACACTCGCCCTGCCAGTCAAGCGGCACCAGCACCGCGCTCGCGCGCGTGGTGCCCGCTTGGCGGGCGTACTTCGCATCCTTTACGAATGACACATCGCCGGGGCGCGCCTCCGGCAGGCTGGCCAATGCGCAGACCTTCAGCGAGCCGTCACCTGACAGTTCGCCACCCAGTCGCTCAGATAATTCTTTGACGGTCATTACAACACCCCTTCTTAAAATCAAGAGAGCACAGAGAAGAACGGTTTTCTCTGTGCCCTCTGCTCTTTACGGTCGTTTCCAAAACTATTTCTTGTCGGCAGCGGCTTTTTCGGCGTGCTCCTTGTCAGCCTTTTCCTGCGCTTCTTTGCGCAGTTTGGGATCTACGCCCATGCGTTTGAGGACCTCATCGGTCACATCCAACTTGGGGTCGAAATAGGCCATAGTCGTACCATCAAGGATGATACTGGTTTGGGTCTCCTGCGCGTACTTGGTCAACACCTCGCGGATGTCGCCGGTCACTTGGCGCAACAGGCGCGCATCAAGGTCTCCTAGTTCGCGCTGCAACTTTTGCATCTCCTGACGCAGATCTCGGTCGGCTTCGGCCAGCACGTCGCGGTGCTTCATGGCCTTGTCCTCGGCCTCGGCCCTGGCCTTTTCATTGAGGGCCGGGTTGCGCGCTTCCTTAACCGCCTTCTCATAATCGTCGCGCAGTTCCTCGAAGCGGTCACGCTGTTTGTCGAGCTTGGCCTGAAACTCTTTTTCGGTATCTTGCATCAACTTACGGTCGCGCTCGCGACTCGGGTGGAAACGCACCAGATCCACCATGTTGACCACTGCGGTCTTTTCCTGTGCCAGCATCATGGACGCGGTCAGCGCCGCCGCCAGCATCACCATCATCTTTTTCATACGTATCCTCCCTAATCCACGGCAGGCGGGCGGTCAATCCGCCCGTCTGCCATCAAGTCCTTATTCAAAGCCGATCGCGAACGAGAAGACCTCTTCGTCGGTGTAGTCATCGTCATCAACCACCGGCACCGCAAAATCGAAGCGGATCGGGAAGCCCGGGATGTCGATGCGAATGCCCACACCGGCCGTCACGCACACGTCGGACAGTTCGGGGTCGAAGGCATCCTCGCCGATTGAGCCCACGTCCACAAAGGTCGCGAAGCGTACCGCCTTAAAGACTGGGATCGTGTATTCGGCCGAGACCAGGGCCAGCGTCTCGCCACCGATCGGCGCGTGGCTCTTACCGCCGTTGCCGCGGAACACCTTGGGGCCGATGTCACGGTATTCAACACCGCGTACGGTGCGCGGGCCGCCCAGGAAGAGCCGCTCGTAGATCGGCACTTCGTCATTGCCGTAGGCGTCGACCGTCTCAATGCGTCCGCGCAGACTCAGCACATGCTTGTACCACGGCATACGGAACCAGTGGCGGTAGTTGGCACCCAGTTTGTAATACTCGCTGTCGCCAAGACCACTTTCGGAGGCCTCGCCGAAGACTGTCGTCTGGTAACCCTTGGTCGGGATGAAGGCATGGTCGCGCGTATCGTGCGCCCAATAGAGACGCAACACGCTGTTGAGGTCATCACCGAACTCATCTTCCTGCCACTTGAAATACTTGTCGGCGTCGCCATCCCAGGTGTCAGGCACAACAGATTCCATGCCCTCGGGGTCGGCGTACCACTCGCTGTTACTGACGTCATCCATTTCGACCAACTCGAGCGTGTAGCGCATACCGACGCGGCCGATCTTGACGGGGTACGAGAGCCCGATCGATCCGCCGGTGCGGATCTCGT
>DUPH01000390.1 GCA_012838435.1 Lentisphaerota bacterium | reverse complement strand
CGTAGCATCTGCGACGCGGGTACTGGCTATCGTGTTCGTCGCCATCAGCATCAGCGCACCGCCGCCTTGGACACTGAGCGCACCTGTGCCGCTCAGGTTTTTGGCCAAAGTCAGCGAGGTGTCGGGCTCGATCCAGGCCGTCGTTTCGGCGGGCACGGCAACCGGCACGTCGAGGGTCGGGTGGCCCAGCGCCACTTCGAGCAGCGAGGGCATGGCGCCATGACTGAAGGTGAGCGGTGCGGTGCCGGTCACGCGCGGGGCGACCGGCGCGTCAAGCAGCAGCGCACCCAGCGTGACCGGCAGGTCAAGGGTGACCGTACGCGGCTGCGCAAAGTTGAGGTCAAAACGGGCCGAGTGTCCCACGCCATTGGGCACGGTTTGCGGTGTCCAGTTTGCGTTTGCGCTCCAGACGCCGTCAGCATCGTTCGCCCACGCCACACTATTGGGATTGGCCGCGACGGTCAACGTGATGGCGCTGCCGGTATCGGTGAACTGATAGGTGAAGTCGCCATCCGGATTGCCGATGCGCAGAGCATTGGCACTGCCGGTGAGTGTGCCGTAGGTGAAGAGCGTAAAGGTGCCCGGTAGCGTGTCGCCGTTCACCCAGATTGTAAGGCGCGAGCCCAGTGCGAGGGTACCGGCAACCGCGAGGCGGTCGCTGCTGTTGGCTTCAGCGAGATCGACGGCCAGAACGGTATTGTCCCCAAACGTTGCGGTTGTGACGGCATCGGTCCGCACGCTGTTGAAACTGGGGTTAAGCGTGGCACCGCTGGCGACCTGCACCGCGTTGTTGGGCAGCGAAGTGAGCGCAAGCGTACCGGCCTGAACGGTGACCGGTGCGTTGAACGCGTGGTCACCTGCGAGTGTCAAGCTGCCGGCACCGGTCTTGGTGAAACCAGCGGCTACAGTGCTGCCGCTCTCCATGACGAGCGGCTGAGTGATGGTGACATTGTGGAGACGGGTATCAATCGTGATGCCGTCTGCGCCGAGGAATAGCTCATCGACGCCGAAGAGATAGTCATCCAGCGAGGGTGCGATCTGGGCGTTGACGGTGGTTAAGGTCGGCAAGCCGGCACAGTCGAAAACACCACCGTTGAGGACGACGCTTGCGGTGCCGATGCTGCCAACGGCGCGCGCGGTGACGGGGAGGATCAACCGGCCGCCATCGAGTCGCAGACTTGCAAGATTGTTCTGGTCGTCATTGATCCAGTTGAAGTAGTCACGGACCTCAAAAACGCCGCCCGGTCCGACAGTCACTGCGGCGCTGCCTTTGCGGCTGCCGGTGCTGATGGTATCGCCATATCCGGCTATCGACAGGAGGCTGAGCGAAACGCTGCCGTTGGTGACCGTCAGGGTGCCAAGCCCGTTGACGCCGAGATTGAACCAGCCTTTGGCTGCATAGAGCGAACCGCCGTTGTCGATCAGGAGATCGGCGCGGCCGCCGGTGGCATTGACGATCGTGCTTTCGGCATCAAGCAGGTCGAGCCGCCCGCCCGCCACATGCACGGTCGATGTGCCGGCGTACGATCCGGCCATGAGGCGCATGCCGCCGGCGGTGAGCACTGCGCCGGGTTCGATGACCAGTTTGGATGTCTGGCCGACAGCGCTGTAGGTGGTCTGCAGGACATCGCGGTCGTTGCCGCGCAGGGTGTACGCTGTACCGGCGGCGAGGCGCGTAACACCCTGACGGAAATTGAAGCGGTAGGCGCCGTTGTTTTCATTCGCGCTGCCGGCCAAGATCAGTTCGCCTTCGCCCTGTTTGGTGAGGATGCCTGCACCGGTCCAATCTATGGGGCCGGTCAATGTCAGGTCTGTGCTGCCCAGATCAAGGACGCCGTTGGCCTGCACGTAGAGCGGGTTGGCGTATGTCGCGCTGCCGCCGCCAGTCATAAGGGCGGTGCCGCCCGCGAGGGTCAGTGGGCCGGAGCCCAAAACATCCAGCGAGGGGATCGTCAGGGTACCGCCGTCAATGCGCACGCCGCCGGAGAAGGTGTTTGCTGCGGTAAGATGCAAAGTGCCGGCATTGCCTTTAATGATGCCGCCTGAGCCGGAAAGGACACCGGAAAGCGTCAGCGTATGCGAGGCCGGTGCGCCCATGTTGATAGGGGCGGCCAACTCAATGTCCAGCGCGACAGCATGGCTGCCGACATCGCTGACTAGATAGCCAGTGCCGAACTGGTCGCCGATAGTCAGCGTACCGTTGCCGGAAAGTGTGTAGGGTTGGCTGTTGTTGAAAGAGAAGCCGCCGATACGCGTATCGGTGTTGAGCGTAACAGTGGCGGGGGCGGTGATGGCGTCCCAGAACCGGGCACGCGTTTCGGGCGCGTTGATCGGTGGTGTGGTCCAGTTGTCTGCGGTCTCCCAAGCGCCACCGGCGGGGTTACTCCACGCAGTTTCCGTGGTATTCACCATCAGGCGTAGCGTTACCGTTTTTGCGGCACGGTCCACGATGAAAGAGGAGGTCGTGCCGAACGCGCGGTTAGCGTGGGTCAAAAGGGTGATGTCCGGTGGCTCGCTTGCGTAAGTGAAGAGCACATAATCGCCGGGCAGGTTGAAGTCAAGGTCGGTGGGGCCGCGCTGCTTCAGGTGCAGGTTGATCTTGCCGATGTAGCCGCCGACTGGAATGTGGATCGTGTCACAGGTCAGATCGTCGACCGAGACGTCTAGATCTAGTCGGCTGGTCGTCACGGCGTCGCCTAGACAGAGGCGCTGCGGCGCCAGATTCTGGCGGTGGCTACCACGGAAGCTCAAGGTTCTGCCGGGGGCGAGATAGATCTCTTCGAGGTCCGAAAGCATGCCGGGCGAAATGCGCAGCGAACCATCCTCGACGCGCAGAGGACCATTGAACTCATTGGTCGGCCCGGAAAAGGTCAGAGAACCGGCGCCGCGTTTGGTCAGGCCGCCATCCCTCACGTCTAGGCTGAGCGAAGGATCACGCATGATCGGTTCCGTGATATTCACAGCGTTGTTCGATGTGTCAATGATCACGCCGCCCGCCATCATGTTGACCTGATTCAAGCCACTCAGGAAGTTGCCAGAGCCGTTGCGGCACTCCAAAACGCCGCCGTTCAGATTGAGAATCGCAGTACCGGATGTGGTTGCGCGCGACATGCTGACCGAACTGAGCGTTGCGCTGCCCAGCGTGCCGTTACCGAGTGTGACGATGTTGGTGCGGAGCGTCCAACTTGTGCTCATCCAGTGGAAGGCATTGTTGACGACAAAGAGGCCGCGGCGGATGTCGATGTCGGCGCGCCCTAACTGACGGTCGCCCGCATCGGATTCACGTCCCAGTGAGAGCCGCTGCAACCAGACGGTCCCGCCGTCGAGTTCAAGGGTGAAGGGGCAGCGTGTGCCGGCATGTACCCAGGCGTTTTCCGTGCCGTTTGTGAAGATGCCGCCGTTGTTGATCACAATTGCGGTACGGTTGCCGGTCATATCGCCGAAGGTGTTGTCCGTGCCGGTGAGTTCAAAGCGACCGCCGTTGACGAGCAGGTCGAAACTTCCGGTACCTCCCGGTACTGAGGTCATCTGTAGGGAGAGCCCGCCGAGTGCCACATCTGCGCCCGGCTCAACGATGATGGCGGATTGTTTGTTGGCGACATCGCCGATGCGGAAGACATTGCGATCATTGCTGAAGTTGACCAGATGAAACATCGATCCCGGCGCGAAACGCAGCGTGCCTTCATTGAGCGCGAAACGACTGTAGAGGTTGGTCACCTGGGTTGACCCGGTGAAGAGCAGTTCATAGGAACCGGTCTTCTTGTAGGAGCGGGACGTGGTGCCGGTGTCATAATTCAGCGAGTCAGTCAACGTCATCGGACCATTTGCAGCGTTAAGTGTGCGGTCCGCCGTCGCCGTGATCAGCAAGGGCAGTGAGACGGTCTGTGAGACGGACGATTGGTTGACGAGGTCACCGTTAAGCGTGATGCGGTTGCCCGCGAGCGTAAAGCCAACCGCGTCAGGCAGAAAGGTGAGACCTGAGAACGCTGTGTCGGTAGCGAAATCATTGGTCGTGACGGGCTGCACGGTGCCGCCAAACCGCAGCGTGTCAGAGGCTGCGACTTCGCCTTCCGCCCAGTTCGCCGCCGTGGTCCAACGGGCGTCCGCCCCGGCACCGGTCCATGTTCTTTCCGCGCCTGAGACAGACGCGGCTGTTGCCAAAGCCACACAGTAAGCAAGTGTGTGAAGCGTGCGTTCAATCCGTGGAGAAGTCATGTGGAGCCTCCTTTAGTACGCTGTGACGATCAATCACACCAGAGTATAGGGGTTAACCTTCACTCTTTCAAGCTCGGGTGTGCGCCTATAACTTACATCAAAGTTATCCTCATTTACATTCCCGTGCGAAACGCGGGCGGCGGGCTAACAGCTCGAATGTGCGTCTGCCGATTTTCTTTCTTTTCTTAACACGGACGGAGCTCGCGACCTAATTCGATTTAGGCAAGGATTTGTTTCACTTCGTCGCGGTGAAAACAAAACTGGACTGTTTGTTTCACTTCAGCGTTCGGCGTTCGATGTCCGGCGTTCAGAAGCGGCGGCGCGATACGCCGTCTGGGCGAACGTCCTCGCCCGTGCCCACACCTTGGAAGGTGTGGGCATATCAGCCCCTTCAGCCGAGCATGCTAAAACGCACCCCGCGCGCATCGGACAACCACGCCGATACCGCCGGTTTTAAAGGCTCGTCTCGATCAACGCGTCAACAAACGCACCGCCGTCGCGACCTATGCCCGAACCATGCCGGTGCCCACACCTGGAAAGGTGTGGGCATGTCAGCCTCTTCAGCCGAGCATGCTAAAACGCACCCCGCGCGCATCGGTCAACCACGCCGATACCGCCGGTTTTAAAGGCCCGTCTCGATCACCGCGCCAACAAACGCACTGCCGTCGCGATCTATGCCCGAACCATGCCCGTGCCCACACCTTGGAAGGTGTGGGCATGTCAGCCTCTTCAGCCGAGCATGCTAAAACGCACCTCGCGCGCATCGGGCAACCACGCCGATACCGCCGGTTTTAAAGGCCCGTCTCGATCACCGCGCCAACAAACGCACCGCCGTCGCGACCCATGCCCGAACCATGCCCGTGCCCACACCTTGAAAGGTGTGGGCGCAGGCAGCTCGGCAACCCTTTATGAAAGCGTTTCTTTTGTGTACCAAACACCAGTGAAACACACCGCTCAAAAAGCTGTTTTGCTCAAAAAGCTGTTTTGTCTAACTTCGATAATCTGTTGACTTGTCACCGTGCGCCGTGTTAACTTCCGCGCATCGAAAGGTGTGGGCGTCAGCGAAGCACAGGCGTGAGCACCACCACGGTGTGCGCGGGCTGATCCAGAAACGGGGGAACACTGATGAGCTACCATCCAACCATTTGGCGCACATGCCGGGTCTTGGCCAATGAGCGCAGACTCCGCTGCCTTGAGGTCGTGTTGCGCCAGCCGGGCCAGTCAGTCAGCGAGATCGCCAAGCAGGCCGCCGTTCCCGACGATCATGCCAGCCTGTGCTTGCGGGCGCTCCAGGCGCGGGGACTCATTAGCGCGAGACGGCAGAGCCGCTGGGTTCATTATTTTTCCTCGCCGGATCCGCTCGTGCCCGCGGCAGCGCACATCTTGGCGGTTGTCAGTCGGGCGATCCTCACGGAGAAATGGACAACTGACCGAATCATCCACAACCTGACCGCCTACACGCATCCGCGACGGTTGACCGTGCTATATTGTCTTCTTACAAAGGGCAACCTCGCTACCCCCGTTCTCGCGCAGGAGACACACATTTCTCGGCAAGCATTGGCGCGGCATCTGAACAAGCTTTCCGAGCGGAAAATGATCGTCGACAAAGACGCGGTGTGGTCGCTCCACCCCGACCGCAGTTTTTTCTCGGAGACGTTCTTGCAACTGATCGCGCGGCACGCGGACTTGTAATCGCGTGACACCGTAAACAAGAGTGGCACGTCATGAAAAAATGTCCCTCGTCTTGGCGCCTGATCAAGGGGTAATCAGATTGAGGGCTCGCTCGTCGATCGGTACTGCCAAGGGACAGGCGTTTAGTACGAAAACCCCGTCTCGATCAATGCGCCAAAAAACGCACCGCCGTCGCGGCCCATGTCCGAACCACGCCCGTGCCCACACCTTGAAAGGTGTGGGCACAGGCAGCTCGGCAACCATTCACGAAACAAAATCAGCGCACGATTAATTACGATAGTTCCGCATGTGCCTATTCCAAACACCTGCCGTTCCAAACACCTGCCTCTTTATTGTTCAGAAGTGCGTTTACCCCACCGCCGCATTTTGCTATCATGCGGTCAGTTGCAACGTTCATGGGAGGCTTGAAATGGGGAGCAGAGTTTGTTTTGCGGGTGTTTTCTTGGGTTTTATTTCAGCGGCACTCGTTCAGGCGGGTGAGGTGGTGGTCGCTCCAGACGGCCTGACGCCGCAGGCCGCGCTGGAGATGATTCGTGCGTCGAAGGCGAAGGGCAACAAAGAGGCTTGGACGGTGATCGTGAAGCCCGGCATCTACGCACTTGCAGAGACGCTTACGTTCATGCCCGCCGATTCCGGCACACCGCAGGCACCGGTCACTTGGGTGGGCGAGGGTGAAGGCGCGACGATCTCCGGCGGCAGCGTGATCAAAGGATGGACCGCCGAGGCGGACGGCACATGGTCCGCGCCAATCCCAGTAGCGCCTGACGGCAAACCCGCCTATTTCGAACAGCTGTGGGTCAACGGGCGTCGCGCCGACCGTGCGCGCCTGCCAAATGGCGGTCAGGGGACGGCGAGTTATTTCAATATCGTGAAACCGAGTATCACCGTGGTGACGAACGCGGAGGGTAAGGTCTCGTATGTCGAGCGTGCTACGCTGACGAACGAGTCCGCCGCCGCACTCGGCAAGATTCCGGCTGACGAGTTGCCGTACGCGCAGATGTACGTGGTGCATAAGTGGAGCACGGCGCGCCGCATCCTGCGCCGCTTCGACCCCGCCACGATGACGGTCGAGACCTGGTCGCCGCGAGATTGGCACGGCTGGGTGAAATGGAACGAGCGCGAGACGCTTGTCGCCTTCGAGAACGTGCGGAGCGCGTTCGATGCGCCGGGCGAGTGGTTTTATGACGCCAAGGCGGGCCGCGTGCGCTATCGGCCGCTGGAGGGTGAGACCATCGCGACGGCGGTTGTGATCGCGCCAAGCGCCAAGCTGAGCCAACTGGTCGCGTTCAAGGGTGACCCGGACAAGGGTGCGTTCGTGCATGACATCGCTTTCCGCAATCTGACATTCGCGTACAGCGATGTTCCGCAAACACCGGGGCTTCCCGCAAATGGCCCTACGGAAAGCTGGCAGCATCAGGCGTCCAGCGGATCGGACGGCCTCGTGACTGCCGAGGGCGCGCACCGCGTCACATTCGACACATGCACGATCGCGCATACGGGCAACTACGCGCTGCGCTTCAACGATGGCTGCGTCTCCAACCGGATTACAAACTGCACGATCGAGGATCTGGGCGCGGGCGGCATCTGGATGGGCGCCTCCGGTGGTTATGTCGCAAAAGGCGAGACGCTCAAGCGCCGGATCATCACAACGCTTGCGCCGCGTTCGACCGCATTCAACGTGATCGACAATTGCGTGATCCGCCGGGGCGGCCGCTTCGACCATGAAGGCACGGGCGTGGCGCTGACGCATGCGTCGGACACGAAAGTGACGCACTGTGAGATTTATGACTTTTACTACACGGGTGTTTCCGTGGGTTGGACATGGGGCTTTTACGGCAGTGTCGCGCAGCGCAATGAGATTGCTTTCAACAAGATCTATGATCTCGGCAAAGGCATCATGAGCGACATGGGCGGCGTCTACACGCTCGGCACGAGCTTTGGCACGACGGTACACGATAATGTGGTCCATGACGTGTGGTCCTACTCTTACGGCGGATGGGCGCTGTACACCGACGAAGGTTCCGAGGGCATCGTGATGGAGCGCAACCTGTGCTGGAACACGACGGACGGCGGTTTCCACCAGCACTACGGCGCGGGCTGTATCATCCGCAACAATATCTTCGCCTGGAACAGAAAACTCGGTGCCGTGCGCATGGCGCGTCAGGTGGTGCAGGACATCCCTTGCACCTTGCATTTCGTGAACAACATTGTTGTCGTGCGCGAAGGGCCGCTCGTCGGACGCGGACCGCGCGGCGTGGGCGGCATCTGGGCCGCTAATCTCTGGTACGACTACACCGGCAAGCCGGAACTCGACGGTCTTGCGTGGGATGCGTGGCAGGCGTGCGGCAAGGAGGTCGGCGGCATATACGCTGATCCGCTCTTCGAGAACGCCGAAGCGTGCGACTTCCGCCTCAAGCCCGAATCTCCCGCGTTTGCGCTTGGTTTCAAGGCGTGGGATTACACGCAGGCAGGAACGAGAACGCCGAACGCCGAACGCTGAACTTCCAACCATGAAACATGAAACGTCATGAAACCTGAAATCAAAAACCCAACTTATGCTATCATGCCGTCGTGAAGGATGTTGAACACTCTTTGATTCGAGAGCGCGGCACGTCTGGCCGTATGCTCCGTCATGCAAGCCGTCTCGTGGCGCTGGTGTCCGGGTTGAGCATCGTGTGTGTGCATGCAGCCGATCAGCCGCAGTGGGGCGAGCGCTATTCGCGTAACATGGTCTCTGCCGAGCGCGGTTTGCCGGATTCATTCGATCTTGAAAGCGGCCGCAACGTGCGCTGGATCGCTGAGATCGGTACCGAGACCCATGCCACGGCGATTGTGGCTGGCGGACGCGTCTACATCGGTACCAACAACGGACGGCCGCGCGATCCGCGTCACACCGGTGATCGCGGCGTGTTGATGTGTTTTGACGAGCGCACCGGCAAGTTCCTCTGGCAGTTGGTTGTGCCGAAAATCACCACCAGCATCTATTGGGATTGGACCGGCAGCGGCGTCTGCTCGCCGCCTACGGTCGAGGGCGACCGCGTCTATGTGGTCAGCAGCCGTGGCGAGGTGTTGTGTCTCGATGCCGCCGGCATGGCAAACGGTAACGACGGGCCGTTCATGGACGAAGCCAGCTACAGTGTGCCTGCCGGCAAGCCGCCGATTCCGCCTGCCGCGAATGATGCCGATATCCTGTGGTGCTATGACATGATCGCGGAACTCAACGTGCGCCAACACGACGCGGCTCACTGTTCGCCGTTGCTGCACGGACGGTTTCTGTACGCCAATACCTCGAACGGCGTGGATGACACGCACCGCCACATCGCCTCGCCCGATGCACCCTGCCTGATCGTGCTCGATAAAGAGACAGGTAAACTCGTGGCGCGTGATGACGAGCACATCGGGCCGGATATCTTTCATTGTACGTGGGCCTCGCCCGCCCTGACCACGGTCAATGGCCGTACGCTGATTATCTACGCCGCGCCGAACGGCGTGGTCTACGCCTTCGAGCCGGTAACCGAAGTGACCGACCACGTGCAGAAGCTGAAAAAAGTGTGGTGGTTTGACTGCGATCCATCTGCTCCCAAGAAGCAAGTCCACCGGTATGTCGCCAACCGCAAGGAGAGTCCCAGCACGATCCACGCAATGCCGGTTCTGGCTGACGGTCGTCTCTACGTGGCCGGCGGCGGCGACATCTGGTGGGGCAAGCGCGAGGCGTGGCTGCTCTGCCTCGATCCCGCCGCAGGCAACGGCGATATCACCGCCACCGCCCGCATCTGGTCCTATCCGCTGTTGCGCCATACGCTCTCGACGCCTGCGGTTTGGAACGGCTTGGCGTTCGCCGCCGACATGGGGCGCACGATTCACTGTGTCGATGCGAAGACCGGACGCGCCTGCTGGACGCATGAGATTCAGGGAGAAATGTGGGCCTCGCCGTTGGTCGCGGACGGCAAGGTTTACATCGGCACCCGTCGCGGCGAGTTCACGATCCTCGCTGCCGCGCGCGCGAAAAAGGTGCTCTTCACCGTCATGCTGGACGGACCGATCAGCGGCTCGCCCACCGCTGCCAACGGTACGCTCTACGTGCCTACTCAGCGGCGTCTCTACGCGCTGAGTCGCACGCGTGAACCGTAAGCCGCACGCTGGGGGCGTCGGGCGCGGGTACCGCATAGCGGCGCGCCACGCGGTAGCCGGGCACCCAAATAACCTCATCGTCGCAGACAATCAGCGGAACGGTGTCGCGCTGTACCTCAGGCAGTTTAGCGTCGACATAGAGATCCTGGATTTTTTTTGAGCCGTTCATGTTGGTCGGCGCGATGCGATCGCCCGGATGACGCGCACGTACGGTCAAGGCGCGTCCCTCCAGCTCGGCCGCGCTCAGCGTGCAGGCAGCCGGGAAATGTCCGACGCCATTAGCCAAACTAAAGATGCCGGTATCGCAGGTCGCGGTGATCTCGAACGCGCCCCAGCGGAGCGGCCGCACGGTGGGCACCGCCAGTACAGCGGGTAGGGGGGCGGCGCATTCGGACGGCTGCTGCTGAAAGGAGAGGCGGCGGTTGCAGCACTCGACAACGGTCGCTCCGCGCAAGGTGGTGCGCCAATCACCGGATTCGCGGCAGAGCGCCAGCAGGCGCTGCACCGTGCTGAAGCCCGCCGCATCAGGAGACGCGTGGCGATAAAGCCAGAGGCGTAGAATACGGCGCTGTAGAGCCAGCGGCTCGCGCAACAGGTCATCGACCGGCAATGCGCCATCATCGGTGGCAAGCGCAGCGAATTGCTGTCGGGCGAGTGTATCCAGCAAGGCGTCATCCTCGCGCAGGGTTTCAGCCGACTGGCAGAGACGCGCGCGCAGGTCGGCTACCCAGGTGGCCTCAAGGTGCGGCAGCACGACGTGGCGCACCGCGTTGCGCGGAATCGCGGGGTCGCGGTTCGAGGCATCCTCGCACCACGTCAGACCGCGTTCGCGCAACCAAGCGCGCAGCGCCGCGCCGGAGATCGCGAGCAACGGACGGATCATGCGGCAGCCGTCGAGATGCGTGTGCGGACGCAGACCGGCGAGGCCCGCGGCGCCGGCACCGCGGGCCAGACGCATCAGCAAAGTTTCGGCCACGTCGTCGGCATGGTGGCCGGTGGCGAGTGCGTCTAGCGCACATTCCTCGTAGGCGTGGCGGAAGAAATCCAGACGCGCATCGCGCGCGGCCATTTCAAGCGAGCGGCCATCCGCCGGACGCTCGGCAAGCGCCACGCGGCGGCTCACGAACGGCACCCCCGCGTCGGCGGCGAGCGCCTCGACAAAACGCGCCTCCTCATCCGCCTCCGCGCGCAGTCCGTGATTCAGGTGCAGGACAGTCGGCGCGATACCGCGCGCCCGGCACTCCGGAAGCAACAGGTGAAGGAGAGCCACAGAGTCGGCACCACCAGAGACCGCAACACCCAGACGCGTGACCGCATGCAGCAACTGATGGCGCGCGACCATTTCAGCTACCGCCACATCGAGGCGGCGGTGATCCGTGATGTAACCGATGAAACTGGATGAACCTACAGCCATGCGCATAGGATAGTTGATATACCGCCCACGCTCAACTGGGAGTTTGGATTCACTCTCTTTTGGCTTCTCTGTCAGCGGTGGAAACGGTATGATCCAGAACCTGTTTTTATGATGATTTTAGGTTGATCCCGAACTGATGGAGAGAATGATGAATCAAGAAGCTTGGCTTGCGGTGGCGAATGAAATCGAGGCGACGCGGGACCTTCACTTGCGCGACCTTTTCGCAAAGGATCCCGGACGCGCTGAACGGTTTACATTGAACGCGGCGGGTTGGACACTGGATTACTCGAAGAACCGCATCACGCCGGCCTTGATGCGCCGTCTGGTGGAACTCGCCGAGGCGAGTGACCTGAAACGTTGGATCGACGCGATGTTCGCGGGCGAGGCGATCAACGAGACCGAAGGGCGCGCGGTGCTGCATACTGCGTTGCGTAATCCGCCTGACCGGCCGGTTTTTGTCAACGGCAAGGATGTGATACCGGAGGTGCATGCAGTGCTGGACGCGATGAGCGCCTTTGCCGATCGTGTGCGCAAAGGGCAGTGGTTGGGGCATACCGGCAAGCGCATTAAGTATGTCGTGAATATCGGCATTGGCGGTTCGGACCTCGGTCCCGCCATGGCCTGCCAGGCGTTGAAGCCGTTTGCGAAACGCTCGCTCGCGATGCATTTTGTCTCGAATATCGACGGTACCCATCTGGCGGAGACGTTGCGCGAGGTCAAGGCGGAGCAGACGCTGTTCATCGTCGCCTCCAAGACGTTCACGACGCAGGAGACGATCACCAACGCGATGAATGCGCGGGCATGGCTGATCGATAAGCTCGGCAGCGAGGCGGCGGTGGCCAAGCACTTTGTTGCGGTCTCGACCAATGCGGAAAAGGTCGCGGCCTTCGGCATCGACACGGCCAACATGTTCGGCTTCTGGGATTGGGTGGGTGGGCGCTACTCGTTGCCTTCTGCCATTGGCCTGCCGCTGATGCTGGCGATCGGCCCGCGCCACTTCAAGAAGATGCTGAAGGGATATCACAAGATGGACCGCCATTTTGCCACCGCGCCTTTCAGCCGCAACATGCCGATAATCATGGGTCTGCTCGGTATTCTTTACGCGAACGGCTACGGTGCCGAGAGCTATGCCGTGCTGCCGTACGACCAGTATCTGGCCCGCCTCGCCGCCTACCTGCAGCAGCTCGACATGGAGAGCAACGGCAAGTCGGTCGACCGGCAGGGGAATCGCGTCGCTTATACGACGGGGCCGATCGTATGGGGCGAGCCCGGCACCAACGGCCAGCACGCCTTTTATCAGCTTATCCACCAAGGCACGCGGCTGATTCCGTGCGACTTTATCGGGTTCTGCAAGACGCACAATCCGTTGGGTGACCAGCACGACAAGCTGATGGCGAACTTCTTCGCGCAGACCGAGGCGCTGGCGTTCGGCAAGACGGCGGAGCAGTGCCGCGCGGAAGGGGTGCCGGAGAGACTCGTACCGCACAAGACATTCGAGGGCAACCACCCGACCAACACGCTCCTCGCCGACCAATTGACGCCGGAGACCTTCGGTGCCTTGATCGCCCTCTACGAACACAAGGTCTTCACGCAGGGGATCATCTGGAACATCTTCTCGTTCGATCAGTGGGGTGTTGAACTGGGCAAGGTGCTGGCCTCCAAGGTGCTGATCGAACTGACACTCAACGAACAGCCGGTGTTGCGGCATGATGCGTCGACCAATGCGTTGATCGCGCGTTATCGCGCCGCGCATGGCCGGGTATGAAAGCGAGGTGATTGACTATGCCTGTGACCTTCCAAAGGACAGATCTTCCCGGGGTTGTGCTGTGCATCCCCGAGGTGTTCCGTGATGCGCGGGGCTTCTTTTTGGAGAGCTACCACGCGGCCGATTACGCGGCGGGCGGCATACGCGCGGTGTTTGTACAGGACAACCGCTCCAGTTCCGTGCGGAACGTGCTGCGCGGCCTGCACTTCCAGTTGCATAAGCCGCAGGCGAAACTGGTGTCGTGTATCCGCGGCGAGATTCTGGATGTCGCGGTTGATATCCGGCACGGCTCGCCGACCTTCGGCAAGTGGTCGTCCGCTGTGCTCTCTGAAACGAACCATCACCAGCTTTTTATTCCCGGTGGCTTCGCGCACGGTTTCTGCGTGCTTTCAGAGAGCGCCGAGATCCAGTACAAGTGTTCAGAATTCTACGACCCGCGCGATGACCGCGGCATCCGGTGGAATGACCCGGACATCGGTATCGCGTGGCCAGTGGACACCCCTGTACTTTCAGCGAAGGATACGGTGCAGCCTTTTTTGAAGGAGTTGTCGGAGAGAGAGTTGCCGGTGTACAAGCAAGCGTGAGGAGGAATGACGATGAGGATATTGCGTGTAGCAGGGGCGGTTGTTCTGTTGGCGGGATGCGTGGTCGCGGAATCGCCGCGCGTACTGGTGAGTTGGGACTTTACGGCCGATGCCGACAAGGCTTGGACGCGAGGCGCGAACCACAGCAAGGATGTGCGTATCGAGGACGGCGTTCTGAAGGGGACGATGACCTCGTGGGATCCGTTCGTCACCAGTCCGAAATTCTCCATCGAGGCGTCGGCTGGGCAGGCGGTCGAAATGCGTGTGCGGACGTCGACCACAGGTTCCGGCAACATCTACTGGATACCGGAGGGCGCGGCGGGTGCGCAGGCGAAGTGGAACACGACGCTCATGTGGGCCGGTGGCGGGGAGTGGCACGAGTACCGCGTGTTCCCTTACTGGCAGGGTGAGAAGCGCATCGCGCAATTCCGGATCGACTTCTCGAATCCGGCCGACACGCTCGGCACCTATGAAGTGGATTGGGTGCGGGTGATCGATGCCGTATCGGCCAAGAGCGATGCGCGTGAGTGGCGCGGCGCGGCACTGAGCGCGTGGCGCGCTGAGGATGGCGCGGTCGCGTCCATGAGCGATGATGCGTTGGTGGTGACATCGCAGGCGGGGCAGACCGGACGGATCACCAGTCCTATGCTGTCCATCCCGTCGTATGAAAACGTGTTCGTTTCGGTCGAGATGGCTGCGGATACCGGAGATGACGCGATCATCTACTGGGCCTCCTCAGCAGTGAGCGGTCTCCATCAAAAGCGCTTCCGCATCAAAACTGACGGAAAGTTCCATACATACAATGTCGACATGACGGGTATTAAAGAATGGGTCGGCGATATCGTACTGCTCAAAGTGATGCCGGTCGTGAAGCAAGGCGCATCGGCGCATATCCGCGCCGTGGCTGTGTGCGACGAGCCACAGGGCGCTGCCGATGTCTCTGTGTTGCAGGCGCGCCTCTCTGATGCGATCAACCGGGCCGGGCGCCCGCTTCCGCTCTTGATCCAGCTCGCGAACTTGGGTGGACAGGATGCAAAGAACCTCAAGCTGGCGGTGAAAAAAATGCCGCGCGGATTGCGCATCGTGTCGGCCCCCGGATGGGAGAAGGTGGAGGAGGTTTCGGCGTCCGCCATCGCCACACACACGTTGCTGCTGACGGCTGATCGGGCCCTCAAGGACGAAGTGGTTTTCACGCTCACGGGGGACGGCGCCGACGGGCTGGAGGCGGTTGCGCGTGTCGAGGTGTTGCCGGATTTGAAACAGCCGAAGGCCGCGTATGTGCCGGTTCCGCAACCGCTCGAGAGCGATTATGAGATCGGCGCGCTCTACTATCCCGGCTGGCAGTCGATCGAGAGATGGGCGCGCATCTGGCCGGTTGCGCCGGAGCGCAAACCGGTCTTGGGCTGGTACGACGAGACAAATCCCGAAGTGGTGGACTGGCAGATCAAATGGGCGGTCGAGAACGGTCTCTCCTATTTCCTGGTTGACTGGTATTGGCACAAGGGATCGCAGTACAACGACCACTGGGTCAAGGCGTTTCAGCGCGCGCGGTACAAGTCGTTCCTGAAGTGGGCCGTGATGTGGGCCAACCACAACGCGGCGGGAAGTCACTCGGTGGAGGATCAACGCGCAGTCACCCGCTTCTGGATCGAGAATTATTTCAACACGCCAGAGTATTACCGGATTGACGACAAGCCGGTCGTGATGATCTGGAGCGCGCAGAACATGAACCGCGATCTGGGCGACAAGGACGGCTGTAAGCGGTTGCTTGAGTTGTCGCGCAAGATGGCGGTCGAGGCCGGATTCAAGGGGATTACCTTCATCGCGATGAAGTGGCCGGAGGCTTCGTTTGAGCCGGCGGTGGTGCAGGGCTACAAGGACATGGGGTTCGATATGACCTCGATCTACCATTACATGCACCACGGCGGTAAGGCTGAAAATCCGCGCCGCTTCTCGTTTGACTTGGTGGCGGACTCCAACTATGACCACTGGAAGGGTTTGCATGCGACGGGCATTCTGCCGTTCCTGCCCAATCTGTCGACCGGCTGGGATGACCGTCCGTGGCATGGCGACCGCGGCACCGAGATTTACGGGCGCACGGTCGAACACTTCCGTCGCATCTGCCGCGACGCGAAGCGCTTTGCGGACGAAACCGGTATCAAGCGCATGACGCTCGCGCCGCTTAACGAATGGGGTGAGGGCTCGTATGCCGAACCCAACGCGGAGTTTGGCTTCGGCATGTATGAGGCGGTACGCGAGACCTTCTGCAAGCGGCCGACGACGGGGTGGCCGCTCAATTACGGCCCGCAGGACGTGGGGCTCGGTCCCTACGATTTGCCCATGCCGCCCAAGTACGAGGCACGCGAATGGTCGTTTGCCGACGGCCCGCAGGGCTGGTACGCGTTGATGGGGACCTCGCCGCTCGTGGTCGGGGAGAACGGCCTGAGTTTCACCACGACCTCGCGTGATCCGGCGATCGGGCGCGCGATCAAACATGTGCCGGCGCGTCAGGTGGCGCGGATCGTGGTGCGCATGAAAGTGGCCGGGACGACGCTGTCCGACGACACCTGCCAGCTCTTTTGGCATGTCGGCGGCGCACCTGCCAACGAAGAGGCGTCGATCCGCAAGAAGATCGTGCCGGACGGCGCGTTCCATGATTACGTCTTTGAGGTGGGAGGACACCGGCGTTGGCGCGGTCTAATTACGCGGTTGCGTTTTGATCCGATCGGCGAGCAGGGGGCTTCGGTCACGGTCGAAAGCATCCGGATGTTGCGCCCGGAAGGATAACTGACAAATTCTTTCGTCACGCTTGCGCTCACGCCGCCACCCCGCAAAAAATCTCTGCGCCTCTGTGTCTCTGCGTTAAAACAACTGAACCGGTTTTTGTTGAAGCTTCGAAGAAAACGGAGTAAGGTATCTCCATAGTAAGGTTGAGGGTCGGTGTGGTGCTCAAGTGTGTTGGGTGCCAGCCGACACGAAAAAAGGAGAAGATGTCATGGCGAGGAAAGTGACGATTGTGACCGGACAGTGGGCGGATCTGCCGTTCGCTAAGGTGTGTGAACTGATGTCGGGTTTCGGATACGACGGACTCGAAATCTGTACGTGGGGCGACCATCTGGATTTAGATCAGGCCTCCAAGAGCAAGGCCTATTGCGACGATAAGCGGGCGCTTCTCGAGGAGCACGGTCTGGGATGCTGGGCGATCCAAAACCACCTGACGGGACAGCTTGTGTGCGACAATCTGGACGAGCGGCATTATGCGTGGGCGCCCGCTAAATTGCGCGGCGACGCGAAAGCTATCAAGAAGTGGGCGATCGAGATGCAGAAGAAGGCGGCCAAAGCGGCCAAGAACATGGGCGTGTCGGTTGTGACTGGATTCACCGGTTCACCGATCTGGCATCTGCTCTACTCTTTCCCGCCCTGTCTGCCCGGTCAGATCGAGAAGGGATACAAGGAGTTCGCGAAAACGTGGCGTCCGATTCTCGATGTGTATGCCGAGAACGGCGTGAAGTTTGCGTTGGAAGTTCATCCGACCGAAATCGCGTTCGACATCGCTTCGGCGCAACGCGCACTGGATGCGTTGGATGGCCATCCGGCGTTTGGCTTCAACTACGATCCTTCGCACTTCGGTTATCAGGGCGTGGACTACGTGAAGTTCATCCACACCTTCAAGGATCGCATTTTCCACGTGCACATGAAGGACGTGTGGTGGGGGCATGGCGACGGTACGGTGGGCGTGTTCGGCGGACACACAGAGTTTGGCGATCCACGGCGCTTCTGGGACTTCCGTTCGCTGGGTCACGGCGATATCAACTTCGAAGAGATCATCGTGGCGCTCAACGACATCCAGTATCAGGGGCCGCTGTCGGTCGAGTGGGAAGACTCGCGCATGGACCGTTGCCACGGCGCACAGGAAGCGTGCGACTTTGTGCGGGGCGTCGACTTCCCGCCGAGCGCAATCGCCTTCGATGCGCAGTTTGACAAGTGACATCCTACTTGTCATAAATGCGACAACGACGGTGCGTTGTGGGCGGAAGTCGGCGCGTAATCGTTGATATAGGGGATGTGCGAGTCGGGAGCGTGTTTTGCGCCCCTTTCGGCACGCACGAGCCAAACGAACAGATATGGAGTGCGGCGGCAAGCGGTATTCCGCGCGACGTCGCTTTTTGAGCGTGAGTGTGGCGGCAGGGTGGCGCGCAAAAGTGGTGCCGCGCTCCGCGCACAGTGCGGCTCTTGTCACCGCACTCCAAATTTCGCAAGTAAAAAAGGGAGCATGAGGCATATGATGAAACGTTTTATGAGTGGATGCGTTGCGATCGTCTGCGCAGGCGCGGTGCAGGCGGCCACACTGTTTGTGGAGACGGAATCTTTTGCCGATAAGGGCGGCTGGGTGGTGGACCAGCAGTTCATGGATCAGATGGGGTCGCCCTTTTTGATGGCGCACGGATTGGGTGCGCCGGTGGCAGACGCCACGACAACGATAGAGGTGCCGGAGAGCGGCGCCTACCGTGTGCTGGCACGCACGCGCAACTGGGCCGCACTCTGGACGCAGAAAGACGCGCCCGGCAAGTTTCAGGTGAGCGTCAACGGCGTGCGGTTGCCGACGGTACTGGGCACGCAAGGCAATGAGTGGGCATGGCAGACGGCGGGCAGCGTGCGCCTTGAAAAAGGTCCCGCGCGACTGGCGTTGCATGACCTGACCGGTTTTAACGGACGCTGCGATGCATTGATCCTTACGACCGACCCCGAGTTTACACCGGAGAATGAGGTCTCGAAGCTGGAGAGCTATCGCCGTTCGGTGGGGGCGATCAAGGCCTCGCAACGTACCGAGGCGGTGGACCTGATCATCGCCGGCGGCGGCATTCCCGGCGTCTGCATGGCGATCTCGGCGGCGCGGCTCGGATTGACGGTGGCACTGATCCAGGACCGTCCGGTACTTGGCGGCAACAACAGTTCGGAGGTGCGCGTGCATCTGGCCGGGCGCATGAATCTGCCGCCCTATCCGCGGCTGGGTGATGTGGTCAGCGAGATCGGTCCGCGTCGCGGCGGCAACGCGCAACCCGGCGACTTCTACGAGGACGAACGGAAGATCGAAGCGGTCAAGGCCGAGAAGAACATCCGGCTTTTCCTGAACACACGGGCACTGGCGGTCGAGAAAGAGGGGGCGCGCATCACGGCGGTCGTCGGGCGTCACATCGAGACCGGACAGGAGACCCGCTTCACTGCCCCGCTGGTTGCCGACTGTACCGGTGACGGTGTGATCGGCGTGCTGGCCGGTGCCGAGTACCGCTACGGTCGCGAGAGTAAAGAGGAGACCGGCGAGAAGACTGCTCCTGACAAAGCCGATAATCAGACCATGGGTTCGTCGGTGCAGTGGTACTCGCGCGAGGCGCAAGAGCCGGTCGCTTTCCCCGACATCGCATGGGCGCTGCCATTCACCGACGAGACGTGCGAACGCGTCAAGATGGGGGAGTGGACTTGGGAAACCGGCATGAATTACCATCAGGTCAACGAGTTCGAGCGTGTGCGTGACTACGGCATGCTGGTGGTCTTTTCCAACTGGTCGTTCCTCAAAAACCACTCAGCCCACAAGGCCGATTATGCCAAGCTCCGACTGGACTGGGTGGCCTACGTTGCCGGTAAGCGCGAGTCGCGTCGTCTGATCGGCGACTTCGTGCTGAAAGAGCAGGATCTGGTGAATCGGGTTGCCTATCCCGACGCCACAGCAGTGACGACATGGACAATCGACCTGCACTATCCCGATCCTAAGAACACCCGCAACTTCCCGGGCGCGGAGTTTAAGTCCATCGCCAAACATCAGGCGATTCACCCGTATCCGATCCCGTATCGCTGCCTCTACTCGAAAAACGTGGACAACCTTTTCATGGCCGGTCGCAACATCAGCGTGACGCATGTGGCGCTCGGCACGGTGCGCGTGATGCGGACTGGCGGCATGATGGGGGAGGTGATAGGTATGGCCGCCTCGATCTGCAAGAAGCACGACTGCCTGCCGCGCGATGTGTATGCGACGCACCTTGACGAACTCAAGGGGCTCATGACGCGCGGTGTCGGCACGGGCGAGCCGCAGCCGCCGCAACAATACAATCTCGGCGGCACCCTGATGAAAAAAGAGTGAGAGAAGATGAAAATCGATTCAATTGTCGTGTACCAAGAGGCATCGGTGCCCTACTTCCGCATGCGCAAGGAGCACATCGCACGGTTACGCCAGGCGTTTCCCGCAGCACGTGTGACGTGGTGCCACAGCGAGCGTTCCTGCCTGCGCACGCTGCCGCAGGCGCAAATCGTGGTGTCCTGGGCGTTCCGCCAAGAGTGGTTCGCGCGTGCGCCGCGGCTACGTGCGGTGCTCTCCAGCGCTGCGGGGCGTGACCTCTCGCCGCTTGATCCGCCGCAAGGCGTCACGGTACGCTACGGCACGTTCCACGGACCGTTGATGGCGGAGACAGTGCTGGGAATGATGCTGGCCTTCGAACGCGGTATCTTCACGGCTTACGCGCATCAACTCCGGGGCGACCTCTGGCCGAATTCGGCGCTGTACGGTACTGTGCGCCTGCTGCACGGATCGCATGCAGTGATCCTCGGCTTCGGCCACATCGGCAAGGCGATTGGCAGCCTGCTCAAGCCCTTCGGCGTGCGCGTGACCGGACTCCGGCGTACGCCGCCCGCGCAATTGCCGCCGTGGTTCACTCCGGGCGACCGCCAACTCACGGCCGACCAACTCGACACCGTGTTGCCTGAAGCCGATCACCTGATTCTTGTCTTGCCTTCCGATACTGGCACAGACCGGATGATCAATGCCGCGCGGCTGGCTAAGCTGCCACGCCACGCGGTGCTCTACAACGTCGGTCGCGGTAATTGCGTCGATGAAGCCGCGCTGGCGCGCGCGCTCCAGAAGGGCACGTTGCGCGGCGCGTGCTTGGACGTGTTCGCGGACGAGCCGCTCACGCCGGATTCGCCGCTCGCGGCTGACCTGCCGGGGCTGGTACGGATGCCTCATGCGTCGGCGTTTGCCGACGAATACATGGACCGTTTCACGGATGAGATCATCGCGTGGCTGAAAAAATGAGCCGCAAAACTTATACCGTCCGGTCAGTCGAAGAGACGTGGCAGGTGGCCGCCGAGGTCGCGCGACAACTTGTGCCGGGCATGGTGATCGCGCTGCATGGCGATCTCGGTGCCGGCAAGACGACCTTTGTCCAAGGGCTGGGCTTTGCATTGGGACTGAAACGTCCGGTGACTAGTCCGACCTTTACGGTCTGCACAGAACACCGTACGGCATCATTCACGTTGGCGCACATGGATCTCTACCGCTTGAATGGACCGGATGACTTGTTGACTATTGGCTACCCCGAATATCTGGAGAACGGGGCAGTGGTGGCGGTTGAATGGCCGGACCGCGCTGGCGACCTGATTCCGCCAGACGCGCTGCACGTCCGCCTGTCGCTCACTGACGACCCGGAGACGCGGGTGATTGAGGTCAGTCGCGACGTTGAAAGTTGAGCTTTTTAACGCAAAATGTAATTTTTACGGTTTATGGGTGTGTTGCGCTTGCTTTTCTTTCAAAAATCATACTATAGTGCGATTCGTGTTTAGGATTGCAGAAGTCCTTGGTCTTGAACTCTCGTTCGATGTGAGGAAGGGAAAGATAAATGAACAGCACCAAGAAAGGTAACGACCTACCATGAACCGGCTCATCCGTCTTTTCTCTCTCCTCGTTATGCCCAGCATCATCACTCTCTGTCAATCTGCGGGAGCGCAGGAACCCCTGCGTGTCCTGTCGTACAATGTCCGTAACTGCCGTGGGCTGGATGATTATCACGCGGTCAATGTCGCAAGGGTTGCAGGCGTGATCTCGAATCAGGCGCCCGATGTGGTGGCCCTGCAAGAACTGGATCGGAAAACCAAACGGAGCGCGGGCCGCGACATGTTGCAGGAACTTGCGGTCGCCACGGGAATGATCGGCACATTCGGTGAGGCCATTCCCTATCAAGGCGGGGCGTATGGGGTCGGCATCCTCTCAAAAACAAAACCGCTTCGCTCGTATCACCTTCCCCTGCCCGGCAAGGAGGAGCCCCGGACGCTGCTGGTCTGTGAGTTTGACACTTTCGTGTTCTTCTGCACCCACTTGTCGTTGACCGCCGAAAGCCGTCAGGCGTCGGCCGAGATCATCAACCAAGAACAGGCCAAGTTCAACAAGCCCGTTCTCTTGGCCGGCGATTTCAATGCGAAGCCTGAAACGACCGAGATGCTGGTGTTCGAAAAGTTCTGGACACGCATCAGTCCCTTGCAGCCGACCTTTCCGGCAGACAAGCCAGACCGTATCATCGACTATATTTTCGTCTCAAAAAACACGACGGTTGAGGTGCCCGAGTCATGCGTGGTCAACGAACCGATGGCCTCCGACCATCGCCCTATCTTTGCCCACGTGATTTTTAAGTGATCCAAGCATGAAAGGACAGACATGAATCTTGAAAGGCGTTCATTTATCAAAGGATCGGCGCTTCTTGCGGCGATGAGTGCGGTCGGCGGGGTACGTGCGGCGGGCATCGTCAACCACGAGCAGAAGTATCATGACAGGTGGCACGCGACCCAACTTCCGGTGCCGCAAAAGCTGCTCGACTCGGAGCCGGTGCTACAATGCCCGGCACCGGATTCGATGGGCGTGGCGTTCGCGGTGAGTGACTTTGCATTGGGCTACGCCGAAGTGGCCGACAACGAGAAGATGGAGAATGCGGTGCAGTACGCATGCGAAGGGGTGCCGCTTGCGATGCTGGACGACCGCGTGATGCGCATCCGCATGACGGGCCTCAAGCCGGGAACAAAGTACTGGTATCGTGTCGGCGCGTCCACGCTCGCCTTTCCCGTCGGCTACTGGAAGAAGCCCTCGCCGCCGGAATGGTCGAAGGTCTACTCCTTCACCACATGCGGCGAAAATGCGTCGTCTCACTTCTCGGTGATTACGGATACTCATACGAATTGGAAAACGTTTGCTCTGTTGGCGCAAAAACTCCGTGCGATCGGAGCACCGGTGACGTTGTGGTTGGGGGACGCCTCCAGCCACACGGAGACGCGCGAGGAACTGGTCAAGATGTTCCTGAAAACGGAGACAGGGGGCGATTACGCCACCACGCAGCCGGTCTTCTTCATCAACGGTAACCACGATTTCCGTGGACGCGCATGCCTCCACTCAACCGAGGTCATGATGGGGCGCTTGCCCTCCGAACGTTCAGGACGCGACTGGCCGCTCGTGCGCAACTTCGCGGTGCGTCAGGGTGAGATCGCGCTGATCGGACTCGATACGGGCGAAGACAAGCCGGACTTCCATCCCTCTGCGGGTGGCGCGACGCGCTTCGAGCCGTACCGCACGATGCAGACGGCGTGGCTCGCGGATCAGTTCAAACGCCCCGAGATTGCGCGCGCGCCGTATATCGTGGCCTTCATGCATATCCCGATCTTCGATTCAAGACCGGACGCGAACCCCGGTAACACACTCGAAAACTATGCCGCTTGGCAGAAGCAGGGGCACGACGAGTGGGGGCCCCTGCTGAAGCAGTACGGGGCACAACTTGTGGTGGCCGGACACTGTCACTGTTACCGCTACGATGAACCGACGGCAGAGCGGCCGTGGGCGCAGATCGTGGGCGGCGGACCGCACATGGTCGCCGATAAATTTCCCACAGTCATTGAGGGTAAGGTGGAGGACGGTGAACTGAAGGTGCGCGTGCACAATATGTTCACCGGCAAGGTAGAAGCCACGCATGCGTTCAAACCGCGGGTTTGAACTCTCAACGTTCAACGCTCAACTCTCAATTATGCCGAGGGGCACGAGCGTTTGCTCGTCCCTGCTCCGCCCCTTTGCAAATTCATCCCAAGTCTGACGAAAGAATCGGGAGTGCGGCGGCAAGCGGTATTCCGCGCGACGCCGCTTTCTAAGACGAATGTTTCCGTTTATGCGCCGAGAACTGCGGGAACAGCAAAGAACGCAAAGGATTTCGGAGCTAGGAATTTTTGGGAGGGCGGGCGTCCCCGCGAGCCGCCGTCCGCGCATAACGCATCGGTTTTTTAAGCCCCAAACAGAGCAGCCACGGCACCCCATGTCCGAACCTCGCCTGTGCCCACACCTTGAACCTAAAAAGAGCAGTTGAGCCTTCAACTCTCTTTGGTTTCTGGTTTCAAGGTTTCATGGTTTGATCCAAATCGGGATCGGGATCGCTATCGGGATCGATTGTTTAACCACGGAACACACCGAACACACGGAAAGGCATGGCTCTGTTTCCGTGTGTT
>DUPH01000389.1 GCA_012838435.1 Lentisphaerota bacterium | reverse complement strand
TCGAGATCGACGCCTATCGTCGTCCTGTACGGCTCGCGGGCGGCGTCGCCAACGGTGCCAGCGTTAGAGCCGGTGAGGTGCTGTGGTCCGGCGTGGTGATCTCCGGCGATTTCGTTTTTGTCAACCGCTGGAAATGGAACTTCTCGCATCCGACGCGCGGCGAGATCATGGTCTTCTCCACAACTGGCATCCAAGCGCTGATGCAGGGCACGCACTACATCAAGCGCATGACTGGACTGCCCAATGAGACGCTTCAGATCAAAGCGCCCAATCTGCTGATCAACGGCGAGGTGGTCACCGAGCCGCCGCGCATAGGGCAGATCGCGCGCCGTGAGACGGTCTGGCCGGGGCATCCGGCTTACGCAGGATTCAATCCGAGCGGCACGCGTCAGGTCTATTTCCCGGGGCAGTCGCTAGCCTCGGAACAAGACAGTGTGACGCTCAAGGCGGATGAGTATTACGCCATGGGCGACAATTCGTTCAACAGCTACGATAGCCGCTATTGGGGGCCGGTGCCGGAGCGCAACCTGCTGGGACCGGCCACGATCGTGTACTGGCCGTTCACATCGCCGCGCTTCGGCCGGATCCGGTGACCAGTCGGGGTGGCGCACCGGCACCGGAATCGGGATCGGTGTTGAAATCAAAACCAATGCCCCATAGCGAAAGAGTCAACATGAAAGATATACAGATCACACGTCGCAGGTTTGTGCAGGCGTCTTCGGCCGCTGCGGCGTTGGCGTTGATGGGCACGGGAGGGTGCGGGATGAAAGGCAGCGACCGCGCGGTCAAGATCGTGGTGGTCGGCGGCGGCGCGGCGGGCCTCGGCATGTCGGCGCGGTTGGTGCGGCTGCTGAAGAATGCGCAGATCACGTTGATCGATCCGGCGGAGCGTCAGTTCTATCAGCCCGGCTTCACCCTGATCGGCTCCGGTGTGTACCGTAACCCGAATAAGGTGTGGCGTCGACAAGCGGACTGCATTCCGGAGGGCGTGAAGTGGGTCAAGCAGGCCGTCACGGAGCTTGATCCGGCCAAGAACACGGTGACCGTCGCGGGCGGAGCGGTATATCCCTACGATTTTCTGGTGCTCACGCCCGGCATCCAGTGCAATTGGGAAGCGATTGAAGGGCTTTCTTACAAGACGTTGGGTGAAGGAAATGTGCACAGCATCTACGATTTTGAAGGGGCCCAGAAAACGTGGAAGGCTGTGCAGGCGTTCGTTGAAAAGGGCGGGCGCGGCGTGTTTGCCGATACCTACACCAAACACAAATGCGGTGGCGCGCCCAAGAAGATCTGCCTGTTGACCGAACACCTTTCGCGAAAGCGCGGCATGCGTGACAGCCTGAAGTTCGATTTCTTCACGGCTTCCAAACAGCTTTATGATGTGCCGCTTTTCACGCCGCGTCTGGAGCAGATCTATAAAGAGCGCTCCGTCAGCATAAACACGCGTATGCGGATCAAGGGTGTGGACACTGCCGCCAAAAAGGTACACTTCATCCGAACCGAGACTATCAAGAGAGAGGTGCCCGACCCGCAGACCCTCGGCGCGGTGAAAGCGGTGGATGAGGTCGTCACGACCCCCGTTGTGGAGGAGTACGATTTCCTGCATCTCGCTCCGCCACAAAGCGCGCCGGATTTTGTGCGTCAGGCCGGTTTGGGCTGGACTGAAGGCAGTCTGGCCGCCGAGGCTTGGGTGATGGTCGACAAAGGAACGCTGGTCCATAAGAAATTCGCCAACATTGTGAGCCTTGGCGATGTGGCCGGTATCCCGACCAGCAAAACATCGGCTGCCGTGCGCAAACAAATTCCGGTTGCAGTCCGTAACTTGATTGCGCTTATCGAAGGGCGTGAGCCTGAGGCAATTTATGACGGCTACGCCGCTTGCCCGATCGTGACTGACTACGGTCATGTGCTGATGGCGGAATTTGACTACGACAAAAAGCCGAAAATCAGTTTCCCGCTTTCGCTGCTCGACATGTCGCGGGAAAGGCGGATAGCCTGGTTTCTGAAGGTCTACGTGCTCAAGCCGCTCTATTTCTATGGAATGATTCCGGGGTACTGGTGAGGCAGCGCAGAACGTAGAACTCAGAACTTCGAACTCGGAACGGGAGACCATGAGACGAGAACGGTCAGTTCGTCATCCGCAGAAGCAGAAACGCGGTGTGCCGTCAGCAGAGCGCGGCGACTGGATTTACGGTCGTCGGCCGGTGATGGAGGTGGTGAAGGCGGGCAAGCGCCACCTTTACGAGGCACTGTTGCCGCCACCCGGACGCGATGCGCCCGAGATTGCCGAACTGCGCACGCTGTTACAGACTCAGGGTGTGCCGTTTCGTGCGGCGGAGCGCGTCGAGTTGGACGAGCGTTGCGCGGGCGGCAACCATCAGGGCGTGGCGCTTCGCACTGGCGGTTTCCCTTATATTTCGTTTGATCAGGTGGTGCACGATGTCAAGGCGAATGCCGATGCCGTGGTGCTGTTCCTTGACCACATTGAAGACCCGCAGAATGTCGGCTCGCTGTTGCGCACGGCGGATGCGACCGGCGTGACTGCTGTCGTATTGCCGGAAGACCGCGCGGCTGGCGTCACGCCCGCCGCTGTACGCGCTTCGGCAGGAGCTTCTGAGCATCTGCGCGTGGCCAAGGTCGTGAATCTGGTGCGCGCCATGCAGGAACTGAAAGAGCTAGGCGTTTGGATGACGGGGCTCGACATGCGGCCGCAGGCCAAGCCCTACACCGCGCTCGATTTCACGGGACGGACGGGGCTCGTAGTCGGCAGTGAGGGACGCGGTCTTTCACGCCTTGTCAGCGAGACTTGTGACTTTATCGCTTGCCTGCCCATGAAAGGCAGCGTCGCCTCGCTCAACGCCGGTGTCGCCGGTGCCGTCGCGTTGTACGAAATTGTACGGCAGCGGGCTCGATAGAATCGAGTGATCGATTTTCTCGATTCCCTCGATTCTACCGATTGCGCCAGAAATTACGCGACCGTGATGGCGCGCTCGGAGGCCCAGAGGCCGTGAATGTTACAGTAGGCCGTGGCGTAGAGCTTGCCGGAGGCGGCGAGCTTCGCGCTGACGGCTACCGTGCTGCATGTGGAGGCCGGGCCTTTGTCAGCGCCTTCCGCGCCAGCACCGTGCGCGCTGAATTCGCAGCGTGCGATCTCGAAAGAGACCTTGGTCCCTTCCGGCACGTAGTGGAGGGCGATCCAGACAATGTGGTGCGCTGTGGTGTTCGGGTGCGGAATCTCGCTGCCCACCGAAATCTTGATGGCAAGCGCCTCGCCCGTCTTCACCGTGTCGGCACACTCGATTACCGGCACGTGCTTCTCGTTTTTCCAATCCGCACTTCTGACAAATTCTGACAACATGGCTAAGTCCTTTCTGTTTGAATGAATCGCCAGTGTACTGAAAAAGTCACTCGAAACGCAAGCGGCCAATGGTCATAGTTGACGGTCATTGGTTTCACTGCTGTGCGTCGGCCGGGGTAATCCTTTCCAGTGTACCGCCGGTGAAGTAGATCGGGGCCTCGGAGACCGGCAGGACGCAAGTGGTCGTGTTGTCACGCCACCGGGGGGCCAATGCACCGCCGGTATGCGTGGTGAAGGTGATCGCCTTGGATGAGAAGGTCAAGGCAAGCTCTCGGGAGGTGCCGAATGACCAGATTGCGCCTGCGGGACGGCCATCGGGCCGTTGCCACTGTGGATGGTAGAGTGTACCGTTTTCTGATTTCCACGGGCGGTTTAGCACGGTCGAGCCTGCGGGGCGCTGCGCGGCAAGTGTCTTGTAGGCGAGGTAGGCGGGCTTGGGCGAAAAGTCGCGGTGTACCAGGCCGAAGTGGCTTTCCGGGTCGCGATCATCGGTCTCGGGTGCCTGAAACTCATACCAGTAGAAACGCTCGATGCCGTGCTGAAACGAAATCAGGGCGGCGCGGGGCATGACTTCGGACTGTACCTGCTCGCTGGAACCGCGCAACCCCGTTTCCATAAAAGCGGAGAGGACCAGTGAGCCTTTGAGGTCTGAGTTGTACGCGATGACAGCGGCCGCAGTGCCGGTGTAACCGTTATGGACACCGGCCGCGAGCGGAATGAATCGATCACCTTCCTTCAAACCGCGGGGCGCGATAAAGCGCGTGGCCGTAAAGCCCTCCTTGGGGGCGTCCAGCGCTTGGGCAGAGCCAGTGAGATGTACCTGCATCTTCTCTGGAATGCGCGGCTTGTCCATCCACCACGCTTCGAGGCCGAAGCGGAAATTGGGCAGGCGGAACGTGTTGTCTTGTTGCCAAGTGCCGTCGGCAGCACGTGTTCGGGCGTAGTAAAAAGGCGCTCCGCCGAATTCGACGAGCGTGCCGCCTTCACGCATATAGCGGTAGAGACGGTCGAAGCCGGTGGCCGGGTAGGATTCGTCAAAGGGCAGCATGACGGCATCCACGTCATGGGCGTCCAGCGCGGTGAGCAAGGCATCGAGCGAAAGCCGCCGCACGCGACTGTTCGCGGGGAGTTCTGATGCCAGTAGCTCTTCGGAAGGTGCGGCGGTCCGTGAGAAGGTGGGATCGTCCATCACCAGAATGTGCCACGCGTCCTTTTTCTTGCCGGAAAGAGCGGTCGCGAGCGCCGTTCGCAGTAGGCCGGGCACGGTCAGTCGGTGCTTCTGGGTGGGCCAGCCGATTTCGGTGAACCAGATTTTTTTATCGGCGTCGCCATGTTTGGTCATGATGGTGCGCAACCCCGCGATCGACGCTTCGAGTGTCGCTTCGGGCATGCCGGGGTGCGAATACGGGTGAACGTTCATGATATCGAAGTAGGGTTTCGCGCCGGCCAGATAGAGGCGGTCGATGTAGTTGGTTGGCACGCCTGCGTACCCGCCGACCGCGACTTGCAGCTTGGGGTTGACGGCCTTGATCGTCTCGTAAGAGGCTTTCAAGAGGCTGAGGTAAGCGGTCGGATCGGGATCTTTCCAGAACCCGGGATGGTTCTGCTCGTTCCACACTTCCCAGACCGGGATGCGGGTTTGATAACGCTCGACGAGCGTGCGGACATAAGTTTTCCATGCGTCGAGATGTTCGTGCGCGGGGTTGGCGAAACGGGTGTTGTAGGCGAGGATCGGCAGGATCTGGATGCCGGTCTTTTCGGCGTCATCCAGCACGGTGTCAAGGTGATCGAAGACCCAAGTATCGGCATTGGGCTGCACGCCCGACCAGTCGAAGTCTGAACGCACGGAGGCGATACCCGCGTCGTGAATGAGCTTGAAGGCGGTGGTGCGCGTGGGGAACTCCTGACCACGCGTGACATGTGAGCAGACACCGTATGGGGAGTCCGCGCCACTTGCCCGGACACACAAAAAGAGGGCTGAAATGACAATCCCACCCCCCATCATTTTTTTCATTGAGGGTCCCCGGCCCTTGTTTTGAATGTTCTGAAGCAATCCGCATTCACGCATTTTTTGTCCATACAAGCTCATCTGGCGTCTCCTAGGTTACAGGCGTTCCAACGTCTCTGTGTCCCCTAAACGATACCATTTCTGCGGGTTACAAAAAAGACGCGGTTTGGGTAACAGCGATAGTGCACGTCAGTCCAGTAAATGCTATGCTTCCTACGTAACGTTTTGATGAAAGGTGACGGTATGACACTGAAACGATGGATGCTGGTGGTCGGTTGGATAGGGGCGGGGATGCTGGGCTTCGGTGATACGCCGACCAGCGAGATTCACGGTGCGCCCGCGCAACAGGCGCGCGCGGAGATTCTCTGGACGCGGGCGATTTGTAAACAGCCGGGACGGTATATCGGTTGGCCGACTGCCTGTCTGCGAAAAAACGGCGAGTTGCTGGCAGTTTTTTCCGGGGACCGCGATGCGCATGTCTGTCCGTTCGGCAAGGTGCAGATGATCCGCAGCACGGACCTCGGCGAGTCGTGGTCCGTAGCGCAAACCATCTGCAATACGCAGCTTGATGACCGCGACGCAGGTATCGTTGAACTGCCCAACGGCGATTTAGTGGTGGCGTGGTTCACCTCGGTGGCCTACATGGGAAGCATTCGCGACCGGAGCAAGCTCAAGCCCGGTTCTCCGCAATTCTACTGGTGGCTCCACGACGAGAAACTCCCGCACGCAGTCAAGCAAGAGTGGCTCGGTTATTTCACGACGCGCTCCAGCGACGGCGGCAAGACGTGGGAGGCGCCGGTGAAGACCCACGGTTCCGCCAATCACGGTCCGATCGTGTTGAAAGACGGACGGCTGTTGATGGTGGGGCGGCGCTGGCTGGGCGACGGCACCTCTGCCGTGTGGAAGGAAGGTAAGCATGAACTGACCGTCGAAGAGTCACGCGACAACGGCCGCTCTTGGCAACTCATCGCGATGATCGAACCCACACCGCCTGATGAGATCGGCCAGTTTCACGAGCCGCATCTGGTGGAGACCGATGACGGTCGTTTGGTGGCACAGTTCCGGTTCCACGCCAAACCCGCGCCGGGCGCGAAGCACCGCGACGAGGCACAATGCAAGCTACGGCAGGCCGAGAGCCGCGACGGAGGCAAAACGTGGACGCGCATGGTGCCCACCGAGATGCAGGGATATCCGCCGCACCTGATCAAGTTGCGTGGCGGTCGCTTGCTGACAGTCTACGGTCGCAGGCTTGGTCCTGGCTTCGGCGAGTATGCGTGTCTTAGTGACGATCACGGGCGGACCTGGGATGTCGCCAACGAAATCAAGTTGGCCGGTCATTTCAACGGTGATCTTGGCTACCCCGCTTCGGTACAGCTTCCGGATGACACGATCCTTACGATCTACTATCAGGCGGAAAAGCAGGGCGAGCAAACGTGTCTGATGGCGACCAAGTGGCGCGTCAAACCATAGTTACGCCTTGAAGCAGGCGGTCAGGTGATTCGGGTCGCGAGGCGAGGGCTTCAGGATCGGCGCCGCCGCACGGCAGGTGTCGTCCGCCAGCGGGCAACGCGGCGCGAAGGCGCATCCGCTCTGGGGGCGACGGCTGGTAGGCTCTGAGGGGACGCCGGTCTCTTCCGGTAGCGGGACGCCGATTTTCGGCACAGCGCGCAACAGCAACTGCGTGTAAGGATGGGCCGGTTCGCCGAGGACCGTTGGCGCCGGGCCGGTCTCGACGATGCTGCCCAAGTACATTACGGCGATGCGGTCCGCAATGTGCTGCACAACGCCGATGTCATGCGTGATGAAGAGATAGGCCAACCCGCGCTTTTCTTGCAGGTCTTCAAGCAAATTCAGCACTTGAGCACGCACGGAGAGATCGAGTGCGCTGACCGCCTCGTCGCAGATCAGGAGTTGCGGTTCGAGCGCCAGCGCGCGCGCGATGCAGAGGCGTTGACGCTGGCCGCCGGAGAAGGCATGCGGATAACGGTCGAGAATATCGTCAGACATGCCGACATCGGCGAGCAACCGGACGGCCGCTTCGCGACGGTTCTCGCGCGTGACCAGCCCGTGCGCCAGCATGGCTTCTGTCAGGATGTCGAGCACGGTGTGGCGCGGATTCAACGAGGCGTAGGGGTCTTGGAAGACCACCTGCACGGTGCGGCGGTAGGCATGGAGCGCCGCGCCGCGCGCACGCAGGACATTGACCCCGTCGACATGGATCGTGCCTTCGCGCGGACGCTCCAGACGGAGTATCGAGCGGGCCAGCGTCGATTTGCCGCACCCCGATTCGCCAACGACACCCAGCGTCTCGCCGCGCGCCAAGGTCAAGTCGACACCATCCACCGCACGGACGTATCCGACCGTACGGGCGAACACGCCCTTTTTCACGGGATACCAAGTCTTTAAGCCTCGGATATCGAGCAACGGTTGAATGGGCGAACTAGGAAACTGCATGGGTGCCATTATAGAAGGGGACAAACGGAGATGTCCACGCCAAATGAGAAGGGTTGCAGGTTTCGGGTTTCTGGTTTCAGGCCTTAACTCAGAACGCTGAACGTCAGAAGTCGAAAACTTCTTGCCCCTAACTTACACGATCAAAGTTATCCTGATTGACATTCCCGTGCGAAACGCGGGCGGCGGGCTGACCGATTACCAACTTGAAACCAAATGCGCTTGTCAGGCGCGGGGGGCATGGGATATGCTTCTCATACGCTGATGTTCGGTGTTTCAACGCGCAGGATGGCGCGACCAAAAATGGGGGATGACAGATGAGGATGCTCGGTGTGGCAGGTGTGTGCGCGGTTCTGATGGGAGTGCACGCGTGGGCGGTGGAACTGGTCGCGAATCCCGGTTTCGAGACGGTGGACGATAAGGGAGGACCGGCGGAGTGGGGATGGTGGACGCGCGAGCCCGGTGCCGGCCGCATGGAGTTGTCGGATGAGCGGCATGACGGCGAGCGTTCGCTCAGGATCATTCACACGGGCGAGAAGGATTGGTGCACCACCAACAGCCGCCGCACGCCGGTCGAGCCCGGTGAGTCGTATGCGATCACCTGCTGGATGAAGCGCGCCGGTGACGCCCGTGGAGGCTCCGTTCAAGTGGTGGGCAACAAGGGGAGGGAACTGGTCAGTTGGTCGATCGGACGTACCGCCGAGCCGCGCCGTGCCGGATGGCAGCGTTGCAAGTCGTGGTTCACGGTGCCGGAGGGGGTCGACACGGTCTATGTGCGCGTCGTGGGCGCCGGAAAGAGTGACTTCTGGGTGGACGATGTGCAGGTCGTGCCCGAAGTAGAGCCGCCTATGCCCAGGGGGCCCAAGGTTGACGGTTGGGCCAAGACGCGTCCGGTCGAACCCATGGGCCGCGGTGCGCTGGCGGTCGAGACGGCGGAGGGCGTTTACGTAAATTGGCGCTTGCTGCGTGAGGATGATCCCAAGATCGCATTCAATGTGTTCCGCCAGAAAGACGGTGCCCGTGTCAAACTCAATGCGACGCCGATCACGCAGACGACGGATTTTCTGGATACGAACGGGTTCGATGCCGCAGTGAGTTACGTGGTCGAGCCGGCGGACGGCTTCAAAGGCGCGTCGCAGACGGTCTCGCCGATCGCGCTACAAGGACGTCAGACGCCGTACGTGCGTATCCCGCTGGCTGCGACGAACGTGACCGCGCAGAAAATCGGCGTGGGCGATCTTGACGGTGACGGCCAGTTTGATTATGTGATCAAGCAGCCGGGCGGTAATGTTGATCCGTGGCATAAGTACTGGTACAAGTCGCCGGAGACCTTCAAGCTTGAGGCGCGGCGGCACGACGGCACGTTGCTGTGGATCAAGGACCTTGGCTGGAACATTGAGCGCGGCATGTGGTACTCGCCCATGATCGTGTGCGATGTGAATGGCGACGGCCGCGCTGAGGTAATCACCAAGATCGGTCCGGACGAGGACATGCGCGACGCCGAAGGCAAGGTCGAGCGGGGGGAGGAGTGGATGGCGGTGTTTGACGGGCTCACCGGGCGCGAACTCGCGCGTGCGCCGTGGCCGCCGCGCGACCTTTTCCCGAGTTACAACTACGCCTCGCGCAACCAGATCGCCGTGGCCTACCTGGATGGACGGACGCCCTGCCTGCTTGCGCTACGTGGCACCTACAACCTGATGCTGGCCGATGCCTGGCAGTTCAAAGATGGGCAGTTGCAGCGGCTCTGGTCCTATACGAACGAGGATCTGCCCGGCCGTTATCAGGGACAGGGCGCGCACAATTGCCTCTGCGCCGATGTGGACGGCGACGGCCGTGATGAGGTGATTCTGGGCTCGGTGACACTGGATGACGATGGTGCGCCGCTCTGGACTACCGGCAAGGGACATCCCGACGCGCACTATTACGGCGATATCGATCCCGTGCGTCCCGGTATGGAGATGGCGTACATCATTGAAACGCGGCAGGTCAAAGAGGGGGGCATCCATCTCTTGGACCCGACGAATGGCACGATCCTCTGGCAGTTGCAGGAGCCCACGCGGCATGTGCACGGTTTCGGTATCTGCAGCGATATAGACCCGACCCAGCCGGGGCTGGAGATTTATGGTGCGGATGCCGACGGACATACGCTGACGGAAAAGCGTTGGCTGTTTTCTGCGGATGGCCGTCTGCTGAAATCGGGCAAGGAGCTGAACTTCGGCTTCGGCGTGTCGAGTGCGTGGTGGGATGCCGACTTACAGCGTGAACTGATACGCGGGCGCATGGTCGATTATGAAGGCGGCGCAGTGAGCGAGCGCATCGAGGGCAACGTGATACTGGTGGCCGATGTGTTGGGCGACTGGCGCGAGGAGGTGTTGACGAGCGTCGGCGGCGAGTTGCGCATCTACACCACGCCGATTCCGGCGATGGATCGGCGCGTGTGCCTGATGCAGGACTCCGCTTACCGCATGCGCACGATGATGAACGCCATGGGGTATGCACAGATACCGCTGCTCTCTTATGTGCCGGAGGCGCTCGCGCCCAATCTGAATGTGTCGGTGAACGCGCAAAAGGATCGGGGTGTTTGCCGTGTGGTTGTGGTCGCGCCGTTGGCGTACGGCTTGAAGGGCAGCGTGACGCTCTCCGCGCCGACGGGTGTCAAGCTTGAGACGGTCGAGATGCCGGTTGAACTCGCTCCCGGCTGTCGCAAGGTTTGGGAAATCCCGTATGAAGGCCGTCATAGCCAGCGGGGCGAACTGATTCGTGCGGAGTTGAAGATCGAGCAGGGCGTTACACTCAAGGGTGCGGTACCGTTGGGATTGTGAAATACTGATGCTTTCCGAGCGTACAGACCATGAAACATTGACGCGGCTGTTGTGGCTGTTCGTGTTGTTGTGTGTGGTCAGTCTGCTGGCCGGGGCCAGCCGCATGTGTCCGCCTGCGTGGCAGCTTCGGCCGTTCGGCGATGTCCTGCGAATCCGCGAGGCGCTCTCCATGTTTGTCTTTGCGCCCGCGATCGGGGTTCTGTTCTGGCTGCTGGTGCGGACGGTGGCACAAGGACGTCCGAGCCGTACAGTCGAGATACTGATGGTTCTGACGATTTACTTCATCGCCTGCGGCATGGGCATGCACGATCCGACCAATCGCATAGAGTCTTTTTATCGCAGTAGTCAGGCGAAGTTGCCCGAGCTTTTCGCATCGCTCCGGTATTTGGACGACGAACTAGGTCACTGGGTCTTCTGGGGCGGCTTTGTGCTGGGCTCCTGGGTGCTTGGCTTGCAGCAACTGCTGACGCCGTTGCGTGAACGGATGAGTTGGCGGTGGCGTTGTGGATTCGCGGTGGTGGCTGTCGCCTTGCTTTGGGTGATGCTTACAAACCTGTGGGACGAGTATCCGAAGACCCGCGCGGATCTCTGCGTGATCGCGGCGGCGGTCGGTGTGCCGTTGGTGTTCCATCTGGTCGTACGGCGTGGTGTCGGGCTATTGCGGCTGCCGGTTTTGTGCGTGATCTATCCGGCGTGTCTGGGCGCGATTGCAGGCACGTTGATCTGTTGGACCGTGCAGGGAAAGGCGATTTTTTAATACAGAGAGGCTCTTGCAAAACCTCTCGTGGCATGGGCGTCCCGCCCATGAAACACGGGCAAGATGCCCGTGCCACACCTGTAGGCAAGGGGTTTTGCAAGACCCTCCAGAGAAAAGAAGAGGAGTGGGCAGAAAAGTGGCGATAAAAAGTATGACGGGGTTCGGTCGCGGCGAGGCGAGTGAGGGGGCTGTGAAGGTGGTGGTCGAGTTGAGCGCGGTCAACCGCAAGCAGTTCGACTGTTCGGTTTCATTGCCGCGTGAACTGACAAGCCTCGACGCCAAGATTCAGGCGCTGGTGCGTACGCGTGTGACGCGGGGGTACGTGAAGGGATCGGTGACGGTGTCGGCGGCCGAGCAGGCCGGTGCTGCTGATACGCTGGACCTTGCGCACCTCACGGCGCAGATCGACGCAGTACGCGCTGCGGCGCAGGCACTGGGGCTCACTGATGACCTGACAGCCTCCGCGTTGCTGCGCCTGCCGGACCTGCTGCGCCCGCGCGTGTTGCCGGACGATCCGCTTGAGGTCTGGCCGCTGGTGGAGCGGGCGGTGCAGGCCGCTCTGGAGAATCTGGAGGCGATGCGGCTGCGCGAAGGCGGCGCGTTGGAGCGGGATCTGCGTGAGCGTTTTACCGCGCTCGAAGTGTTGAGCCGTGAGATTGCGGAGTTGGCACCGGCGGTGCCGATCGCCTACAAGGCGATGCTGGAGCGGCGACTGGCCGAGTTGCTCGGCGACGGTCAATTGGTAGACCCCGCCTTGATCGCGCGCGAGGTGGCGGTTTTCGCCGATCGCTGCGACGTGAGTGAAGAGCTGACGCGACTCGCCAGCCACTTCGGGCAGGTCACCAAGGTCTTTGACACTGGCGGACCGTGCGGGCGTACGCTGGACTTCATCTGCCAAGAGATGTTCCGCGAGATCAACACAACCGGATCAAAGGCCAATGACGCGGAGATTTCGCGCCTTGTGATCGCATTCAAAGCCGGACTCGAAGCCGCACGCGAGCAGGTGCAGAATGTTGAGTGAACCTATTAGTTTGTCTTGGCAGTGCGCGGGATTTTTTCTATCCACAGATTACAAGTATGTGGGTAGTCAAGTCCCTTTGTCGCTTTCGTCGGTTTTGTCCATTTCTTTTTCTTTGACAGTGGATTGTGGACAGACGCGCCTCCGGGCGGGCAAACGCCAAAAGGCGCGCCTGTGCGGTTCGGGAGCCCGCCTTTTTCAGGATTGGGCTGCCGGCGCGGAACTTTCCGGGGGATAGACCTGCGAGTGGAGCGCCTCGACGAACTCGGCGGGCTTTTTGTAGCCCAGCGCGGCGAGGTGTTCGCGCCCGACGGCGGTGGCGAGCTTGGCGAGCTTGCGGCGGAAGGACTTCTCGTCCTTCCGGTCGGGGACCGGGTGGCCCATCAGGATGTGCCAGGCGCGGACGACCATTTTCCGGGCCACGGCGCAGGTGACGACGTTGGCGGGCTTCCCGGAGGCGATCTTGCGGTACGCCCACTTCGCCATGTCGTCTTTGCCGTGGCGCAGGAAGCTCTTCGCCGCCTCGACCATGAGCGCCTTGAGGTCGGGCCGTCCATGGCTGCTGAGCTTGCGCCGCCCCCCGGCCTTCCCGCTTTCCGCGACGGACGGGTTGAGGCCGACGTAGCTGACCAGCTTCTTGGGGTTCGCGAAGCGGGACGCGTCCTCGACGAAGGTGAACAGGGCGAAGGCGACGATGAAGCGCACGCCGAGCATCTGCATCAGCCTCGTCATCCCGGGCGTTTCCGAGACGATGCGTGCGATGAGCTTCTCGTAGCGGCCGCGCAGATCCATGCTGTGCTCGTATTCGAGCAGGAGCGTCTCGAGGTGGAACTTCTCCTCCTGCGTCCAGCCGTAGCCGGCCACCTCCGCGCGCACGGCATCGGCCTTCCTGTGGAACGACTCCCTGGGCAGCTTCAGCCCGTGGCCGCTGCAGAAGGCCCAGATGCGGTTGGACCAGCGCGTCGAGTCCTTCACGGCGTTGCGGTGGCCGAAGAAGATGTCGCGCCAGTGCTGGTGGCGCGGGGAGGGGACGTGGACGCGGCGCGTCCCGCCCCGGGCGTGGGCGAACGCGAGGTTCTGCGCGTCGATGCGGTCGTTGACCCGGTCGGAGCGGGCCCGCCCCGCGAGCGTGTCGGAGGCGAGCACCTCCGCGCGCTGCCCGACGGCCCCGAGGCGGCGGACGATGGAGAAGGCGTTCGTGGACGCCTCCAGCACGGTCAGCGCCCCCGCCGGGACCTGCTTCCTGTAGGTGTTTTCGAGCGAGTCGAGGTCGGTCGTGATGTTCTTGATGACGACGGGGTCCGAGCCGAGCCGCCACCGGGTGACGCACAGGGAGATCTTTTCGCTGTGCGCGTCCATCCCGACCAGAATTGTCTCTTGTGCTGTGTCGGTCATTTCCTTTATCCTGTATGGCGCTGTCGCACGTTGGGGCAGACGGGTCTGCATGAAGCATACAAGTATACGGGGTCTTTCGCCCCAAGCAGGTGGTTTCCGTCGGCGCTCAAACAGATTGGCGGGCAGTGAGCCCAATGTAATCTTCGAGCGTCTCCCATGCGGACAGCAAGTGGGTTACCAAGACCACCTGCTGCTTCGCATCATACCTCAACGTGCGGCAGTCTTTAAAGCCCCGTATACACGGTTCTTCTCAGAACGCCACCCACATTACCAACAGATTTTTGGGTGGCTGTGCTCGGGTTTTTGGAACCACAGAGAGCACAGAGGGCACAGAGGTTTTTCGGGGGGGCATGGCTGCGGGTTTTAACCGCGAATGACGCGGATTGTCGCGAATAGGCATGGCCGCATAAATAGCCGCAGAGAACGCAGAGAACGCAAAGGGAAGCCTTCAATTTTCATGAAGTTTCATGTGTTTCATGGTTCGGGTTTGTTTAACGCAGAACCTTTTACCTATCAAATCGGCGAAGCTGAAAGGGCGGCGAGCGGCGAACGGTTGTGCAGGTGGGTGATGGCCAGCGCGAGGGCGTCGGCGGCGTCGTTCTGCGGCACTTCGGGGAGGTTGAGCAGCGTTTTGACCATCTTCTGGACCTGCTCTTTTTGTGCGCCGCCGGTGCCGACAACCGCCAGCTTGACGCGGCGCGGCTCGTATTCGTAAACCGGAATGCCCATGCGGGCACACTGCGCAATGATCGCGCCGCGCGCATGGGAAAGGATCAGCATCGTTTTCACGTTCTTCGCGTAAAAGACACCTTCAATGGCGACCGCCTGTGGCTCATGTTCTTGGATCAGCTTTTCGATGCTCTCCTGCAAGTGCAACAGGCAGGCTGACAAAGGTCGGCCCGCCGGATTTTTCACGGTGCCGAAATAGACCGGCATCAGACGCGACCCCACCGCATCCAGAACGCCCACGCCGGTTGAACGTAACGAGGTGTCGATACCGAGAACTCGGATGGGAGAGGACGGGGTTCGGGATGGTATCATGGTTTCGGCCTGTAGGATAATGCCCCAGCGCCACGCGCACGTGCGTGAACATGAATCACAGGGCGGTTCGTACTATCGCAGGTCTAGGGAAACGGGGCAAGAGTATTTCACGTCATTTCAGTAATTTAAGATGGTTTAAGGACGCTAGGTATTATATCCTGATGCGGTTGTGTTAGGCCAGAACTAGGAGGATAGATCATGATGAGAAATCGCAGGGAGTTTTTGAAGGGCGCGGTCTGCGCGGGTGGTGCCGCAGCCATGTTGGGGCAGACAGGCTGTACCACGTTTTCAGGGTTGACGGCGCAGCGGCGCAAGAGCATGGTTGGCTTCCGCGCTGAACCGTTGGAAAAAGTCCGCGTCGGTGTCATTGGTGTTGGACACCGCGGACCGGGCGCGGTCGGTCGGCTTTCGCGCATTCCCGGGGTCGAGGTCCGGGCGATCAGCGATCTGTTTGAAGACAGGGTGGCGAAGCAGATCAAGTCCTTGACCGATAAGGGTCTGCCTGCGCCGGAGGCTTACTTCGGCTCGCAGGACAGGTGGCGCGATTTGTGCGAATCCAACGAGATCGATTTGGTCTACATCTGCACGCCTTGGCTGTGGCATACGCCGATGGCGGTTTATGCGATGCAGTGCGGCAAACATGCGGCGGTCGAGGTGCCGGCCGCTATGACGCTGGAGCAGTGCTGGCTGCTGGTCAACACCTCAGAAGAGACACGCCGCCACTGCATGATGCTGGAAAACTGTTGCTACGGCTACAACGAGATGCTGGCCCTGAATCTCTGCCGGAAGGGAGTGTTGGGCGATCTGGTGCATGGCGAAGCCGCCTACATCCACGACCTGCGCATGAGCAAGTTGCGTGAGAATAACGAGAACGGCTACCAGGGTCAGTGGCGGCTTGAGTGGTCCAAGCAACACACCGGCAACCCATATCCGACGCACGGTCTCGGTCCGGTCTGCCAGTACATGGACATCAACCGCGGCGATCGCTTTGAGTACCTCACCTCGGTCAGCAGCAACCAGTTCGGCATCAGTCAGGCGGCTGCGGAGAAGTACGGCAAGGACAGTCCACAGGCTAAGATGCGCTATCGGCTGGGCGATATGAATAGCACGTTGATCCGCACCTACCGCGGGCGCACCATTCTGGTGCAGCACGACACCACCAGTCCGCGCCCCTACAGCCGCATCAATCTGATCTCCGGCACGCGCGGCATTCTGGCGGACTATCCATTGCGCGTGGCGCTCGCACCCAACACGCATAACTGGATGAAAGATAGCGAATTGGAAGAGCTGAAGGCCAAGTACGTGCATCCGCTCTGGGATAAGAAAGGCGAGGCGGCCAAGAAGGCGGGCGGCCACGGCGGCATGGACTTCCTGATGGACCTGCGTCTTTGCCACTGCCTGCAGAACGGGCTGCCGCTTGATATCGACGTGTATGACACGGCGTTATGGAGTTCGTTGGTCGAGTTGACCGAGCAGTCGGTCGAGCGCGGCGGCAAGCCGGTGGACGTGCCTGACTTCACGCGCGGTGCCTGGAAGGTCGCCGAGCCGCTTGGCATTGTTACAGTGTGAAGGTGGGGGACTGCATGAATCGCAGATCATTCCTCATGGCAGCGGGAGCTGCGTCGGTGGCGGGGAATTTCACACGGCGGGCAAAGGCGCAGACGCCTCCGCCCAGTGCCAAGCTCTGCCACGCCTGCATTGGCGTGGGCGGCATGATGGGCGGGGTCGATCTGAGTAACTTCATCTCGCATCCCCGCCTTCAGATCGTCGCGCTGTGCGACGTGGACAAGAACAACTTGGCCGTAGCCGCCGAGAAGGTCCCGGGTGCGCGGACCTACACGGACTGGCGCGAGTTGCTGGCGAAGGAGGGCGACGCGATCGACTCCGTCAGCGTCTCGACCCCGGACCACATGCACGCGCCGATCACCGTGTCGGCGCTTCGGGCGCGCAAGCACGTCTACTGCCAGAAGCCGCTCTGCCATGACGTCGCAGAGGCCATCACCATGATGCGTGAGGCCGAGAAGTCGGGATGTGTGACCCAACTCGGTACGCAGTACGCCTCCATGGTCGGCGACCGCATGGCCGTGCAGTACCTGCGGGAAGGCGCTCTGGGCGAGGTCAAGCGTATCATCCTCTTTCAGACCAGCGCGCCCGACCACACTGCACCGCGTCCGGCTCAGGGCTCGCCGGTGCCGCCCCATCTGATGTGGGATCTCTGGCTGGGCACCGCGCCGACGCGCGATTACGCCCCCCATATCTATCACCCGTGTATGTGGCGCGTCTGGCAGGATTTCGGCACGGGGCGGATGGGGGATAACCAGAGCCATCTGCTCGATTCGTCTTGGAAAGGGGTGGGGCTGACCGCGCCGTTGACCGTGAAGGCCGAGGTGGATGAGCGCTGGAAAAACGATGCTGCGCTACGTGCGGATACTTGGCCGCAGAGCAGACACGTAACCTGGACATTCCCCGGCAACAAAAAAACGGGCGGCAAGCCGATCACGGTGGAATGGTTCGACGGCGGGGGGAAACTGCCCGACGAGTGCTACACATACGCGAAAGAGATCGGACGGGACGCGCCCCCTGAATTTGGCTCGCTGGTGATCGGCTCGGAGGGGGCCATGTTCATGGAGCACGGCACCGCGCCGCGCCTGATTTCGGACGGGCGCTTGGACAACTATCCTAGACCGAAGCTGCCGGATCATCCCAGCCACTACCATCACTATGTGGACGCCTGCCTCGGTGAGGTGAAGACCGAATCGCACTTCATGCAGTCGGGTCCGATGAGTCTGGCGATCCTGTTGGGTAATTGTGCGGTGCGGCTTCCTGGCACGGAGTTACAGTGGGACGCCGCCAACATGAAGGTTACCAATGTCCCGGAGGCCAACAAACTGGTCAGGCGGACCTACCGCGAGGGCTGGAACATCCCTGGACTGGGATGAGCGAGCACCGAGGGGTTGACAAAATGGGGGCGGGTGTTGAGAATGTGACACCATCAATCACTGACGGAGGAGAGGGTATGCGAGATCGGGAAGAGTTGTTTTTGAAAGAGAACGGGCTGGACGTTGACGGGATTGACCGCGCAAAGCTTCTGGCCGCATTTGCCGAAGAAATGGATGCCGGTCTGGCCGGCAAGCCGTCGTCGTTGATGATGATTCCGTCGTTCATCTCCATCGACCGGCCGGTGAAGACGGGAACCCCCGTGGTGGTGCTGGATGCGGGAGGCACCAATCTGCGCGCTGCGGTGGTTACCATTGACGACGCAGGACAGGCGCAGATCGGATCGTTCTCAAAAGGCGCGATGCCGGGTACGCAGGGGGAGATCAGTGCAGAAGCTTTCTTTGATGCCTTTGCGGATTTTCTGATGCCGGTTATTACCGAGTCGGAGTCGATCGGTTTTTGTTTTTCCTATCCGGCAGAGATCACGCCGACCTGTGACGCGCGCCTGCTCCACTGGAGTAAGCAGATTGAGGTGCCCGAAGTGGTGGGGCAGATGATCGGTGCCGGTCTGTTGCGGCATCTGGCGCAGCGCGGATATGAGCGCCGCGTGGTGATTCTGAATGACACGGTGGCGACCCTGTTGGCGGGCAAGAGCGCAGGTATTGCCAAACCCTACTCGGCTTACGTGGGTTTTATTCTCGGTACCGGCACCAACACGGCTTACGTGGAACGGAATGACCGTATCACCAAGCGCACGGACCTGGACCCTGCGGGATCTATGGTGATCAATATCGAGTCGGGCAACTTCGGCCGCGTGCAGCAATCGGCCTTTGACAAGGCTCTGGGCGCACAGACGATTGACCCCGAGTATTACATCTTCGAAAAGATGATATCGGGTGCCTATCTGGGGTGGCTCGGCTTTATCGTGCTACGCGAAGCGGCGCAGGCGGGTCTGTTCTCGGCTGCCGCCGCAGATGAGTTGGAGCGGTGGGAGACACTGTCTAACAAACATCTCGATGACTTTTGCGGCGGCCGTCCTTTGGCGGACAACCCGTTTCTCGCGCCAGCCTTCAGCGAGGCGGACCGCGAGTCGGTGCGTCGTCTCTGCACGCCCGTGTATGCGCGCGCGGCGGTGCTGACTGCGGTGAACTTGGCCTCGGCAATCCTCAAGACCGGTGAGGGGCGCGATCCGGCGCGCCCGGTGTGCGTGAACGTGGACGGTTCCACCTATTACCGCACGTTGACGGCGGATTTCCAGCAGCGTGTTCAGCGCGAACTGGCCGCCTTGCTCACGCCGCGCGGTATCGCTTACGAACTGATCCGTGTGGACGACTCGCCGGTGATTGGTGCGGCGGTCGCCGGTCTTATGTGACTCTCGCTTAGTTGAGGAGCAACACGGTACCGCCGTTACCGCGCCGCACGATCAGCAGGCCCGTGCCGGAGAAGCGGGTGGCGTCTGTACGCTGTGCGCCACTGCCCGGTGCGCCGTATGTGCCGCCGGGCCGCTGTTTGTCCCCGAACCAGAGGGTGTCGACCGTAACGTTCACGTTGTTCGGGAGGTCGATCACGCCCGTGCCGTCCGCCGCGAAGGTGACGGCCGCGTCGCTGCAGAGGGCGGTGTTGTTGGAGAGCGAGAGCGTGCCACCCGCCACGATGACCTGAACGGCATCGGGCCCGAAGCTGCCGGTCGCGGTGACGGCGAGCACGCCGTTGCTGACGATCACGGCGCCGGAAAGGGCGTTGGTCTGACCGAGGGCGAACGTGCCGCTGCCGTCCTTGATGAAGGTGAGCGGTCCGCTCATGATGCTGCCGACGCGCGTGTAGCTGCTGGCGATGTCGCCGTTCACGATCAGTGTGGAGGGTACGGCGCAGAGGATCCGCTGGTAACCCTCGTTCGGTGTGCCGTTGAAGCCGTCCCAGTGCAGGTCGATGATACGTTTGAGCGCGAGCGTATGGCCGTTGAGATCCAACGTGGCCTTGTTGCCGGTGTTTTCGTATCCTTTGCCGATGTTCATCGGGGGCGGCGTCGCGAAAGCCGCGTCGGTCTCAAGCCGGATGTTGCCCTCAAGGAAACCGACACCGGCCACTGTGTTGTCCGATGAGCGGATGACCAACGTCCCTTTGTCGTCGCGATTGAAATTTGCCGTGGGCATCGCGAAACGGCTATTCAAAATGGTGATCCCTCCATCGCGGAAAGAGGTAGTCACCGTGCCGGCGTTGGTGATGACGGTGCGTCCGAGCGAGCCGAGTGTGAAGGTGCTGCCGCCAGCACTGCCGATCTGCAACTGGCCGTCCGAGGCGATCAGGATATCACCGTCCCAGCAGGCAGTGCTGCCGCTGGTCGTCCACAGGCCCGCGCGCCGTCCGCTACCGCCAGTGACGGTCAGGAGTTCGTCGGTTATGGTGACGCCGTCGGCGATCTTCAAGTGGTTGTAGCCGCCCGCCGTCCCGCCGCGCAGCACGGTGCCACCTACCGTCGAGCCGAGCGCGCGGTCACTGTAAAGCGTGAAGGTCTTGGTCTGTTCTGCATAGCCGAACGTCGCGGTACCGTCAAACGTGTTGGTGCCGCGCAGGTCGGCCGAACTGCCGAGCGTAATGTCGCCGGGGCCCTCGATGATCGCCGTTGCCGATTGGGAGAAGGTGCCCGCACCGGGGCGTACGGTGATCTCTGTGCCGATGGCGAGCGTGCCTTCCAGTGTCAGTGCGCCGCCGCCTTCATACGTGCTGCCGACGATCTGCCCGACGGTCAGCGTGTTGTACTGATGCCGCCCCTTGAGCGTCAGTGCGGCGGCGCCGAGTTTGACCACATCGTGCGCGGCGAGTGTGTGGACATCGGCGTCCAGCGTGTAGGCGTTGTTGGTCGCGGCCAGCGTCACGTCGTGCGGTGCCACATCCGTCGCGAGCAACACCGGTACGGAGGCGACACCACTGTCGTCGAACAGCACATCGGTGCCGTCACTGAAAAGTGCGTCCGCAGGCAGCCAGTTGCCGGACGTGAAGTCCCAGGTATTGGCGGCGGCGTTGCCCTGCCAAGTCATGCGCGGCACGGTGCCCGAACCGGTCACTTCCAGCGTTACGGCGGTTGCACCGATCGTCAAGGTGGCGTTGGGGTAGGCGACCGTCAGGGCGAGGGTGCCGTCGCCGCTGTAGGAGGGATAGGTGATGAGCGGGTAGCTGCCGGGGGGCAGTCCGCTCTCGGGCAGGGTGAGGGTCAGGGTACCCGCGCCGAGAAGCGCAAGCGGTCCGCCCAGCGCGAGACAGTCGGAAACACCATCGGCCGGGGCGCGCAGGTCGAAGCTCATTGTGACCGAGTCAAGCGTCACGCCTGCCGCATGCGCGAGCGTGAGGGTGCCGTACCCGTTGCCGGCGAGCGTCAGCCCGACACCGGATGCTAAAGAGACAGCGCTGTAGACGGTGCCGGTGCCGCCGAGGGCCGCGCCGGTAGAGACGGAAAGCGTAGGGCTCGCGTTCGTGGGGCTGTTGATCAGTAGCGTGCCGGCGCTCACGGTGGTGGACCCAGTGAAGGTGTTGGTGGCCGTCAAGATCAGCGTGCCGAAGTCGGTCTTCTTGAACGGTCCCTCGCCGCCGATCAGGCAGTCGATGGTCACGGTGGCGTCTCTGGCAATTTCAAAGCAGCCGCCGGGATAGATGTGCGATTTTGGGTTGTTCTCGTTGTTGAGCCAGATGCCGCGGTTGGGATCGTCGAGCGTCAGGGTGTTCTGGGCGCGCAGGACCGAGCCGTTCAGCGTCAGTTGTTGGGGATTCCACGTCGGCGGGTTGCCGCCTAGATTGTTTTCGTCATAGATCGAGAACTTGCCGGTTCCGATCATCGTGATGGGGCCGGTGAAGGCGGTGTTGTCAGCCTGCAACAAAATCTCTTTCATATCACCTGTGGGGCGCGGGATGAAAAGTTTTAGTGCGCCACTGCCCGTGAGCGGGGCGAAAATTTGGAGAATACGGCGGTCTTCCTCATGGCCAGTACCAAAGGTCGCTGTCGCGTCCTCCGGGATGGTGATGGCACCGTAGACTTTTGCGGTGGTGTGGCCCGTACCATTGTTGATTGCTCCACGCAGGATCATGGCGGGAACCGTGATCGAACCATTGTTGGGACCTTTGCAGAGGATGTTGCCGGTGACGGTCAACAGGTCACCCGCGAAGGTATGGCTGCTGCCCGAGGGCGGCGTGCGCAACTGGTGGTTGGCCACATAGGTGTGACCGGCTTTGGGCGCTTGCCCGTCATCCCACTGTCCGCCGGTATTAAACGACGAGGTGTTCATCGGGTCACTGGTCTTCATGGTGTGTTCGGTCGACTGGGCCAAACTCACGCAGGGGAGAGCGGCTATGATGACAAGCATGTGAAGCAATGGGCGGATCGTTCTCATGGCAGTTGCTCCTTTTCTGTTTCTGTTTCGTATCGTATGACGGCGAAAAATAATGAGGTCTTGCAAAACCCTTCGTGGCATGGGCGTCCCGCCCATGAAACACGGGCAAGATGCCCGTGCCACACCCATGAAACACGGGCAAGATGCCCGTGCCACACCTACACCTGCAAGCAAAGGGTCTGGCAGGAGCCTCTAATGCCATGCCAGTAGTAATACCTTACGCCGCGCGCGATTGTCCAGCCGGGAAACGGCGGGTAGCAATCGATTTCACGTTATTGCGGCGAACCGGATTTTTTGCGATACTGTGTCTGATTTCACGTTCCGGAGGGGAACGGTCACGGACTACAAAAAGAGGAAGATATCATGATGCAGTTTTCTCGCCGCGATTTCATCAAGGCCGGTGCCGCTAGTCTGGCGCTCACCGCGCCGGTGTTGTCTCAAGCCGCCGCATCGGCCGGTAAAAAGGCTAAGATACGGACCGGTGTGCAGCTCTATTCTGTACGCAAGCTGTGTGAAAAGGATCTGATCGGCACACTTAGGGCGATCAAGGAGATGGGCTACGCGGGCGTCGAGTTCGCGGGCTACTACGGCAAGAGCGCCAAAGAGTTGAAGCAGATCCTGTCTGACCTCGGTCTGGTCGCCTGCGGTACCCACACGGGGCTCGACTCGATCAAGCCGAACAATATCGCCAAGACCATCGAGTTCAATCAGGAGATCGGTAACAAGTACTTGATCGTGCCGGGCATGAACGCCAAGGACGCTCAAGGCTGGATCGATTTCGCGAAGATCTTCTCGGAGGCCGCAGTGACCGCCAAAGCGGCTGGCATGTTTGTCGGCTATCACAACCACCAGCACGAGTTCAAAGACAAGTTTGACGGCCGCTGCAAGTGGGACATCTTTTTCAGTCATGCATCGCCGGATGTCTGCCAGCAACTGGACGTCGGCCATGTGGTCTCGGCCGGTGAAGATCCGGTTTACTGGCTCAAGAAGTTTCCGAACCGTTCACGCACGCTGCACGCGAAGGAGATCTACCCCGGTCCCGGTATTCTGGGCCAGGTGCCGGAAGGCAAGCAGGGCGTGAAGTGGGACGAGGTCTTCGCGGCCGCCGAGGCGGATGTGACCGAGTGGTACATTGTGGAAAGCGAGGCGGACCCGAATACGCTCAACAACATTCGCGGCTGCATCGAGTTTCTCAAGGCCAAGGGCCGCGCCTAAGGTGCAGTTGCCTTACGGCTGAAAGAGCGGCACCAATTCCGGTGCCGCCAGCACGCGCCCGAGCGCGGGCCGCAACGGTGTTAGATCCGCTGCGCGCACTGCGGCGGGCGCGTGGCTTTTGTAGGCCGCGCCCCACACGTCGTAGGCTGCCGCGCGTTCATCAGCCGACAGAAACTTCCAGATGCTTTCCAGCAACCTGAGATAGTCGTAGAGTGACTGCTGTTCGACGGAGAGTCCCGGCGCTGCTCCGTATTCAAAGTCTACGAAGAGCAGTGCGCCCGAGGTACGGTCGCGCAGGATGTTCGAAAGGCTCATGTCCATGTGCGTCAATCCGGCAGCGTGCAGGCGGGCAATAGCCGGTAGCGCCTCGACCGCGAGCGTCAGGTGCGACTTTCCATCGCGCTCGGCCTCCTGAACCAGCGGCTGGGCGTCGCAGTAACCGCTAATCATGCCACGCGCGCCGCGCCACAGCGGCGGCGGCGTGAGTCCGGACGGGGCGCCGCGCGTATACGCCTGCCATTCGCGCTCCAACTTTTCCGCGAACGGCAGCGACACGAACGGCAGGCCCGCCGCAACCGGTGCCGAGGGCGCGCATGCGGGGTCATCCATGCGTAGGTAGCCGACCGGACGTCCTGCGCGTAGGATCTGGCAGACCACATCGCGCCCGCGCCCGCCGGCCATGCGCCATGTGACCGTTCCACCGAAGAGCCGTTCCGCCACCGGCCGGTAGTCGGCTTCCAGGCGCGCCTGCGCCGCACGCCATGCACGCCGCCGCCGCCACCATCTTTTCAGTGCCCGCATGATGCTCCTTGTTACGGTTGGTCGATCCGTGCCGACGTTTGCGGCGCGAGACAGGATGCGCCTTGCAGCAACGCGAGAACCGAAATCGCATGCCGCTGCAGGTAGGTGCGTTCCGTGAATGTGGCGATTGCTTCTATCACGCGTGTACGCCAGAGGCGTGTCGGTTCATCGCCCATGCGCGTGGCTGCCATCAACCACCACTCAGCACCGAACGAGGTGCGCGGTCCCGTTCTCACGGTGAAATCGCGGCAGACCGTCTCCCAGCATGCGATACGCGGTTCGATAAAAGCGAGGCCGTAGAGTTGCGCCAGCCCTTCCGGATAGTGCTCGTCGCTCGCTTTGGCATGCGACTCATTGGCGAACAGGGCATGACTGTAGCGCCGCCGTTCCGGCAACCAGAATGAGTCCAACGCACGTCCAAGGCGCTCCGCCCGCTCGCGTGCGTCACGTGCCTCTTCCGCCCGTCCGGACGCAACAAAGAGCCTTTCAGCGGCCAGCAGGCCGGCCCTGACCTCAATGTTGTCCATCAGATACTTCACGCGATAATCAGGCTTGGCCCAGGTCAGGCCATCCGTCGGGTCGGTCACGCTCACGACACAGGCGAACGCGCGGCGGGCGACTTCGATATGCGCTACCGTGAGGGTGCCCCCGGCTTGACGGAAACGGTCAGCGACCAGCAGGCAAAGGGCGGCCGCGCTGTCCCAAGCATCGACCTTGTCGGTCTCGCGATAAGTGCTGAGCGTGCCCTCGAAGTCGTTCCAATAACCTGCGGCGTTCTGATGCGCGACGCACCAGTTCAGCCAGCGCCCGGCGCGTGCAAGGTCGTCGGCCGGACCGCCCGCTTCGACGTTCGCCAGCAGGGCCAGCGCGGCGAGGTGGGAGAAGTAGGGCACGATCCAGACCGGTGCGCCTGGGCGGCCCTGCGGGCTGACTTGCGCGAATGCGCCGTCCGCAAGTTGGCAGGCGCGGATGTGTTGCAGGCAACGGTCAACCGCCGGGCGCGCCGCAGCATTCGACGCGCGGTCGTCGGCCTGCATCGCGCCGACGCCTGCGACGCAGAGTGCCAGACATAGAACGGCGGTTTTCATGACATCAACCCTGAAGCTTTTTCGCTGCGCAGATCTGCGCAGTGCTAGACCCAACGCAACGTCAGGGCACCCCACGTCAAGCCCGCGCCGAAGGCGACCAGTACCAGTACGTCGCCCTTTTTGACGCGGCCTTGTTCCAGTGCTTCGCAGAGTGCGATCGGGATCGTGGCGGCCGAGGTGTTACCGTAGTCGGCGATGTTGACGAAGACCTTTTCGGAGGGCAAGTCGAGTCGTCTGGCTACGGCATCAATGATGCGGGTGTTGGCTTGGTGGGCAATCATCAGCGAAATATCGTTCGAGCTGAGCCCGGCGCGATCGAGCGCACACACGGCACACTCCGACATATTACGCACTGCCTGCTTGAAGACTTCGTTACCCTGCATGGTGATGTAGCGTCCCGGCACATCTGGATTGGGGCGGACGCCGCTATTGGCGATCTCCAGCAGATCGGTCAGGTTGCCATCGCCACCCAGCTTTGCAGAAAGCACGCCTTCGGTGTCGGACGCATGCACGCTGAACACGGCGGCACCCGCGCCATCGCCGAACAGGATGCAAGTGTCGCGGTCCTTCCAGTTGACGATCGCGCTGTTCACCTCGGCACCGATGACCAAAACGTGCTTCGCCAGACCGGAGCGGATCATGCCCCAGGCGAGATTCGCGCCGTAGACGAAGCCGGTGCAGGCGGCACTGATGTCTAACACGCCCGCATGGAGTGCGCCTATGGCCTTTTGCACCAGGCAGGCTACCGACGGGTAGATCGTGTCGGGCGTGGAGGTGGCGACCAGAATCAGGTCGATCTGGTCGGCTGCGATACCCGACTGGGCCAAGGCCGCTGCGGCCGCTCGCGCGGCGAGGTCGGAGGCGTATTCGCCCGGCGCGGCGATGCGTCGCTCGCGGATACCTACACGTTGTCTGATCCAGGCGTCGCTGGTCTCGACCATTTTCTCAAGGTCGGCGTTGGTCAGTCGTTTTTCGGGCAACGCCTTACCGACACCGGTTATTTTTGCTGTCAATGTACGCTCACTCATGCGCGTGTCCACTGGTTTCGTCTTTGATCAAAAGAAGGTCAGAGTATATAATATTCTGCCGCTCGCAACAATAGAGGATACACGCGGACGGACGAGAGGAGTAAGTGATGATGAAACGAGCGCGGATGGTCGTGATGGGGCTGTTGCTGGTGCAGACACTGTTGGCTGGGGCCGACCGTTTGGCACGGGTCGACGCCGAAGGCGTGTTGCGCTGGACTGACACCGGCGACGAGGTCGCGTTGCTGGGCGTCAACTACTATACGCCGTTTACCATAGATCATGCGGCACTCAAGCGCTTGGGTCTCGACCATCGGCAGGTCATGCGCGATGACGTGGCCCATTTCCGCCGTCTGGGTTTGGGCTGCATCCGTGTCCATTGCTTTGAGCGCCAGTTCAGCGACCGCGAGGGTAACCTGCTCGACAACGAGCATCTGGCGTTGTTGGATGAGTTGATCGACGTCTGCCGCGAGCAGGGGCTCTACACCGTGCTCACGCCGATCGCTTGGTGGGGCGGCGGCGTCTGGACCGAACGCACGCAGGGCTTCTCGGATTTCCACACGATGCGCGAACTGACTGCCGACCGCGCCACCTGGCCGGCCCAAGCCCGTTTCCTCAAGCAGTTCGCCGAGCACGTCAACCGCATCACCGGACGCCGCTACGCCGACGATCCTTGTGTACTCGCCTTTGAGTGCATCAACGAGCCGCTCTATCCGAAGGGTACGCCGGACAGTCTGGTGACCGATTACATCAACACGCTGGCGGATGCCCTGCGTGCGAGTGGCACGACCAAGCCGATTTATTACAACTCGTGGCAGGGGCGCAACGCTGCTGCCGGTGCCTCGCGTGTCGATGGCGTCACCTGCGCCATCTATCCCACGGGGTTGGTCGCGGGATATGAGTTGGAAGGCCCGCAGCTCGGTCGCGTCCGTGCGACTTCGCTCCAACCCGACGCCTCGATCGCGCGCAAGTCGCGCATGGTCTACGAGTTCGACGCCGCCGACATGAACGGTTCCTACATGTTCCCGGCCATGGCCCTCCTGTTCCGCTCCGAAGGGGTACAGGTCGCCTCGCAGTTTCAATACGACCCCATGCCGCTGGCGGATGTGAACCGCAACTGGCAGACCCACCACCTGAATCTGGTTTACACGCCGAACAAAGCGATTTCGCTGGCTATCGCCGCCGAGGTCTTTGCCCGCGTACCGCGCGGCGCGTCGTTCACGCCGGCCGATACCGAGATGCGCTTCCCGCCGTTCCGTGTCTCGGCGACAGAAAACCTTTCGGAACTGGTGACCGAGACGCGCTATCTCCACAGCAATGCCACGCGCACGCCGCCGCCCGCCCCGGAGCGGCTGGAACGGGTGTGGGGCTGCGGCATTTCGCCACTGGTTACGTCGTGCGGCAGCGGAGCCTATTTCCTGGATCGTGCGGAGTCCGGCGTCTGGCGCTTGCAACTTTATCCCGATGTCTTCACCGTAGCCGATCCCTTCACCGGTACATCGGAACCCAAGGTGCGGGTGTTGCCGGGGCGTCCCGTTATGACGCTACGCCTGCCGGATCTAGGAACGCGCTTTGCCGTACGGGCGTTCGCCGACGGCCGTGTCGGGGAGCGCCTCGCGACCGCGCGGGACGGCACATTCGAGGTCGCTCCGGGCGACTATCTGCTGACTCGTGACGAGGCCGCACCCTCCGCCGCGAGTGTGAGCCGCGCGGCGGTGCTGGCACCGCGTTGGATCGCGCCGCCGCCCGCTCCCGAAATTGTCGAGCCGTTGCTGCGTGCAACCGCGCGGTCGCAGTGGCGTGCCGGTCTGCCGCTGGAACTGCACGCCGAAGCCGCGCTTGCCACCCAGGTCACGGCGCGGCTGGTGTCGACGGGCGGTCGGTGCATGGAAGTGGCGTTGGCGCGCGCGGAACAGCCGACACGCACATCCGGCCGTTTTACCGGTACGGTGCCGGGGGAAGCGCTCACGCCCGGCGTATGGAACCTCACCTTCCGTGCATCTGGCGCGGGCGGCGTGGCCGAATATCCGCGTGCCGCGACTGCCGGCGCGAAGTGGTCCCCGGCGGAACCGTCGCGGACGGCGGCGCTTATCCAACTGCCGGAGGCACCGCCACGTGCCATCGTTAACGGTACCGGCGAGACATCGGTTACGTGCATTCAAGACGGTGCGCGGCGCGCGTTGCGGTTGAGCGTCGCGGACGTAGGGACCGACCGGGCCGCCGCAGGTTATGTGCTGCCATTCGTGGCGGATGCCGCCACGCTCCGACCGGCAGAACGTAACGGCGCGCCCGATCCACTGGGGTGGGGCTTACGTGTCGTCGCGCGCGGCGGCGCGCCCGGTGCGCGGGTTGAGTTGGGTTTCCGCATGAAGAACAGCCAAGGGCTGGGCTGTAACCTGCGCGTCGGCAACGGCTGGAGCGAGACGATCGTCCCGGCTGCTGAACTGATCCCGTTGTGGGGGTTGCCCGCGCGCGATGCCTTCCGCTGGAGCGAGGTCGAACGCCTGAGTGTGCTGACCGGTGCGTGGCTGTTCCCCGAGGGGACGTCGACGAATGGCGTGAGCATTGATCTCGCCGTGCTGGAGTGGGTGGCGCTGACGCCGGCGTTACGCTTGGACGCAGTGGCCGGCGACGGTGCTTGGAGTCTGTTCGACACTACCGCTTGGTTGCGCGTACCGCTTTGGCAGGCACCCTTGCGGCGCTGGGGGCTGAGCGATGATGAGGGGCGTCCTGCGGTGCATTTGGGTGCGGAACGGTTCGACGGCGAACGCGACAGCCTGTCGCTGCGCGTGCCGTGCGATGGCCGCACCTGCGCACGGCTGTGGCAGACCGAGGGAGCCGACGCGGTGCTGGTCGTCCGCGCACGGGCGGCGCAACCCCGGACGACCGCCTTCGAGTTGGCTTTGATCGAAAACGACGGCGTGGCGTGGGGAACGAATATCCCGTTGACCGCCGCCTGGCAGACGCATCGCATCCCGTTGCGCAAGCTGAGGCTCTTCACGCAGTGGGATCGCGCGATGGCTGATCGGGCTGGACCGCACTTACGGCTCTCGCGCCTGGCAACGATCAACGTCTGCTTTGGTAAATGGCTCTATCCGCAGGCGGCTGACGTGCCGCACGCTTTCGAGATATCCACCATTGCGGTCGTGCCTGCGCCTTAGTGCCTTATCAGTCAAAAAATTAGCGGAATACTTACACGAACCCAACGAGATACTTACAGTATAAAGGTATCTTTTGGGGTGTTGAGCCTGATTAGGACCGGCGTGGGGTGAACGCAGAGCGTAAGGAGTGGAGATATGGACAGGTACTTGAAGGGTGCGGTGTGGTGCGTGGGCGTCCTGATGACGGCGGTGTTTGTCTCGGGATTGCACGCTGATCCGCTGCCGGTGCCGCTGGTGCATTGGACCTTTGACGGCGGGGCGGCGACCAACTGCGGTAGCGGCGGCTCCTTGTATGACGCGGACGTGTCCGGCGCGGTGGCGTACACCAACGGCATTGCCGGGGGCGGGCTTTGTTTGCTTGGCGGCAGCGAGGGGTATGCGGCGGTGTCTCATGCCCTCGGCGATCAGGGCACCATCGCGTTTTGGTACAAACCGTCCCGATTTTATAATTACCACTCTCTCTTCGATAACATCATGAATCCCGACCAATGGGAGATGTGGATCTACGGCAGCTCGGTCGTGCGCTTCAGGCTGGCAGGCCAAGGGATCGTCTCTTATGACAATCTCAACAACAAGCAAAATGGCACAAATGTCTGGTATCACTTTGCCGTGACCTGGGATCGGTGGGCCGAGACAAACCACGTCCGTCTGTATGTGAACGGTTGCGAGGGCGCGCGCACTCACATCACCGACTGGCTCGTCCCCGGCGCGAAGATTTACTTCGGCGGGCACAAGGGCAACGATCCGGCCGAAGGCATTCTGGACGATGTACGCATCTACACGACGACGCTGGCAGACACGCAGGTGCAGGCGCTGCACGCCCTGATCGCTGAACAAACGCCGGCGGTGAAGGTGTCGTTTGATGCCGATCTCACGAACACCGGTACGGGCGGCGCGGCGTTTGACGCGACGCTCGTCGGCGACCCCGTCTGGACGAACGGGCTGTACGGCCTCGGTCAGGCGCTGGCGCTGGACGGCGTGGATGACTATGCGTCCATACCGTACCGGCTCTCCACTTCGGGTTCGGTGGCGTTGTGGTACTACGCGCCCGGGCCGTGGTACGACTTCAACTCGGTTTTCGACAATTCGGTGGGCGCCAACCATTACGAATGCTGGATTGACGGGGCAGGTAATCTCCAGTTCCGTTCTACGGGATCAGGGTCGCAAAGGGCGCTGGTCGGGCTGGGTAACGGGTCCAACTGCTGGTATCACATCGTCAGCACATGGGACGCGCTCTCCAGCAACATGGTGCTGTATGTCAACGGTGTTGAGCGCAGCCGCATTACTGACACCAACGGCTCGGCGTGGCCGACCCCGGGGACAAATTTTTATATCGGCGGCGGACATTCTGGCAATACACCTGCGCGCGGGGCGCCTCGGACTTGCAGATCTTCGAGACGCCGCTCTCGGCCAGCCGTGTGGCCGAGATTTTCAACGAGAAGCGCGTGCAACAGGGCGGGTTGATCGCATACGTGCCATTCGACGGCACGGCGGTGGATGTTGTCGGCGGCAACGCGGTGGTGCTGGGCGGCTCGCCGGTCTACGTCAAGACGCAGGGCGCTTTCTATAAGGGGCTGAGCTGCGGGACGCCAACGGGGAACAGCGGCGACAACGCCTCGATCTCCAACGTGTTGGGATCGACGGTCGGCACGATCGCGCTGTGGTACTACGCGCGTCCTTGGTATAATTATCAGGCCGTGTTCGATAATTACGTAAACTCGGAGTACTGGGAATGCTGGATCTATGGAGACGGGCGGCTGGCTTCGCGCGTCAGCAACAAGACCGGCGGCGGCTTCGTCCAGTATAATCTCGATAACCTGCGCGGCCCGGACAACTGGTATCACATCGCGTTCGTCTGGGATCTTGGCATGGGCAAGACATGGCTGTATGTAGACGGCGTCGTCCGGCAGACCAGTACGCTGTTGGAGAGCGGCTGGATCGATCCCGATCCGACGCTGAATCTGGCGGGCGGGCATAAGGGCAATTCCAAAGGCAACGGCATTTGGGACGAGGTACGCGTCTACGATCGCGCCCTGACGGACGACGAGATCGCCGCGCTGACGGTCGTCCCGCCTGAGCCGCCGCCGCGCGGCTCAGTGTTCACGCTCCGCTGAGTGTGCTGAAATTAGCCTAAAAAGAGCAGTTGGGTGTGCGGATTTTGAGCAAAGCCCCGTAAACATTGGCTTCCGTTGAGATCCGTGCCGCACCTATTTGGTGCAGAACGCAATTTCTGATTGGAACCACGGAACACACTAAATACACGGAAACAGAGCCATGCCTTTCCGTGTGTTCGGTGTGTTCCGTGGTTAAACAATCAATCCCGATAGCGATCCCGATCCCGATTTGGATGAAACCATGAAACCATGAAACCATGAAACCTTGAAACCAGAAACCAAAGAGAGTTGAAGGTTCAACTGCTCTTTTTAGGTTTAGCGCATCTCATGCGTGACAACCCGTGCTAGTCACCATATTTGGTGGGTGTCGTAAGCGCAGCAGGGAACTCACCTGCTGAACAGCGAGCGGACATAGTCCGCGTTGCGTTTGGCGTCGGCCACGCCGTTCTTTGAGGGGCTGGAGGTTTCAAGCACGATCCAGCCTTTGTAGCCGGTCTCGGTGATCGCGTCAGCCATGCGCTCGAAGAAAGGCTTGTCGTCGTCGAGGTACTTCGGCCCGTTCTTAAAGTGGATTTGAGCGATGCGCCCTTTCAGGGTGCGGATCTCGGCGGCCGCGTCATAGCCCTGCGATTTACCGGTGTTGTACACATCGTAATAGATGCGCACGGCGTCGTGTCCCACCGCTTCCAGCAGCCGCAGGTTCTGTTCGGCGCTGAGCATGTTCTCCACCGCTAGCGTGACTCCAGCGGCGGCGGCGCGCGGTGCCGCTGCCTTGAGGCGCGCCACGGCCGCGTTGAATTCAGGCTCCTTGATCTGCTTGCCGCTCTGCAGGTCGCCCTTGCCGAAGAACGCCACCAAAACAGTTTTGGCACCGATTTCGCGTGCGGCGTCGATGCACTGCTCCAGCCAGGCCGGTGCACGCGGATCGCTCGCCAGCGGATACTGGTTCAGCAGGCTCATCATGATTGAACAGACCGGAAGCCCCGTGGCTTTCATTTGCCGGTGGAGGCGCTCGCGCGTTCCAGCCTGAAAGATGTCGAGCGTGTCGGCAGCACCACCGGCACCGACCTCGACACCGTCGAGTCCCGCCTGCTTGGCGCCCTCAAGCCCAACCACGCACGCGCCGACGCGGATGGTCGGTTGCGCGGCTGCCGCCCTGCTGTGGGATGCCAGAGCGATGGCGGCCAGCGATCCAGTTGCCTGCCGCATGAAACGTCTACGAGATAGGTTCATTCTGCACTCCTCTTTTTTCTTCTGTCACTTCACGATGACATCCCATTATGGTGCAGTCCGGTTTGAAGTCAACCGGATTCACGACACGACCGCGCCGGCCACAGATAGCAGTACACTTTTTTCTCACGCAAAGGCACAGCCGCGCTGTGCGCGGAGCAAAGCCCCTTCGGGGCTTGTGGTCTAAACACCTGTCCCTTAGTTGTC
>DUPH01000388.1 GCA_012838435.1 Lentisphaerota bacterium | reverse complement strand
TCCGCGTACCGCCCGACGTGACGAACGCGACCTACAGCTTTTCCTGGCGCACGAACCGGATTGATTTCGCCACCTACGGCGGGCACGTCATCCCGACGTCACCGGCAGGGGGCGAGATCGCGGCATGATCCTTCGCCGGCGACGGTCTGCCGCAGCCCGGCGGCGAGAACTACCGCATCAACCTCTGGCTCTGCAACACCGCCGGCACAACCGACGGGAAGGACGAGGAGGTCGTCATCAGCCGTTTCGCCTTCGTCCCGTCGCCCCTGCCGCGTCCGGCCTGGACCAACCTGGCCTGGTCGGCGGACGGCATGCTGGCGCTCGCGGCGCGCGCCGAGCCGCAGGTGGCGTACCGGGTGGAGGTCTCCTCCAACCTCACCGTCTGGGCGGAATCCACCGTGGTCGCGGCAACCAACACCAGCCTGATTTTCATGGAGCAGCCGCTCCCGGGGCATGCCCGGCGCTTCTACCGTCTCACGGCGCTGGAGCCGTAGGTGTATCCAACCCGATCGAGGGATCCATACCGTGAACAACCCATCATCAAACAAAGACGACTCCAAAGCGAGGCGGCTGGGGTTCGCGCTGGTCGCGTTGCTCTTTCTTGCGGCCTGGATTCTGGGATACGTAGGCTACGACCAGTGTTACCGGGAGGTGGGCAAGCAGCTCCCCTGGTGGGATCTCGCCTACATGTCCTTCCAGCTTTTCGGTTTGGAGTTCAACGTGCCGGTGGTCGGCAGTTCGCCCGCCCCGCTCGTGGTCGGGCGCTCCCTCGCCCTTCTCTTCACTGCCTCCGCCGCCCTGCTTGCCCTGGCTGGGATCTGCCGCAACGAAATCTGCGCCCTGCGCCTTGCCCGCCTTCGCGGACACGCCGTCGTCTGCGGCGCGGGGAAGAAGGCCGAGGCGCTGATCCGCGACCTCCTGTGCGCCGGGATGCCGGTCGTCGCCATCGACCTCAAGACGGACAAGCCGCTTCCGGCTTGCGGCGTCTTCTCCCGCTTCTTCGTCATCCAAGGCGACGCCACGCGAGCCGAGATCCTCGCAAGAGCGCAGGTTCGCCATGCTGCGCACATCTTCGTCATGACCGGCAACGACAGCGTCAACATCGAGACTGCCTCGCAAGTCATCCAACAGGCGCGGTCGCATGATTCCGCCGGTCGGCGGGGCAAGCCGGTCTGCCATGTTCACATGGTGGACCGCCATGCCGGGGATCTGTTCCGCAACCACTCCGTCTTCAAGGACTACTCCGCCTACATCTCCGTGCGAATGTTCAATGTCTACGACAACGCCGCACGGCTGTTCTGGCAGCGCGAACTGATTCGGCGTGCCCCTACCGCCCCGAACGATCCCAGGCGGTTCCATGTCGCCATCGCAGGCATGGGGGAGATGGGCGAGGCCGTGATGCTGCGGGTGATCAAGTCCGCCCACTTCGCCAACGGCCGCAAACCTGCCTTCACCCTCGTCGACCTGCAGGCGGACCGCGTTCGCGAGCGTCTCGCGCAGCGGCATCCGGCTCTGGAATCCCTCTGCGAAATCGGCTGGATCGACGGGGAGATGAGTGCCGCCGATACCCAGT
>DUPH01000387.1 GCA_012838435.1 Lentisphaerota bacterium | reverse complement strand
GCTCTCCCTCGGTCACGCGTTCGTAAGACACTTTTGTCTCCTTCCTGTTTACCGCATGAAGGAAGTGTACTTCAACGCGTGGCCGCTTTCAAAACTTTAGGTGTTGCGCTGGCCGGTCGCGCGCGCGTAGCATTAACTCGGCGCTTAGGCTACCTTTTCCACGTTAGACGAGTGTGTTGAACCCGTTAGGAAGCCGTTAAACGGTAGAGCGCGAACAGCCGTAATGAACGTAAGAGGAGAGCAAAAAATTGACGATGCGAGCGGTATGGTCACGTTGATGGGGATTGTTGTCGAGCCCGAGGGAGCAAGTTGCTCAGCTCAACTTGATCCGCGGTACCAGCCGCATAAGCCAAATCGTGGCCAGTACTGTGACCACACCGAGTACGCTCGCGTGCACCCACTTGCCGTAGAGCACGTAACCGATCGCAAAGAGCAGCCCCCAAACCGCCGCGCATCCCAGCATCATGCAAAGGATACCCAGCGGCAAATCGGAACGCCCGTCGTCTGAACTGATCGGCTCGCCCTGCGCTGCGGCCCACTGCTCCACCTTGCGCCAGCCCGGACCGCCCGCGCGGATCTTGCGGCAGAACGCCGCCAGCACCGACATATCTTCCGGCGGCGTCAGGTAGGTCACCGTCAGCCACCCGACCGTCGTGATCGCGATTCCGATCACCAGCTTCCAGCCGCTGTACGCCATGATGTTCAGTAACCCAGCCTCACGCATCGCGCTTTCCAACCCCAACGGTTCGGCCACCCACTTGAACAGCACGGCGACCAAGAACGAGATGATCATCGCGGCGATCTCGCTCCAAGAATTGATGCGCCACCAGAACCAGCGCAGGATGTAGATGAGTCCTGTGCCCGCGCCAACCTGCAACAGCACATCGAACGCGCCTTTCGCCCCTTGCAGCAGCAGCGCCGCGCCGCTGCCCGCAATCAGTAGAAAGACTGTCGCGATCCGCGCCACACGCACCTGCTGGCGCGGCGTGGCTTCGGGCTTGAGGAAGCGCAGGTAGAAATCGTTGACCACATACGAGGCCCCCCAGTTCAGATGCGTCGCCACGGTCGACATGTGCGCCGCGATCAGCGAGGCCACCACCAGCCCCAGCAAGCCCGCCGGCAAGCGCGAGATCATGCCCGGATACGCGATATCATCGCGCAAGAAGGAGTCTTCAACATTGGGGAAAGCGCGCGCCAGCGCACCATGTCCGCGCGCAGCCGCAATGTGATACCGCACCTCCGTGCGCGCATCCGGCGCAACTGCTTCTTTGTCGTCGCGGTAAGTCTGAACCAGTGCCGCATTCTCCGTAAGCCACGCCTGAGAGCGCGCCATCTGCTGCGGCGTCTCCTTGGGCAGCGCCACCAGCGAGACCAAGGCCACCACCAGCCACGGCCATGTGCGCACCGCGTAGTGCATGAAGTTGAAAAGCAGCGTCGCGCCGATGGCGTGCTTCTCGTCTTTGGCCGCCAGCATGCGCTGCGCGATGTAACCGCCGCCGCCCGGTTCCGCGCCCGGATACCAGACGTTCCACCATTGCACCGCCAGCGGCAAGATCAGCACCGTCATCAGCGCCGCCGTGTCACCGCCTTCGACACTCGGGAAGAAACACAGTTTGTCCGCCGGTAAGCGCTCCCACAGCCCCGCCAACGTCGTCACACCCGTGCCGCCGATATCAGCCTTGACCACATAGACGGCCGCCGCAATCGCGCCGATCATCGCAATCGCGTATTGGAAGAAATCGGCCCAGATTGAGCCGGTGAGCCCACCCAGCGTCGCGTAGATACCCACCCCCACGCCAGCCCAGAGCAGCGTTTCGACCGCCGAAAGCCCGAAGATCACTTGCCCGATCTTGATCGCCGCCAGCGAACCGATCGCCAGCGACATCACGTTGAAGAAGACACCGAGGTAGAGCGCCCGGAAGCCGCGCAGCGCGGCCGCCGCGCGCCCGCTGTAACGCAGCTCGTAGAACCCCAAGTCGGTGTCCAGTTCCGAGCGCCGCCACAGCTTGGCGTACACGAAGACCGTCAACATGCCGGTCAGCAAAAATGCCCACCAGACCCAGTTGCCCGCCACCCCATCGTTACGCACGATGTCGGTGACCAGATTCGGCGTACCGCACGAGAAGGTACAGGCCACCATCGAGATGCCCAGCAACCACCACGGCATTGAGCGCCCCGACAGGAAGTAGTCGGAAGCGCTGCGGCTCGCTCTGCGCGTCGCAGCAGCGCCGATTCCCACCACCGCAACCAGAAAACCGATAATGATGACGATATCCAACAGTGTCAGCTTAAACATGTCTTATCCTGTTCGCTTGTTCCAACTTGAACGTTGGACGTTAAAAGTTGGACGTTGAGCGTTTTTAACTCAGAACGCTGAACGCCGAACTCTGAACTCCGAAGTGGAAAACTCCTAAATCCTAAATCCTCCTTCGGGTGCGCATTCAACAGAGTTGAATCGCATCCGATCATTTCACCGTGCATGCCCGCCCGCTTGCGATGCTGTCGTAGCAGGCGTTCATGGCCGCGATGGTCGAACGGTGCCAGCGCAGGTTGATCAACGGCTCCTTGCCCTCGCGGATGCAGGCCACAAACTCGTCGATCAGCCCGATCCACTCGTCGAAGTAGGTGTACTGCACCGTATAGCGGTCGTTCGGTGCGCCGTTGTGGTAGACGTTCGGCCCGAAACAATCGCAGGAGAGCATGCCTTTCTCACCCGTGATCGTGAGATTCACTTCCATGCGCTTCGGGAAGATCTCCCAGCCCGGCCCCGGCACCTTGATTTTCTCTTCAAGGCGCGACCACGACGGATCGAACAGAAACGCCGTCCCGTCCTTCATCTTGCCGATGGCCATGAGCATGTCCTCGACCTTGAGCCCGTCCCGGAGATTCGGCGCAACTTCGGCGTAGATGTAATCGAAACTCGAACCCGTGAGATGGCGGATGAGGTCGAAAATGTGCGGATGATCGCAGAGGGCACCGCCGCGGAAGCGCGGATCGTCCTTCTTGAGCGGAACGACGCTCCCGAAGCTCGCCTGCGGATCGCCCTGCCAGGGGAAGGCCCAGACGGGCGACAGCGTGATGTTCGTCGCCTGAACGGCCTTGATCTTGCCGATCGCGCCGTCCGCGATGAGCTTCTTGAGGCGCTGCACGACCGCATTGTAGTGCATTTCAAGCTCGATCTGGCAGACGATGCCCGCCTCGTCGCACATTGCGATCATCGCATCGTATTCCTTCATGTCGAAGGTCGGAATCTTCATCGAGAGGATGTGGATGCCCTTCTCGGCGCACCACTTCATCTGCGCGAAGTGCTGGTCGTTCGCGGACGCGATGACGACCGCCTCGATGTCGGGGTGCTTCCGGTACATCTCCTCGGGATCGAGGTAGCAGGGAACGCCCGTCTTGTAAAGCTCATACGTTTTCTTCGCGTCCTCGTCCTGGGCGCAGGACGCGACCCAGTCGAGCTTCTTGTTGTCCAAAAGCGTCTGGTAGTACTTACGGGTATGACCATGCGTCATGCCCATCATTGCAATCTTAACCGGCTTCATTAGCGCACCTCCGCAACCTTGATGGATTCGTTCGTGTCGAGGCCCCTCTTGAGGGCGATCTTTTTCGCGGACTTCGACGCATCGGCGGCAAACGCGAGCGAAGCGGCCTTCGTCGCCTTGGCCCACGCGGCTTTCCAGACCTTCGCGTCGGCGCGCTTCTGTAGCAACGCGAACGCCGCGCGGACGTTCCAGATTTCCTCATAGGAGAGGCCGAAAAGTTCCGTATCGACGTCGGTGAATTCAACCATGCCGTCCCGGTTCCAGCAACGGATCGACGCATGAGGCGTGTGGGTGTCAACCGTCTGGTCAGACGCGACGCCGCGCTTGGCGATGATCTCGTGACGGTCGTAACCGAGTTCGCCCTTGGGCAGATTCGCGCCGATCTCGACGGAGACATTGACGTCGTTCGCGAGTTTCGCGAGGACGTTGATCGCAGGCCCGCTGGCGACGGCCATCACCCGGACAACGTCCGACGCGCCGAGATACGCCGCAAGATCGAGTTCCTTCGCGAGCATCCTTTCCAGATTCGTGCCCTTCGGCGCGAACGCCGCGAAGCGGAGCGTGGAAATGCCTTCGAGCGTGCCGTTTTCGGTCATTTTCTTAAGCTCGACGATCTTGCGCTCCATGCGCCCCGGCAGGAGCGGCGTCGCCCCCACGAAACAGTGACCGTCGACCCGTTCGATTTCGCCCTTCGCCGCGCCATACTTCTGGCGCAGGAAGTCGAGCCCCTTGTTCATTTTCTTGAGGTTCATCGTTTCTCCTTTACGACATGAGGGCCTTGCAAAACCCCGTGCTTGCAGATGTGGCACGGGCATCTTGCCCGTGCTTCATGG
>DUPH01000386.1 GCA_012838435.1 Lentisphaerota bacterium | reverse complement strand
GCGCACATTTCGATGCCTGCCAGCGGCTCGCTGGGATCGCCCGTTGTGTTGCTTGAGGGGGATGGCGTGCGTCTGTCCGCCGACGCGAATTGCATGTTGAACGCAACGCGGTTTGGTAGCCGGTTGATCGTACGCGATGGCGCTGACCTGAACGGTGCTGCCTGTACTCTCAGCTTACCGAAAATCGAGGTTGATGCGCCGTCTTTCACGACGCAAGTGGTTTCGTTGGCGACCTTTACTTCGCTCGCGTTGGGAGTGGCCGAAACCGAACTCGCGGTGACGGCACCTGCGATGTTGCAGATGAACGCCCCGCTGAATGACGCGACTGACGTGTCGGCGGCTTTGCGTAAGACCGGCTCGGGCGTGCTGCGTCTGAGCCGGGCTGGTCAATTTTCCGGCGGGCTGACTGTCGATAACGGGTGGACCGAACTGGCGCATGCGGCGGGCGCAGGGACCGGACCGGTCACGCTGGCCGCAGGGACGACGCTGGAACTGACAGGCGACGGGACTGTCCCGAATGTGATCTCCGGCGACGGGTGCGTGGTCAAATCTGGCGCGACGAGCGTGACGTTGGGTGGTGCGAACACGTATGCGGGCGGGACATCGATCGCGGGCGGTGCCGTGCGTGTGGCCACACCGGCCGGACTCGGCAGCGGCGCGGTGACGGTCGCGGAGGGTGCCAAGCTGGTGTTGACCGCTTCGCAAACGGTCGTGCCGGCCGAGGTGGCGCGTATCGCCGGTGACGGATCGGTCTGGGCCGGTGCAGGCGCAGAGGTGGTGTGGGGCGCTGATTACATGACGGGCAGCACGCCGGCGCTGTTAGCGGAGTCAGGCGGGATCATCGAGATCGGGCAACTGACGGGATCGGGATTTGTCAAAACGCAGCCGGGTACATTACGGATCAACGGAACCACCGGCTACAGCGGCGAGATCGTGGTGAACGAGGGTGTGCTGGATATCGGCAGCACGGCGAACTTGGCCGCTGGCGTAACGGTGCGGACCGAAGGCAGCGGCTGTGTGCAGCTCAACGGTCTTGCAGGTCAGGATCTGACGCGAATCACCGGGACGCGCACCGTGGCGTTCGCTGACGGCGCGAGTGTCGCGGTGGACACCGACACGTTGACTGTCGGCCTGTCCACGGTGGCCAATCAAAGCTGGACGGCCGCCCCGTTGAGCGGGTCCGGTGACTTGGTGAAGACCGGACCGGGCACGATGGTGGTCGCAAACGGTACGGCTTTCACAGGGAATGTACGTGTGCTTCAGGGTGAGTTGGTAGCTACGGATGCATTGGGCTCTGGTTCGGTCACGGTGTCGAACGGGGTGTTCGCGGCGCGTGGCGCAGACGCATCGCTGTTGAATACGTTTACGGTGGCGGGAGGCGAACTGCTGGCGGATGCGGGGGCTTCGCTCGGTGCCGGAACGATTCAGATGCTGGCTGGCGGGGTCGTGGCGGCTACCAACGGTGGTTCGTTGGGATCAGGTTCACTGGCGCTATCCGCCGGCCGTCTGCGCATGGATGCCGGAGGGTCGGCCGGTACGCGGGCGGTGACACTCTCGAACAGTGGCCGCATTGAAGTGTACGATGGCGCGGGATTCGATCAGGGCGCGTCGCTGACGATCGGTGGAGGGACTTTGGAGTTCAGGGCGACGACCACATTGAACATCGGTGTCACGCTCACGGCCAACACGACCTTCAGCGCGAACACGTCGGCCGGTGCACAGGAGGCGGTTACGGGAACCTTGGCCGGGTTCCTCACAACGGCGGCCCGGAGCAAGGTGGTCGTGAATGGCAATGCTCGTCTGCGAATGGCGGGCGGCGGTTCTTTCATCAACGGCGGTGAAATCTTTGTGCAGGGCGGCGGCGATCTGGAAATCGTTTCAAATAAGGTCACGGTCACCGGTTATGCCGGTTTGGAGTCCAGCGGCAAGCGATTCGCGATTGCCGATGGTGGTACATTTGAGATGCCTAACAGCGGAACGAGGCTGCACGCCGGACACGGAAGCGGCAATGCTCTTTTCGAAGTGTTGACCGGGGGCGTGTTTACGGCCAAGAGTGTCGTTTACGTCGCGGTGAACGGAGGCGACTGTACCTTCCGCGTCAATGGCGGCGAGGCCATTCTGGAAGGCAGCGCTGGTTTTGAATGCGGCAACGGTTCAGCGGCCAGCGATGGGCGCATTGAGCTGCTTGCGGGGACGCTGCGTACCGGCCGTCAACTGACGCGCGGAGCGGGGACGGGGCAGGTCGTGTTCAATGGCGGGACGTGGGAGCACGATGCTGCGCTTGCGCCAAATCCGTGGATCGCCGCGACCATCCCGCTGACGGTCGAGGCGGGTGGCGGTCAGTTTGTGTTGAACGGTGCCGAGGGCGTATTGGGGTCGGCCGGGCTTTCGGGGACGGGGCTCTTGCAACTCACAGGTGGCGGGGCGCTGACCTTCGGGGCTGCGTCGCCCGACTGGACAGGCGGGTTGACATTGGTCGACGCGGACGCGGCGGCTGCGGCCACGAACGCGCTCGGGTACGGCGACGTTCTGCTCGGCACGAACACGTTGCGCGTCAGCGCGGATGTGCTGCTGCCGAACCACGTGTATGCACCGCTTGAAGGTGGATGCATATCGGTGGATGAAGGTGTGTGCGGAGCGGTGGCGGAACTGTCGGGTGGTTATCTGACCAAGCGCGGGGCTGGCGAATTGGTTGCCGATAACATCAAGGAGGGGAGCGACCTGAGTATCCAAGCCGGAACGGTCAAGGTGGAGCCGATCGCCGCGGTGGCAAAAGTGCCGGCAGGAGAGCCGGTGATCTGGATGGATGCGTCGGTCGCGGCGTCGTGCACGATGGCGACTTCGAATGAAGTCAGTCGCTGGTACGACCGGCGCACGCCTGGCAGCGACGACAATTTCTATGCAAGCGTTAAGTACAAACCGCCGCTGTGGGTTACCAATGCGCTGAACGGCCTGCCGGTGTTGGATTTCGGCAAGCTGGGGCAGAGTGGCCAAGTCAATGAGAATCGCATGCTGGAGTTCAAGAGTTATCAGGACAACATCCGTTCGGTCTTTTGGGTTATCGGCAGTCGCAACGGCGGCGGTTTTCTGTTAGGGGACAGTAAACACGACAACGGGAGACGTCATTTCCATCGCGGCAGTCAGAGCGGGAGTTTTGGCGGTGTGCCCGGCGATTCCCTGTGGCGTGCAGCGTCCGACAAAGGCGTGGTGCGCGCGGGCGAAACCTGGACCAACGGCATTCCGGTAAACGGCACGTCCTGCGGGCTGAGCGGTGGGTACGATCTGGTCTCGTGGCGGCTCTCCGAAGCCGACGATGCGGCTGGCAACGCGCCGGGCGCGATCTGGTTTGCCTCCTGTTATGCACCAACCGACGGACGCCTCAACGGCGGACAGGAACTGGGCGAGGTGTTGATCTACACCAACCGGTTGAGTGAGGCGGAGCGGCTGGAGACGGAGCGCTATCTGATGCGCAAGTGGTTCTCGCAGCATACGTCGGCGGGTTTGGCGCTGGGCACGGTGAGTCTGGATGGCGCGGGGGCGGGGTTTGTGAACGCCTATCCCGCTCCAGTCCGGATCGTTGAGCTGGTGGTGAATGCCGAGGATGTCTTTGTGACGGGTGTTCCCGGAAGCACGATCGCAGAACGAGTGACGGTGACGGCATCCGGTGTTTTGGACGCGGCGCGGTTGACGGCGCTGGCTGCGGCCGAGTTGGTGATGCAGGAGCAGGCCACGCTGGCGGCGAGCCTCGATGCCAACGGCCAGGCTGTTGCGCTACACGTCGAGGGAGATGTCTCATTGCCCGTTGCGGCACGTTACACCGTGGGGCTCGGCGACGGCGTGCGACCTGCTTCGCGCACGTTGCTGGTCACTGCAGACGGCGCGATCGTCACACCTGGAGCGGCAACGACTTGGACGCGCACGGGAGGGCAGTCGGGCGCCTCGCGCGTGGTGGTCGATCCCGCCACGTCAACGATCTGGCTGTATTCGCCGCAAGGTACGGTAATGTTCTTACGCTAGAGGTTCTTGCAAACCCCCTCGTGGCATGGGCGTCCCGCCCATGAAACACGGGCAAGATGCCCGTGCCACACCTGTAAGCAAGGGGTTTTGCAAGACCTTCGCTAAGCGACCTGCCGCGGCTCTTACCCAATTTT
>DUPH01000385.1 GCA_012838435.1 Lentisphaerota bacterium | reverse complement strand
CCCCTTGTGTTGCTTGCGCACGGATCGCGGCCAAGCCTTCAGCTTCCGTCGTAGCGCGCGCATTCTGTATCGTCGCCACTGCTGCGGTCAGACAGGCAACCAACACGTTCCATCGAAAATTCTTCATAGTTCTCTTTCCCTATCCCGTATTCAACCACAGCCGGGGATATCACTCAAACATAAAATCTGCAAAATGGTGTGGCGGACGTCAGCTGAAATAGGTATACTGCGGTCAAATGAACGACAAAGCATTAATTATCATTCCTACCTACGACGAACGGGAAAACGTGGAACCGATGGCCGAGGCTGTGTTGAAGCAGGTGCCTGAGGCTAATATCTTGTTTGTGGATGATAACTCGCCCGATGGCACAGGTGCGCTGCTGGATGAGATCGCGGCGCGCGAGCCGCGAGTTTTCGTGCTGCACCGAGCAGGCAAGGAGGGCCTCGGCCGCGCCTATATCGCGGGCTTTAAGTGGGCGCTGGAACGGGACTATGGCCTGATCTGCGAGATGGATTGTGACTTCTCGCATGATCCGGTGGTGTTGCCGCGCCTGCTCCAGACCGCGCGCGACGGTGCCGACCTCGTGCTCGGCTCGCGCTACATCGGCGGCATCCGCATCATGAACTGGCCGATGCACCGGCTGTTGCTCTCGACCGGCGCGGGGCACTACGTAAGGATTGTGACCGGCATGCCGATCACCGACCCGACCGGCGGCTTTAAATGTTTCCGGCGCGCGGTGCTGGAGGCGATCGACTTGGACAGAATCACCTCTAACGGCTACTCTTTCCAGATCGAGATGACGCACTCCGCATGGATGAAGGGCTTCAAGGTGCAGGAAATCCCGATCGTGTTCGAAGACCGACGCGCGGGATACTCTAAGATGCGGGCCAACATCGCGACTGAGGCCATGCTGATGGTGCTGCGGCTGTGGGCACGCTGCGGGTTCCGGCGCTCTCCGAGGAAACCCCGCGATTGAAAACCCGATCGAAATGGCCGTGGTTGCGTGCGCTCCGTCCCGCGCAGTGGATGAAGAACGGGATCGTGCCGGCGGCTTATTTCTTCGCCAGGTGGGATCCCAGCCAAAGTACGCACGTACAGGGTGTGCGGCCGCTGTTGCTCGAGGCGGCGGCGGTGGCCTGTTTTTGCGCGGTCTCCAGCGGCATCTATCTGGTCAATGATTTGCGCGACCGCGAGGCGGACCGCATGCATCCGGTAAAACGGTTACGCCCGTTGGCGGCAGGCGAGATTCAAGCGCTTCCCGCCGGGGTGGTCGCCGCGCTGCTGCTGGCGGCGGGTATGGCCGGGGCACTGGCCTTGCCGGGCGCGTTCAGTGCAGTATTGGGCAGCTACCTCTTGATGCAGATCGTCTATACCTTCGCACTGAAGCGTATCCCGTATGTTGACGTGTTTGTGATCGCACTCGGTTTTGTGTTGCGGGCAATCGCCGGAGCGAGCGTGCTGGAGGTACGTATTTCGCCATGGCTACTACTCTGCACCTTCCTGCTGGCCCTCTTCCTTGCGCTCTGCAAGCGACGCCACGAGAAGGTGTTGCTGGAGGACGAAGGAACGCAACACCGTGAGGCCTTGGCAGGCTACGACCGTCATCTGCTCGATTTGCAGATCGGCATCACCGCCGCCGCCACGCTGGTTTGCTATGCGATGTACACGCTCTCCGAGGAGACGGTCCGCCGCTTCGGTACCGACCGCCTCGGCTTGACGATCCCGTTCGTTGTTTTCGGCCTGTTCCGCTATCTGGAACTGGTCTACCGCAAGAATGAAGGCGGAAGTCCAGAAAAGGTTTTGCTGACCGATCGCGTCTTGATCGCGACGATCGTTGGCTATCTGTTGACCGCGCTGGTGATCTTTTTGAAGATCCGCGCGTAAACCTATACTAACCCACTGGAGTATCCATGAGAACACGCAACATGTTGATGCTTGCCGTGATCGCGGCGGCCGTCTATTCCGGTCGTGCGCATGCGGCCGTAGCCGAAGGCGAAAACCTGCTGATCAACGGGACGTTCGAGGCCGAGCAGGTCGAGTTTCCTGAGTTCTGGACACCGAGCAACATGAAGCAGGTGCGTTTTCTGCGGACTGGTGGCCCCGAAGGGAAAATGGCCGCCGTGGTGCTCGATGCCGGAACGGAAGGCAGTGATTCGCTGAGTGTGCGCCAGCAGGGTCTACAACTGGTGCCCGGAGGGACCTACCGGTTCAGCGCCAACATCCGCACCAAGGGCTTCAAAAGCCGGCACGCGGGCTTGGTCATCCATAACGGAGGCTGGTCCCGCGATAACGGGATCAAGGCCCTGCCCGCCGATTCGGAGTGGACGCGGCACCAAGTCGAGTTCACGCTGTTTCCGTCGGAAAATAACGAGTACGGCGTGGCCTGCTTCGCGCAGAGTCCAACCGGCGAGTTGGCAATAGCGGACGTGCGGCTGGAAGCGCTCAGCGCGGAGGCGCGCGCAGGTTCCAAATCGCAGATGGCGTGGGTCAATGAGCCGCGCTTGGTGCCGATCGAGCCGCTGCTGAATCAGATCCCGCTCCAACGGCCGGAGTTGACCCTAACCTTTTACGGTGTGCTGCCTGAATCAACCGAGGCATACGAATGGGAGATGGAGATCAAGGGGCGTCCGATTCCCGTCCAACGGCTGGCGGCCACGGCCAAACGGTTGAGCGTGCCGCTGACGGGGCTGGCGTGCGGGGATTACCAGTTGCGGGCTTTGTTGCGCCGCAAGCAGGGCGGCGAGACCGTTATGGAGCGCGTTTTCCCGATCAGCGTGGTGGATCAGCCGGAGCTCGATCTCAGCGGAATCAAACCGCTCAACACGCTGGTTGCGGAGCTGCTGGAGCGCCCGCTCGCGCCGGAAGCCGCGCCGCAGCACTTTACCTTCGTGCGGCCGCGCGACGGCTGGATTTTCGTGTCGGTCTCGGGCAGTGCGGAGCAGCCGGCCGCCGAGGTGACGGCGACGCTCGACGGCGCTGCGTTGCCGTTGTGGTCGCACCAAGGTTGTCGCGAGGCGTTCCGCCTGGTCACGCGCGGTGCGCATCAACTCACCGTCAACGGCGCGCGCCCCGGCATGCGGCTGCGCGTGAATGCGATTCCGGAGATTTTCAACTATCCGCCGTGTGTAAATCCGGTGGTGCCGGAAAACGGCGCTTACGACTGGGCCTTCATGAAACGCCATGTGCTGCATGCTGTGACGACGCTCAACGGCGGCAACCTGCCGGGCGAGGCGCTGTCCGAGGCTAAGGCGCGCGGCCTGCTCTGGCTGGCCAATTTCAATGTCGCGCCGGTGGATGATCCGGTCGCCCTGCGGGAACGGATGGCGGCGCATGCCGGCATGACGCAGCCGCGTTACGACGGTATCACCAGCGACGAACTCTTCTTCGGACGCATCACGATCGACCACTACACTCAGGCACTCTGGAGCTTGCCCAACCCAGAAAACCGCCGGGTTTATACGTGGATCGTCGGCAAGCCCGGCACCTCCTCGCTGCACACCGATTTCATGTCGGCCTGTCTGAACGCCTCGCACAGTCGCGGCCGGTTGTTGTATGAGGCGTACTGCCACCCGCAGGAAGACGAGCGCGCCGCCGCTGCGTACCTCGACAACATGATTGCCGAAACCATGCGTCGCTTCAACGTCTATCTGCCGGGAGCCGCCGCAGGCAGCGGGATCATCTTCGGGAACTTCAACCAGCTTCCCGTGTTGTCGCTGGAACACAACCCCGCCGTGGACTTCAAGGTTTTTCTCGACATGCAGGTCAATCTGGTGGCGAACGATCCGGTATTCGAGGGCTTGGCGACGATCGGTTACTGGGGCACCTATTACGGCGACGAAGAGATGGCGCGCTGGTCGTTTGAATTGATGCGCCACTACGCGGTCGAGGGGCGTCGCGACCGGCTGTCGGAGCGCTACGGTTTCCGCTATCGACCAGAACTGGTGGTGAATGGCGATTTCACCGACGGGCTGACCGGCTGGGAGGTGGCACCCGCCGCCGAAGGGGCGGTGCGCGCCGAGACACTGGCAGGTTACGGCAAGAACAGCCAAGGGCGTTGGGGAGCGGGCAAGGCGGGCGACACCTTCTGTCTGTTGACGCGCCAGCCGAACGGCACCAACCGCGTCAGCCAGACGGCACGCGGCCTGACGCCGGGCAAGCTCTATTGCCTACAGTTTGTCACCGCCGACCACACCGACGTCGTGAAGAAGCACTTCAATCCGCGCCGCTACGGGATTGAGGTGGAGATGCCGGGCGTCGAGCGCGATGCGGCACGCAGCTTCGTGCATATCGACCGGCGCAAAGGCGGGCGATACGCGCACAATGACAACGTGGCCAAGGTCAACCTGCACCGCATCGTGTTCCGGGCCACGGCACCGACACTCACGCTCGTTTTCCACGATGCGTCGGCCACTCCCGGCGAAACGCTGATGCTGAACTTCGTGCAGATGAAGCCCTACCGGGAGTAGTTCTGTGGGCGGCGTTTACGCCGCTGCGGCCTGAAACAGAGACCGCCTTCCGCGCAACGCGCGAAAGGCGGCTCGTAGCGATATGGGCTAAACTAATGCACTAACGAACTAATGCACTAGCTAAGGCTACTCCTTATCGAAGCCCTTGCCCGCCAGGTACTCAAGCACCTTGCCGACTGACGTCAGCTTCTCGGCGTCCTCGTCCGGGATCTCGGCACCGAATTCCTCTTCGAACGCCATAATCAGCTCGACAGTGTCCAGCGAGTCCGCGCCCAGATCGTCAATGAACGAAGCCTCCGGTGTGACCTGCTCGGCGTTGACGCCCAGTTGCTCTACGATAATCTCTTTGACCCGCTCTTCGAGTTTGCTAGCCATTTGTTTCTCCTTGACCTAGTTTCTCTTGCTTGTTTACACAGTTGCGGCACATGCCGCGCCAATTCATCACATGACCATGCCGCCGTTGACGTGCAGCGTCTGTCCGGTCATGTAGCTCGACTGTTCCGAGGCGAGGAAGACCACCGCGTTCGCGATGTCTTCGACGGTCCCGAAACGGCCCAGCGGGATCCGCGACAGGTACTGTTTGCGCACGTCCTCTGACAGCGCGTCGGTCATTTTCGACGAAATGAATCCCGGGGCGATCGCATTCGCCCGGACGCCACGCGACGCCAGTTCATTGGCGGTGGACTTCGTCAGGGCGATCACGCCGGCCTTGGAGGCCGCGTAGTTCGCTTGTCCGGCGGTGCCGATGACGCCGCTGATCGAAGCGATGTTGATGATCGCCCCGCTCCGCTGCTTCATCATGTGCTTGGCCACGGCACGCGAGAACAGAAAGGTACCCTTCAGGTTCACGCGCAGAACCGCATCCCAATCGTCATCCGACATACGCACCAAGAGCGTGTCTTTGGTGATCCCGGCGTTGTTGACCATAATGTCAACCTTGCCGAATACCTTGATCACCTCATTGATGCAGGCGTTGACCGCTTCGCTGTCGCCCACGTCCACCGCCAACGACAAGGCCTTGCGGCCAAGCCCTTCGACGATGCCCGCAGTCTCGGCGAGCCACTCCGCCTGCAAATCACAAAGCGCCACGTCGGCGCCTTCCTGCGCCAATCGTTTGGAGATCTCCTGACCAATACCGCGCGCAGCGCCGGTCACGACCGCCACTTTTCCTTCAAATACTGCCATGATAATTTCCTTCGTGCAAAGTGTTAAGCTTCGCAAACTGCGGCCGCCGCGTCAAGCGATGCCGTGTCGGCCACGTTCTGTGTGGTCACGCTCTTGTCGATGCGCCGGATGAGTCCAGAGAGCACTTTGCCGGGGCCGAACTCAACGAATGTCGTGACGCCGTCCGCGATGGCGTGGCGCACGCAGTCGTACCAGCGCACGGACTCGGTCACCTG
>DUPH01000384.1 GCA_012838435.1 Lentisphaerota bacterium | reverse complement strand
CAGGCACAGCGCGTATTTAAATACGCAGTAGTCGGCTGCGGAGGTCGAGGTTCCGGAGCCGTCAAGGACATTCGGGCTGCAGCGGAGCGGCTCGGGCACAAGGCCGTGCTGGTCGGCGCGTCCGACTTCTTCCAGGAAAAAGCCGCTGCGGTCTGCAAGGCCAACGGCTGCGACGAGAAGTTCGCGTTCGGCGGTGCCGGCGGCTACAAGAAGGTTCTCGAACTGGACGCCGAGATCATCCTGTTGGCGACACCGCCGATCTTCCGTCCGCTACACCTCGAAGCGTGCGTCAAGGCCGGCAAACACGTCTTCGCCGAGAAGCCGATCGCCACGGATGCGGCGGGTCTGCGCCAGTTCCTCAAGGGGGTTGCCGAGGCCAAGGCCAAGAACCTCTCGATCCTGTCGGGCACGCTGCACCGCCACTCCAACCGCCACCTCCGGCTGATCGGGCCCGTGCAGAAGGGCGCGATCGGCAATCTCCTCGCAGGCCGGGTGTATCGCTGCCAAGGCGGCATCTGGGTCCGGCCGCGCCGCAACAACGAGTCGAACGCCGCCTACCTCTGCAACAACTGGTACCACTTCTGGGAGATGTCCGGCGACCAGATCACGGAGCAGGCGATCCACGAAGTCGATCTCGCGAACTGGTACCTCGGGCGCCTTCCGAAGACCGCGATGGCCATCGGTGCGCGTCACCGCCGCCCGGCGGGCATCGGTAACATCTACGACTGCATGGCGATTGACTATGACTATGGCGACTCCATACATGTGCAGGCGATCGGGCGTCACATCTCCGGTTGCTCGGACCGGGTCGGCACCCTGCTGGTCGGAACCGAGGGCGAGGTGGCCTGCGGCGGCAAGATCACGCGGTTTGACGGCAAGGAGGTGCAGTACGACGAAGAGCGGATCAAGGGGCGTCATGAAAACGGACTGATCATGGAGCACTGCGATTTCCTCAGCGGCCTGCTCAACGGCAATTTGCTCAACGAGGGCGAACAGGTGGCGATGTCAACGGCCTCGACGATGATGGGAACCTTCTCCGCCTACACGGGCCGGACGGTACGCATGTCGGATCTGCTCACCAACACCGACTCGGAGTTCTACAACATGAACGCCGGATTCACGGCGGCGGACTTCGAGCGCACGGACGACATCCCGATGCCCGCTGAAGGCGTGGGTGCGGTACCGGGTAAGGCGTGAGTCAAGGGAGGCCTGCAAAACCCCTCGTGGCATGGGCGTCCCGCCCATGAAACACGGGCAAGATGCCCGTGCCACACCTGTAAGCAAAGGGTTTTGCAAGAACCTCAAGGGACAGAGAATCGAAAGGAAAGCAAATGAACAGGCGTGACTTTCTGAAGGCCACCGCTGCGGCGGGAATCGTGGCGGGGCTGCCTGCGGCATCGCATGCGGCGGCAGACCCCGTGTACAAAACGAAGCTCGAAAAAGCTCTGATCGCGCAGGTGGCGGACGATGCGACCTGTGAGCGAATCGCAAAAGCCGGGTTCCCCGGCGTAGAACTCACGCGCAAAGGCATCACGGTCGAACAAGCCATCGAAGGACGGCGCACTGCGGAAAAGCACGGGCTGCGCATCCACTCGCTGATGAGCGGCGGAGCTGATTTCAACAATCCCGATCCCGACGCGCGCAAGCGCTCCTTCGATGTCATGGTCGAGCGCATACAGGTCACCGCCGCATACGGCGCGAGCACGATGCTGCTGGTGCCGTGCCGTGTGGGCGGAATGACCATGCCGAAGCCTTCGCAGTTCAGCATCGACTTTGATCCGCAGACGCTGCATGTCCGCACGGTGGTGAAGGACGACAACGCGCCGTTTGCCGCCTACATCGATGCGCAGAACCGCTCCACCGACCTGACCCGCGAAGCGGTCACTAAACTGATTCCGGTTGCCGCGCGGGAAGGCGTGATCATCGCGCTTGAAAATGTGTGGAACAACCTTTGGGTAACACCGGAATTCGCCGCCGCGTTCGTGAAGTCGTTTGACTCGCCTTGGGTCAAAGCGTATGTCGATCTCGGCAACCATGTCCGGTACACCGCGACCGAAAATTGGTTGCGGGCGATGGGTAGCCTGATCGTGAAACTGCACATTAAGGACTTCCGCATCGACCGCAGCATGAAGAACGATGGCGAGTTTGTCGGGCTGGGTCGCGGAAGCGTGAACTGGAAATCGGTGCGGGATGTCATCGACGAGGTTCGTTACAACGGCTGGGTGACGATCGAAGAAAACAACTACTCAGACGCCGAATACAGTGCGATCATGGATCGGTTCTTCGCGGGACAGGGTGTTTAACTGTGGCACGGGCATCTTGCCCGTGTAGATGTGGCACGGGCATCTTGTCCGTGTTTCACGGAGGAAAGGAAATGAAGCAAGTGTTGCATCGGGACAACCTTAATGTCGGCATCATTGGATTCGGCTTCATGGGGCGCATGCACGACCGTTGCTGGCGCGCCCTGCCGGATGTGCGGATCGCGGCGGTGTGCGACCCCGATGCGGCGGCCCTGAAGGACGGCGGCGGACCGCGCGGCAACATCGCGGGCGCTTCCGAGAGCGTGGACCTCTCCGATGTCGCGATTTACTCCGATCCCGCCGAGTTGTTCGCGCATGAACAGCTTGACGCGGTATCGATCACGGTGCCTACCTACCTGCATGCCGACGTATCTGTGCGCGCGCTGGAAGCCGGTGTGCATGTGCTCTGTGAAAAGCCGATGGCACTCTCCAGCACAGAGGGACAACGCATGGTGGACGCCGCCGCGCGCGCGGACCGCTACCTGCAAATCGGCCACTGCATCCGCTTCTGGCCGGAGTACGCCAAGGCCAAGAAGATCGTCGCGGACGGGACATACGGTCGCGTCATCTCGGCGGCCTTCAGGCGCTTCTCCGCCACGGCGCACACCCGGCGCGGCCACTGGTTTGCAGACACCGCGCGGAGCGGCGGCATGCTCTTCGACCTGCACAGCCATGACACGGACTTCGTGCAACATCTTTTCGGTCTGCCGGAATCGATCATCAGTCATGGCGATCTTGCGGCGGGCGATGCGAACCACATCCTCACCGCCTACCGCTACGCCGACGGCCCGCTCGTCACGGCCGAAGGCGGCTGGGCGATGACGCCGTCGCACGGCTTTCAGATGGCGTTTACGCTGGTGATGGAAAAAGCCGTCATCTGTTTCGACAGCAAAAAATCGCCGGCGTTCATGGTCTATCCAGTGTCGGGCGAGTCCTTCTCGCCATCGGTTGCAGCCGGCGACGGCTACGAGCACCAGATCCGGTATTTCGTGAGTCGCATTCGAGGTGAGCGCGTGCCGTCCGTGATCTCGCCGCATGACGCGCTGATGACGCTCCGCCTGTTGGAGGCCGAACGCGAATCGCTGACCACGGGACAAAAGATCGAGATCAAGGAGGAGGTGCTCGGCTGATGACAGATTGTTCCTTTTTTGTCCGCAGGATGGGAGGGACGAGCGTCTGCTCGTCCGCGGGCAAGCAGACGCTTGCCCCTCCCGGCGCTCCGCGAGCCCAGATACCGCGCACCGGAATCTCAATCGGCCTTTCACAACAATGCGGGCGTCCCCGCCCGCAACAGCGTGTCTTGCAAAAGGCTGGCGCGCACACATGTTCGGTTTCGGATTTCATTTTTGACATGGTTGACATGATTGACATGATTGACACGATTTGGACGAGCCGCCTTCCGCGCATAGCGCGGAGGGAAAGCGGTGCCGCGACCCGCGCACAGCGCGGCTCTTGTCACCGCACTCCAAATTGTGCGCGTCCCAGTTCTGTGGGCGGCGTGTACGCCGCTCCGGTAGCCCCAAAATCTCTGCGTCTCCGCGTCTCTGCGTTAAAAAAGGAGCCTAACAATGAACGAACTTAAAAACCAACCTGATACCGTATGCGGCTGGCCGCTGTCGGTCTGCTCATGGTCGCTGCGGTGCGATCCCGATGGCGTGGCGCGCGCCATGGAGACACTCGGACTGCGCCAAGTGAATCTGGCGCTCAAGCCTGCCTTTGCGGAGAACGGCGCCGATTATCTGGCTGCGGTTCGACATCATGCGTGGACCGTGAGTGCCGCGACGATAGGATTTTTCCATGAGGACTACACCTCGCTGGAGAGCATCCGGGCGACGGGCGGGATCGTGCCGGACGAGCACTGGCCGCGCAGCCGCGAGATGGTGTTGCGCTCGGTCGAACTGACTGTTGAACTCGGCGCTCCTTTTCTCACCCTGCATGCCGGCTTTATCGAAGAGGAGGAGGGCGCGGCCACGCAGTGCATCCGTGAGCGCCTGACCCTGCTCGCGGATGTAGCCGCCGAACACGGTATCGGGCTGCTCCTTGAGACCGGACAGGAAACCGCTGACAGCTTACGGCACCTGCTCGAAACACTCAACCATCCGGCGCTCGGTGTCAACTTTGATCCCGCCAACATGATCCTCTATGGCAAGGGCGACCCAATCAAAGCCATCGGCACACTCGCGCCTTGGATCCGGCACATCCACGTCAAGGACGCCCTCGCAACGCGTGAGCCCGGAAAGTGGGGCACCGAAGTGCCTTGGGGCGACGGCGAAGTGGGCCAAAAGGCATTTCTTGAGGCTTTGCAAAAGATCGGCTACCGCGGTGCGCTCGCGATTGAGCGCGAAGCCGGCGACGACCGCCTGCGCGATATCGGGCTCGCGATCGAACGGCTGCGCGGCGGATAACGCTCAAGTGTAGAAACCAAACTCTGTGTAAAAAATGAAACCAGAAACCAGAAACCAGAAACCGAATAAAGTGACATGGACCCCTGTACAGGACTATGAAGCAGCCAGTCGCCTCGCGGCGCAGAAGCTGTTTGATGCGATTGCAACCCATCTCGACCGGAAAGGCAACGCCGCCATCGGGCTCGCCACCGGCAACACGATGATCCGCCCGTATCAACTGCTGGCCGAGCTTCTGAACGATGCCGGACTTGATCTCGGCGGCCTCGCGACATTCAACTTGGATGAGTATGTGGACCATCAGGGAAGGAACGTGGCGTCGGATCATCCGCTCAGTTACCACAGCTACATGACGGAACGCCTGTTCAACCTTCTCGACCCCCGGCTCGGATTCAAGCTAGAGAATGCCTTTTTTCCGGACGCCGAAGATCCCGCCGGATTCGATGCACGGCTTGAAGCTCGCGGCGGACTCGATCTCCAGTTGCTCGGCATCGGTTTCAACGGCCACATCGCCTTCAACGAACCACAGCCCGAGTCGGAGATTTCAACCGAGGCCTTCGCCGCACTGCCCACCCGCGTGATCCCACTCGCCCAGCAAACCATAGAGACGAACGCACGCCTCACGGCGTCCGGAGACTTGACCGCCGTGCCGCGCAAGGCCGTCACCATGGGTATGCGCCAGATTCTGGCGGCGCGCGACATCTTGCTGGTGGCGTGCTTCAAGGAGCAGACCGTGCCGCTGCGGCGGATCAAGACGGATCGGGTCAGTGTGGAAACGCCGGCCTCTTTCCTGCTGGATCATCCATCTGCCGAAATCATCTACACGACCGACACCATTACCCTTTAAGGAGTTGCATGAAATCGACCTTAGTTATCGGCTATGACGTGGAGCGCATCCCCGGACGCGTACCGGGCGAGAAATGGGTCGGCAGGCCCGTGCCGGTGGACACGACGACGCGCTTTCTGACGCGCATCGTCGATGTTCACCGCGCAGTCAACGTGCCGGCCACGATCTTCATGGTCGGCGCCAACATCGAGGCGCACCGACGCGAATTGGAGGCGTGCCTCGCATCAGGGCTCTTTGAGATCGCCCAGCACACGCACGAGCACTACCCGCTGAAGACCGTGGTGGAAGAGACCGGCAGCCGGGTCTATCTCAAAGGACTGGACTTCGCACGCATCGAAGAGCAGATCGCGCGTCCCTGCGAGTTGCTCAAACGTCACCTCGGCGTCGAGTGCAAGGGCCTCACCACGCCGTACACCCATTACCGCGGACTTTCGGATCGCCCCGATATTCTCGAAATCATCGCGCGGTACGGCATGGTATACACGCGCTCTTACGGTCGCAACAGCTTGGATTATTTCCCGCTCGACTGGGACATCCAGCCTTTCTTCTATGAGCGCCAAGGCTTCCCGGAAATCCTTGAGTTTCCGGTGCAGGGCTGGATCGACGCGCAGTGGCGTCATGACAATGGGTGGGACAAGCAGGCGGAGTACCTTGCTTACCTCAAGGAGCAGGTTGACACGCATGCCGACCGTGGCATCTGCTGGGCGCACCTGCAGCACGACTGGACCAGTCTGCTCTGCGACCCAGACCTGACATGGACCCGCCGCTTTCTGGAATACGCGGCGGAACGTTTCGAAACACGAACCTATTTCGATTATTACAAAGAGACTCTTGCTAAAAAACCCTCGTGACATGGGCGTCCCACCCATGAAACACGGGCAAGATGCCCGTGCCACACCTGCAAGCAAGGGATTTTGCAAGAACCTCACAAAACCAAAACAACCGAAATAGCAAAGGAGAAGACATGAGTTGGAACCTCTACTTCCTACTGAGCGGCATGATGTTTTTCGAGTTCCTCATTTGGGGGGCTTGGAGTCCGGTGCTGGCCTCGCGCCTGCTCGGAACCCTGAAAATGAGCGGCAAACAACTGGGATGGATCTACGGCGTAATGCCGCTGGCTTGCATCATTGTGCCTCTGGCAGCCGGGCAGATCGTCGATAAATGGTGTCCTATGCAGTGGTATCTCGGTGCCGCACATCTGGCTGGCGCTGTTTTTCTGTTTATCGCTGCCCGAGCCAAACGCTTCTGGCCGATGTTCATAGCGATGGGGCTGTACGCGGTCTGCTTCGCGCCAACGCTCGCGCTGGTGAACTCTTTAGCGTTCGCGCACATCCCGAACCCCGAGGTTAACTATTTTCGTGTCCGTGTTTGGGGCTCCATCTCATGGGTCGTGGCCGGATTGCTGCTGACAGCCTGGCGTCGCTCCGGCAAGTGGCAGGTCGTCCACTCCGACTGCCTGATTTTGGCGGGCGTTTTCTCCCTGATCATGGGGATCTATTGCTTCTTCTTGCCGCACACCCCGCCCGCGCACAAAGACGGAGCGGTCTTCCCGTTCCTGCAAGCGATCTCCATGCTCAAGGACACCAACTTCTTGCTCTTCCTGATCATCTCGTTTGTCGTCACCACGCAGCTCCAGTTTTATTTTCTGGGCACATCCCGGTTCCTGGAAGACATCGGCACGCCGAACGCCTCGATCCCCGGCCTGATGAGCATCGCCCAGGCCGCTCAGATTGTGGCCATGGCGGTCATTTTGCCGCTGATTTTCCGCAGGATGGGCTACCAGTGGACGTTGGCCATCGCGACACTCATGTGGATCGTGATGTTCATGACGTATGCCCGGATGAAGCCGCGTTCTGCGATCATCGCTTCCATGGCCCTGCATGGATTGGCTTATGCGTTCTTCTTCGATGCCGGGTTCCTATACATGGAGCGTGTGGCTCCCCCGGAAATCCGCGGTTCGGCGCAAGCGCTCTACACAACCGTCACACAGGGGCTTGGCCTCTTCGTCGGAACATGGATCACGGGCGCGGTGATGGATCGCTTTCGCAGCGCGGACGGCTTCGATTGGCGGCGGATCTTCTTGGTCCCCTGTTTCCTGCTGATCGTCTGTATGCTGGCCTTTGTCTTCATCTTCAGGGGGTGAGCCTAAAAAGAGCAGTTGAACCTTCAACTCTCTTTGGTTTCTGGTTTCAAGGTTTCATGGTTTCATGGTTTCAAGGTTTCATCCAAATCGGGATCGGGATCGCTATCGGGATCGATTGTTTAACCACGGAACACACCGAACACACGGAAAGGCATGGCTCTGTTTCCGTGTGTTTAGCCTAAAAAGAGCAGTTGAACCTTCAACTCTCTTTGGTTTCTGGTTTCAAGGTTTCAAGGTTTCAAGGTTTCAAGGTTTCAAGGTTTCATCCAAATCGGGATCGGGATCGCTATCGGGATCGATTGTTTAACCACGGAACACACCGAACACACGGAAAGGCATGGCTCTGTTTCCGTGTGTTTAGTGTGTT
>DUPH01000043.1 GCA_012838435.1 Lentisphaerota bacterium | reverse complement strand
CCTGCTCGGCGTGGCGGCGGGCGTGCTCGGTGCGCTCGCCGTGCGGGGAGATATCGACGATCCGCTGGCCTATTGGAGTTTTGATGACGCGGAGAACCTGCTTGTCAACCAGGTGACGCCCAGTCCGCATCACAATGCGTCTGTGCTTTTAGGGACGCCGGTCGCTGGAGTCGCCGACGGCGCGTCTGGCATCGTCGGCAACGCGCTATTGCTGGATGGAACCGCTGCTATCCGGTTGCCGTATCACCAAGATAACTTGGAAACCTCGTTCACGCTTTCACTGTGGTACTGGCAGCAGACGAACGACACGCGCCAGAGTGTCTATCAGACGCGCGACAACTACACGGCCACCTACGAGGCCGAGATCGGTGCTCATAGCCGCTTTGCGAGTTATGCTGGACAGGACTACGTCGGTGCCATCACCACCGAATTGCGGGAGTGGGTGCATTTGACCCATACGTTTTCCACGGTCGGAAACACGACCACGCTCTCCGTGTACACCAACGGTGTCTTTGTGTTCAGCCACAGTGTCGGCAGCGGTGCCGTGTTCGGCGGGAGTGAGATCAGGGGGATTAGAGGGTTCCACATTGGTGCCGCACGCGGCGATTTGGTGTTTGGCGGTTGGGGCTGGCGCTGTTTCAAGGGGATGATCGACGATCTGGCGCTGTGGGGACGTGCGCTCTCCGCCGCCGAGGTCGAGGCGGTCTACCAGCGCGGTGTCAGCGGGGCGAAGCTTGCCTTCACGCCGGCGCCGGCGCCGGTGATCTCACTGGGCGGGAAGGATCTTTCCTTCACGCTGAACACAGACAGCGGACTGCCCGCTGGCATGTTTAACAACGGCTGGCTGATACACAACGTGCAGGACCCCGCTTATCCCTACGTGGCGGCTGACACAGCCAGGCCCGTGCTCGACTACGTGCCCGACACGGCGGGACACGCGGAGGGGCCATTCAACGCCGAGGTCGCCGATGTGAAATGGAGGGTGCCACTGACCGATACGATGCGGCAACTTTCGCAAGGCGATTTCACGCTGGAGACGTGGTTCCGCACGACAGATGGCGGCCGGGGTACGGTGATGGGCAATTTCTATGGTCAAACCCTCGGTGTCGTCAATCTTGAGTTTTTTTACGACAACCAAGTCCGGCTCTATCTGGGCATTCCTAATTACGGAGACATAGATTTTAAGGCGACGGCCACCAACGTGAACACCCGTAACGGTCAGTGGCACCATTTGGCTGGCATCCGGCACGGCGACACGCTGTATCTGTAAGTGAACGGAGTAGAAGTGGGGACACGAACCATAGCACCGAGTTCCTACGCTCTTCTAGGCGATTACCTGTATCTGGGACGTGATAGCCGAACCGCTGTCGCCTTTAAAGGCGAAATGGGGGAAAGCCGCGTCTGGATGCGTGCGTTGAGTACCAACGAGTTGGCGGAGATCGTCGCCTTCGGCGTGCCGGGCAGCGATGCGCTTTCAAAGGATGATCTGCTCGCCGAGTACGATCTGCACGCGCCCTTTAATGCCAGCAAACCCTGGACAGGTTGGCCGGGCTATCGGATCCTGCTTGGGGCACCGAAGCTCGGAAGGGTTCCGATGACTAATTTCACCTGCGAAGCTGTTTTCCGCACGACGTCGACAGGTGCGGGGGCTCTAATGGGGAACTGGTCCAACCATGTGTACAACACGGTGAATCTGCAGCTTGAAGGTCCGAACGTTGTACGGTTTTATCTACGGAATACGGATGCCGCGACCTGGCTGAGTGTCACGCCTACGGATATCAATACGCGCGACGGCCAGTGGCACCGGCTGGCTGGCGTCCGGGGCAACAACACGATGGCACTGTACCTCGATGGACAACTGATGGGCAGTCAGGCCGAGACGCTGGGGGCGTATCCGTTGCAAGGGCCGTACTACTATCTGGGGCGCGACGGTCGCGCCGATGCTGGCTTTTTGTTCAGGGGCGATATCGCTGCCGCGCGGATCTGGACGCGCGCGCTGAGTGCCGACGAGCTGGCCGGACTGGCGGCTTCCAACGCGGTGCCGGCCGACGGGCTGCTCGTCCAGTACACGCCCATGCTGACCAACACGCTGACCACGGCGGGCTTCCCGGGCAGCCGCTTCCTGCGCTCGTTCGTGACCCTGACGAACAGTGCCGCGCTGGTTTTTACCGATCTGCCGCAACATGACAAAATCGGTCTGGGCATGATGCTGGCGCAGCTCGGTCAGATGAAGCCGACGGCGAAAGGCGACCGCTTCATGATCCGGGTCGACGGGACGGAGGTGCTCAGTGTCGGTCTCGGCCCCAACCAAGGCGCAGAGCCGCAGATCAGCACGTTGAGTTTGTTCGGCGAGGCGACGAATGTCGAGGTGTTCACGAGTACCCTGACGTGCGGCGATGACCTCTTCTTCTGCGGCACGGCCTGGAGTGACTATCGTGACCATGTGTACGATCTCGCGTTGCTGGAGCCGCTGCAGAACATTCCGCATTCGGCCGACACCTTGCTGGTTGAGATTATCGGCGTTCAGGATGCCATTCCCGAAGAAGCGAGTTTCGGGTTCGACCGGTTCGAGTTGACCGTTTACCCGCGCCGTGGCACGATACTTTTCTTGCAGTAATGATCAAGGGAACCACAGAGGCACGGAGGCACAGAGAGTTTCTTAATGTTTTTCCTGTTTCGTCAATCATGTGGCACGGGCATCTTGCCCGTGTTTGCCTCATGGGCGGGACGCCCATGCCACAAGGGGGGGTGGCACGGGCATCTTGCCCGTGTTCGCCTCATGGGCGGGACGCCCATGCCACAAGGGGCTACAGACGGGGATTGCATAGGAGGATAACGTGAAATGGCACCGATAGAGATGCTCAGAACGGGGGACCACCCCGACTTGTCGCGCCGTGATTTTCTGGCGGCATCCAGCTTTTTGGCGGTGGGGATCGGCTTGGCCGGTAGCGCGGCCCTCGGACAGGACGCGGCGCCCGCCCGGCGCGCACCCATAAAAATCGGCCAAATCGGTACCGGCAATCAGCATGCCTACAAGATGTCCACGCTACGTAAACTGCCTGAGTTGTTCGAGGTGGTCGGCCTGGCGGGCGACCATCCGGGCGCACCGGGAAAAATGCCGGGGAATGCATGCTACAAAGGACTCAACTGGATGAGTCAGGAGGATCTGTTGGCGATCCCCGGGCTTCAGGCGGTGGCCATTGAGACCGAGGAGCGCATCTGCATTCCTCCCGCTCTGCGCAGCATCCGCGCCGGCAAGCACATCCATCTGGATAAGCCGTGTGGCGAGTCGCTACCGGCGCTCCGTACGCTGCTGGATGAGGCGAAAGCCCGGCAGCTCACGGTGCAGGTCGGTTATATGTATCGCAACAACCCAGCCGTGCAGTTCTGCATCAAAGCGGTGAAAGAGGGGCTGATCGGACGGGTTGTCGATTTGGATGCCTCGATGGGCCGATATGACGGCCAAGGCTACCGCAATCTCATCAAGCAGTACAAGGGCGGCATCCAGTATATTCTGGCTTGCCATTTGATCGACCTGATGGTCACGATCATGGGCGCGCCGGAACGCGTGACGCCGTATCAGCGCTGTACCCGTGGCGACGGGGTGCTTGACAACGGTTTGGCGGTGTTCGAGTTTGACGGCGGGCGGTTGGCGACCGTCCGGACCTCCATCACCGAGGCGCAGGGATTTGTCAACCGGCGCTTCAAGGTGATGGGCGATAAGGGCACGATCATCATTGATCCGCTTGAGTCGCGGGGTAATATGTCGGGAGGCGTTGTGAAGCTCTTTCTGGAAGAGGCACGTGACGGATACAAGAAGGGGGGACAGACCATCGACATGCCGCCGCCGAAAGACCGTTATGAGGATCAGTGGCGCGAGTTCGCCGCCGTGGTGAATGGCGAGATGCTCAACCCGTACACCTATGCGCACGATTACCTGGTTCACAAATGTCACCTGCAGGCTTGCGGGATGCCGATCGATGTGTGACCTCGTGTTCGCGGTGGGAGGGGCAAGCGTCTGCTTGCCCGCGGACGTGCAGACGCTCGTCCCTCCCGATGGTAAGAAACGAAAGAACGGAACGAGAAATGAAGAGACGAGAGTTCAT
>DUPH01000383.1 GCA_012838435.1 Lentisphaerota bacterium | reverse complement strand
CTGGATACCGGCATCCATGGATGTTCCGCGCGTGCCTTTGTTGGCGAGGGCGGTGACACGTCCGGCGGCGTCGGTGGTGACGGTGGCGGGATCGGACGGGTCATACCAGACGGTCGGCGCGAGGGCCGCGATCGCCTCCGCACTGGGCGCGAGCCGCAGGGTGCCTTCGGCGACGGTCACCGGGCTGATTGTATTCTCCGATTCGCCGGACGGAACACTCATCCACTTTTTCACCAACAGGCGCTGTAGTTCCACGCGCTCGTTCTCGTCGAGCAGCCGGTCGAAAACCAGCACTTCGCCGATCTGTCCGCGGAAGTCGGCACGGTTGGGGTCGCCGAAGCGTTGCCCGATGAAGAAGCGGGACGCGCCGGTGTCCAGGGTGGAGGTGGTGGTGAGGGTCGCGTTAGACGGCGCCACGCCCGTACGCCAAGCAACGAGGTTTTTAGGCCCGGTCACGCTCACGGTGTAGACATTGGGTGTGCCCACAGGATTCTTGGGGTTCATGGCTAGGTCGTTTCCATCGCCGAAACAGCCGCCTACAGCCGAGCTGTGACGGTCGCCGATTTCAAAGAGCTGTCCGTTTGCAGCGGCACCGAATGAGACGATGGCACCGTCTGATTCGCTGTCGCGGGTACACACCGTTACGACGGTACGTGCGGCGGACCCGGTGATGCCGACGAGGTCATCACTGGCGAGACCGCGGTTGTTGGCGTCGATCTTGATCATGGGCAGACCCGAAGCCGCATAGGAGAGCGAGCCGGTTGCCAGCAGCGGTGCCGAAAGGGCGACGCCGCCGTTGACATAGTTGATCGAGGTGTCCATGCCGGCTTTTGTGCCCTTATTCAGCAGGATGGTGACGCGGCCGGCGGCGTCGAGCGTGACCGTCGCAGCATCGGAGGGGTCGTACCAGAGCAGCGGATTGAGCGTCCGCACGTAGCTGTCGTGCAGGGCCGCATCCGAGACACAGGCGGGGGCGACGGCGAGCGTGGCCGCTCCTGCGCCGCTTTTGACAAAGGCCGGTGCGGAGAGCGTGCCATTGACGAGCCGTCCGCCGGTCAGCGTGACGGAGCGGTTGTTTGTGATCGTGGCACCGCCCAGATCCAGTGTGCCGCCTGCGAGGGTGATCGCGCTGGCGGGTGTGAGGGTTTCATTGCCGGCCGCGAGCCGCAACACGCCGTTGGAGACGATGGTGGGGCCGGTGTAGGTGTTGATGGCGGCCAGGTTAAGCAGGCCGGTGCCCAGTTTGGTGAGACCACCGCTGGCGGACGTGGCAACGGCAGCCGAGGCCGCGGCTGCGGTGCCGCCTCCGCCACGCAGGACGACGGTCGGCGCGGATGTATACCCCGTGCCGGGCGAGGTCACGCGGATGGCAGTCAGCGTACCGGTCGTGATGTCGATTTCTGCGATGGCCGTGGCACCGGAGCCGTTGCCGCCCGAGAAGAGCACGGCCGGCGGCGCGATGTAGCCTGATCCGGGCGCGGTGACGGTGACCGACGCGACACCGAGACCGGCTGGCGCGCACAGCGGCTGGTCCAACAGGGTGCCGCCGCCGGTGCCGGGCGTTTCGATCACGGCACCGCCCGCATAGACGTTGAGCAGGGGCGGCGTATTGTTGGCGCCGGTGCGCACGAGTGCAGAAACCGCATTACTCGGGTCGGCCGTTCGTAATACACCGCCGTTGAAGGCGATTGCAGCGGAGGCCGTGTTACCGGCAGCGTTGTTGCCGCCCTTTTGGAAGTAGCGGGCGGTCAGCGCGCCGCCGTTGAGGTTGACGTACGCTTCCGGCGCCCCGTTGCGATTGGCGAGGCGGATCTCACTGTTGACGACGGCTTGGG
>DUPH01000382.1 GCA_012838435.1 Lentisphaerota bacterium | reverse complement strand
TGCAAGCGCGGGTTGGGACTTTAGCAAAAAAGCCGGAGCCCTGTCAACCCCCCGGCGGAAAAAATCGCGGAAAAACCGCAACCCCCTCCGCCGCCCCCCCGGCGCCCCGGGCGGCGCGCGCCGCCTGATGCCCCGGAAAGAGCCGCACACATTACCACAGCCCCGCCAAGGGAGTCAACGGGGAAAATGAAAATTTTTCAGGATTTTTTTTGCAGGCGTTTGAGCTGGCCGGCGACGGAGAGTTTCTGCATCGGACTCATGCGGTCTACCAGTAGCACGCCGTTGAGATGATCGGTCTCGTGCTGGATGGCACGCGAGAGCAGTCCGCGCGCCTTGATGGTCTGGCGACGGCCTTCGAGGTCCAGATAGGTTACTGCGACGGTGTCGGCGCGCGTGATCGGCGCACCGATCTCCGGGAAACTGAGGCACCCCTCTTCGTTGCGCTGCGAGCCTTCGGTCTCGATGATCTCAGGATTGATCAGAACCAGCGGCATGGCGATCTCAGCGTTGAAGTCGCGGCACTCCTCTTTCTCGGCCTCGCGCGGCACGTCGATCACACAGATGCTCTCGGTGCGCCCGACCTGCTCGGCGGCCAGCCCCACCCCCTTGGCCGCATACATGCTCTCCAGCATGTCGCTGGCCAGTTGCCGGATCTCATCCGTGATCTGCGCTATCGGGACGGCCTTCTGCCGCAAGATCTCGTTTCCGTATGTCACCACTGGTAAAATCACTCGAACCTCTCTTTCTCTCCGCAAGCTTGGTCTTTCAGGATAAAAAAAGCAGTGGCACTTGACAACCCCAAAAACAGAAAAACGCAGAACGCAAGAAACACGGGCAAGATGCCCGTGCCACACCTGCAAGCAAGGAGTTTTGTAAGAGCCTCAGGGCAAAAAACCGGGGTCGGTGTTACCCGGCCCCGGTGCTGCATGACAGGAGTGGTCTATATATACTTTGGTTGTGTGGTTAATCGTTCACCGGCAGGTTCATGAAGACGGTTCCCCCGCGGGTCTTGACCCGCAGCAACACGCCCTTCCCGCGTCTCTTGCCTACCGCATTCTTAAAGTCTCTCAGGTTCTCTACCTCGCTCCGGTTGACTTCGATGATCAACATCCCAGGTCGCAATCCTTTCTCGTACGCGACTGAAGCCGGGTCCACCTCCGACACCACCACGCCTTCGTCATCGTCTTCGTAACCGAGTTCCCGCGCGATGTCCGGTGTCAACTCTTGCACCTGGAACCCCAGCTTCTCAGCCAGTTCGCCGCCGCCCTCGGTCTGGCCCGCCACCGCATCGTCGTCGGGGAATGTCCCCACAGTCAGCGTCACCTTCTTGGGCTTGCCCTCACGGAACAGCGTGATCTCGGCTTTGGTGTTAGGCATGATCCGTGCCACATCGTTCCGAAACGAGGTGTTTCCTTTGATTTTGACGCCGTTCAACTCGGTCAGGATGTCGCCGCTGCGGATGCCGGCCTTGTCGGCAGGCCCGTCTTTTTCCACTTCGGCAATCAGTACGCCGCCCGCTTCGTTGCGCCCAAAGGACTTGGCCATCTCTTCGGTAACCTCGCCGGGATTGAGGTACACGCCGACGTAACCCCTTGTCACTCTGCCACTTGTGACGAGCTGATCCTTGATGCGCATTGCCATATCGATCGGCACCGCAAACCCGATTCCCATGTAGCCGCCGCTACGGCTGTAGATCGCCGTGTTGATTCCGACAACCTTGCCGTCGATGTTCAGGAGCGGTCCGCCCGAGTTGCCGGGATTAATCGCGGCGTCGGTCTGGATGAAATCTTCGTAGTCCGTGATGCCGATGTTACTGCGTCCTTTAGCACTCACTACACCCACCGTAAGTGTCTCCTTTAGTCCAAAGGGGTTGCCAATCGCAATCACCCACTCACCGATCTGCAACTTCTCCGGATCGCCGATTTCCAGCACCGGGAGATCGCCCTCAGACTCGATTTTGATCAGCGCTACCTCTGTCCGCGGGTCGGCACCGATGCGCTTCGCCTTGAACTCCCGTCCGTCTGACAGGCGCACCGTGATTGTGTCTACATCACCCACCACGTGGGTGTTGGTCAGAATATAGCCATCCTTGCTGATGATGAACCCCGAACCTTGCCCGGTCTGCTTGAACATCGGCTGGCGATTGCGGTTGGGCGCTCTGCGATCCGGACGTGGCCTGCGCGGCACGCCAAAAAACCGCTCCGCGAAATCATCGCCGAACAGATCGAAGGGATTGTTGAATTGATACATGTGCCCGGCCGGCACCTGCTTCTCCACCTGAATAAACACAACCGCCGGCGTCGCCTTCGCCGCGACTCCCGAAAAACCCTTGCGAAAATCAAGCGCACCAGCCTCTTTGGCGAAAACGCTTGATCCGATCAGCAACGCCGCTAAAAGAACGCTGCTCCCCATTCGTGTACCTTTCATCTTCATGCGGCACCTCCTATAACCTTTTGAACAAAGTGTAAAAACTAGGCCATAACCCCAGTCAGCAGACGGCAACCTATATGAACCAACGGCCTGGCGAGTGAAAGGGGTTATGGCCTATACGGACCTGTTTTTGTCAACCTTTTGCCGTCTCTCGCTTCGGCGCTTTAGTAACAAGCTATCCGCGTGCCAACCGCCACAATCACGAAAATTTTCAAAACAACGGCGATTTTTTGCCCATTTAGCGCGAAACTTAGCCCACTCTAACAAGTAAGCGCCGCCCCGTCATTCATTCATGCGACAGGATGTCCTGAGCATGTGTGACATTTTGGCTCAGGGAGCGGCAAGTGGTGAATACTGGCAGGGGTCTAAATACCTGTCCCTTGGTTGTCGAGACCCGTTCTTAACCATGAAACACATGAAACTTCATGAAAATCGGGGACTCCCCCTTGCCGCGCGGTGCGCGGGCTTGAGATTTTAGATTTGGGATTTTCACTTCGGCGTTCTGAGTTCGGCGTTCGGCGTTCACAGAAGGCGGTGCATGCCCCCAAAAACCTTTGCGATCTTTGCGTTCTCTGCGGCTAAAAAACTGAGCAGCGCCCTCCCCAACCCCTTGGCGTTCCTGGCGTCTTGGCGGTTCCAAAAAACAGAGCAGCGCTTTTACTCTCAAGATTGCGAGCCACTGCGTAGTCGCAATAAGAGTGGTTGACTCGCGACCCGCGACTTGCGACTTGCGGCCAGCCCTGCCCCCCAAAAAAACCTTAGTGCCCTTTGTGCCTTCGTGCGAGGAAACAACTTGTTTTTTATCGCGCTTGTCGGGCCGATAAGGCACTAATGCACTAATGCACTAACGAAGACCGGCCCATCAAACGCTGTGCCGTCCCACTCTGCGGCGCTGACGCCATGCTTTCGGAAGGCGATGCGCAGCGTTTTGCCGCCGCGCGTGATGCGCAGGCCGCTGGCGGTGGGCGAGTCGATGCGTTCAGCCTGGCAAGGCACCTCTTTGCCAACGCGTGCGGGAAGCAATAGCGTGAGGGTGTCGCTGGTCGTGGCGGGCTTGCGTGTCGCGGCCTCGACATGCCAGTGATTGGGGAACGGGGGGCGTCCGTTGCGCATTTTGGGCGGCGGGTCGAAGCCGTCGGTCTGCGTGAAAATGAGCGGCTGGGGCGCGAAATAACGGACCTCAAGGCTGGCGTTCTGCTGGGAGAGACGCAGAGTTTGCGCGGCTTCGTCGAGCGTGAAGGCGCTGAGCCCGTGCGACATGAACTGGAAGGTGGCGGGCGCGGGCGCGGCGAAATCGTCGTAGAGCACCACGATGTCGGGCTTGACGAAAAGCACGGCGCGCTCGGCCCGTGTCACGGCACCGGTGTAGGTGGCGGTCGCTTCTCCGCGCACGTAGTCCCACTCAGGGGAAAAACGCGCGTCGAGGATGCTGCCTGTGGCGGCGGCCGAGTGCATGCGCGGGTTGCCCCCATTGACGAGCACCGTGTTCTGGGAACGCGCGGCGTGCGCCCATTTGTAGTGGAACGCACTGCCGTGCAGATCGCGGTAGGTACAGGCGGGCAGCAGACAGTCGCCGAAAGCGTTCAGTTGAATGCCGAGTTGCGCATTGTGGCCATGGCTGCTGGTGCCGAAAGGAGCAGCCTTGAAGAGCAGATGCACGTCGTCGCGACTGTCGAGCAGGGTCGCATGCAGACTGACAATGCCCGTACCGCGGAAGACCATCGACTGCGGCCGGTTGGCCGGCGCAACGGGCGCGGGCAGCGGCGGCAGATTGACGGCGTACAGAAAGCCCTCGACGCCGCCGGGGGTGCCCGCACGGGTCTGCTGGAGCCACCACGACCAGTTGGCCGCCGCAGCCGCGCCAGCGGGATCGGCCCCTTTCATGCGAGCGAAGTAGTGGAGATACGCGCAGGAGAGCGGACGGTAGGAGAGGTCGCCAAAGCCGGCGTTGGGCGAGTGAGGCGGCATGACGTAAAGCGGAAGGTTGCCGATCTGGTTGAAGAACGGCTTCTTAAGACCGTCGATACCGAGCGCGCTGTGCGCGATCTGCATCCAAGGCGTGACTTTGTTCATGTAACCGGTGAGATAGTGGACGCCTTCGTGCCAGCCGCCGTCATCATCCGCCCAGACCGGATAGGCGGCGTAAAATTTGTTCACGGCGTAATCGAGCCAGGTCTCGGCCTCCGGCACCTCACCGTAGAAAGCGATGGCGACTTCAGCGATCTTGTGCCAGATGCGGTTGCCGTGGCTATTGAGCGGACGCGTCAGGTGGCCGTTGCCGTGACCGACCTCGCCGCTCTTCCAGGCGTCGGCCACGCGGCGCGACCACACCGCGCGGAAACGGGCGCGCTCCGCCTCGGTGAGAATGTCGTAGATCCAGTCGTACGCGCGCGCCGGACGATAGAGTACGGCCTTGCCTGCCTCGCAGTTCAGCGCGAAGTTGCTGGGGCCGTCCGGGTCCCACGCGGCGAGCGCCATCAGGAACGAGCGGGCCGCCTCGCCATAACGCGCATCCTGAGTCATCAGCCAAACAAAGGCGAGCAGTTCGACCTCGTTGCTGGCGCGGTCGCCGATCAGGCGGTTGGGCCACCAATGTTTGACGGCCTCGTCGTCATCCTTGTTGCGGGCCGATCCACGATGCGCCGGTTCAGGCGTCGGACCCTTCTTGATCAGGTCGTCGGCTGCTTTGCGGAGTGCGGCGAAACGTGCGGCAGCCGGCCCATCCTGCGCGGCGGCGCGCATCCGCGGCAGATCCTCCGGACGCATAAAGAGGCGCGGATGTTTTTCCGGCAACCGCTCACGCTGCTGAGCGCGCGTCGGCATAGGAAAGAGGATCGCGTTGTCCGGGATGGTCACACTCCGCACCGCGCTCCACGTCGACACCTCCTGCTTGGGGGTAGTGAAACGGTAGCGCCAGAACCAGACGCCCGGCTCAAGCGGCTCATGGTGGGTGTAGACGCACCAAGGCACTTTTTTGGCGGTGCCGGGAGCGGCGAAGTCGCGCGTCCGCGACCATTCGATCTGGTAGTGCTCGGCACGTTTGTCGTGGATCCAAGTGAAGGAGGGCGGATTCATGACCGCCGTAGAGCCATCGGTCGGCCGATAGCCCCACTCGTCAGCGTACGCGGGACGGTTGTCAACCGCAAGCGCCGCATATCCCGAGGTGTGCAAGAATAAAAATACCGTCAACGCGCATCCGATGTGTTTCATGCCGGTATGGTAAAGGAAATCCCGGTACCGGGGCAACTGACGAAGGCTAGGGCAGCATTTCCAAAAAGCGCTCCTCCAAGGAAAAGCGATCAAAGGCGCAGTCGATCGTGTCGGCGGCATGGGCGTCGGCAGAGAGGATGAAGCGCACACCGCGTTTGCGCAGCAGATCACGGAACGGTCGCGACGGATACGCATCATCCAGCCACCCACGGGAGATAGCGCCGGTGTTGACCTCGACGATCTTGCCGGATGCGGCAACGACATCCGCCGTCTGCTCTAACTCTTCCCGGTACCATGCCGCGTCTTCGTCGAAATAGGGATTCCGGACGTTGAACTTCCGAACCAGGTCCAGATGCGCGACAATCTCAAACTCATACCGCGACACCATCTCGCGCAACTGCCGGAAGTAGGCCCTGATGTACGCCTCCACGCTACCTTGGAAGTGCGCGGCGATGCCCTCCATCGTCATTCGAGGCAGATTATCCACGGGAACGCGGGAGCCATCGTCCGTGACCACGTAGTGAATGGCGCCGATCATGTAGTCGAGATTCAAGGCGGCGTAACGCGAACGCTCGGGCGCGGTCGCCCCGGGAATGTAATCGGCTTCCACTCCCAGAAACACCTTGATGCGGTCGGCGTACTTGGCTTGAAGGCGACGAATGTCCGCCGCATATTCCAAACCCTTATCTGGATCAAGCATTCCCAGAATCCGCTCCGGGAATGCCACATGCGATGAAAATCCGATCGCCTCAAATCCCTTGGCTATCGCCGACAGGATGACCGCTTCGGGTGCATGCGCCCCATCGCACCACGTTGTGTGCGTGTGATAATTCGCTCGGATAAGAGATTTTCGATGTCGTTCAGTAATCATTGTCGCGTAAAAATGTGTGTGTGTGTTGTGTGTGTTTCGCTTGCTACCAGATGCAACTCACCTCAAAACCCCTCGTGGCATGGGCGTCCCGCCCATGAAACACGGGCAAGATGCCCGTGCCACACCCGCAGGCGAGAGGTTTTGCAAGAGCCTCAGATGCAACTCATCTCAAAACCGTGTTCTATTATGGCAAACAACCGGATGGAACACAACTGCGGCACTCGGACCGCACGCGCCGCCTTCCGCGTCGCGTGCGGATTGAGGAGTGAGGATTGAGGAGTGAGGAGTTGGGCTCGGCTGCCGGCTTTGCCGACACCACGGGAGTGGCGGCGTGACCGCCGCCGGTCAAGCAGACGCTTGACCCTCCCGGTGCTTCGCGAATCCAGACTGTAGCACTGGAGGGCGAGTGTCCCCACGAGCCGCGCTGTTTGTGAGTTGAACGTTGAGCGTTGAGCGTTCCCCCACCTCGGCCTCTAACGCCGGGGCAGGGATGGCATGACGTACTTGACAGCAACGGACTGCGCGGCTGCGGCGTTCGCCGCAACGCAAGCCTCGCGCAGTGTTGCGCCCTCGGCGAGCCGCACGGCCAACACCGCATTGAACGTGTCTCCCGCCCCGGTCGAATCGACGGCTTGCGTCACCGGCGCCGGGATGATTTCGCCCGTCGAACGGACACGGCAACCTTTCGCGCCAAGGGTCGTGACAACCTCAGCGGAAGAATGTGGCAGAGAGGACTCCTCGAATTCGTTCGGCGTGAAGATCGAGACGGCGTTGAGAATCGCCTGCGGCAACGGGCGTGCCGGTGCCGGATTGAAGATGATCTTGATACCATACCGACGGGCGATCTCGACCGCCGCAAGATTGACGTCCTCCGGCACTTCGTTGTTGAGCAGGAGGAAATCGGCTATGGCAATCGATCCGGCGAAACCGTCGACGTCCTTTGCCGCGAGCTCAGCACCGGGATGGACCGTGACGCGTGTCTCGCCCGTTCCGTCCGTCAGGATGGCTGCACAGGCTGATGGTCGGTTCTTGACGCACATGCGCGCCATGACGCCCTCGTTCCTGCAAAACGCCTCGATCGGTTTCTTGTCATCGGTCGAGCAGGCGCCGAGAAACGCCACCTCCGCGTCCTGTCGCGCCGCAGCGATAGCTTGGTTGAAGCCCTTGCCGCCCCACTCTTCGTAATAGCCGCAGGCCGTAATCGTTTCGCCGCCCGTGTGAAAACGCGGCACGTCGAAGAACATCGACTTGCCCACCAGTCCTATGATTGCAATGTTCGCCATATCAGAGCCGTTTTATGCGTCCGAAATACCGCTCTTCAAGCGCCACGTTCAGCGCCGTACCGCCTTCGACATTGCCGCTCCGATAAATCGGCGGCGTCACGCCGCGCGCGAGCGCTTTGCGCGCGCCTTCGATGAGGGCGGAATTGAGAATGAAAAGCCCGGCGAACGTGGACATGCCGCCCATCATCACGTCCCCGACCGGGATGACCGCATCGCCGTAGACGACCTTGGAGTCAATGCCGATATCCGCCTCGTCCAGCAGCACCGCGCCGTGCGTCTTGTACGCAGACGACGAAATGGCGATGGTCTTCACGCCTGCGGTCTTGGCGCACCGGAGCACCTCGACCGGCGCGGCATTCTTGCCGCTCGCGGAGATGACGACCACGAGGTCGTCCTGCTTCACCGCGTGCCGGCGGAAAGCCTCCGCGCCAATGCCCGGTATTTTCTCCATGCGGCTCGACTTCGCGCCGCCATCATGGAGCATCAGATCCTCGTCGAGAAGCGGCGACACGCACGCCAGCCCGCCCGCACGGTAAAAGGTGTCGAGCGCGACGAGATGGGAGTGTCCGCAGCCGAAGATATGCACGAGCGCATCGTTGCAGATGACGTCCGCCACCGCATCCGAGGCTAGCGCCAGATTCTCCGGCTCTTCATTCTCGATCCGATTCAGGATCGCCGTAATCTCATTCAGGTATTCACGCATGGTTTAAGCTTCCTCTGGCGCGGCTGCGCACAGCAACCCAAATTTCAATGCCGCATTATAGGCCGCAAAAAACACCAACTCTCAACTTTCAAGTGCGGAGCCCCGGGAGGGCGAGCGTCCCCGCGAGCCACTTAAGCAAACCGCCAAGACGCCGGGGATACCAAGGGGTGGCCCCGAGAGTCTTACACGGCCAATCTATAGGGAAGTTGCGGCTCCACGCGCTCGATGTAATCATGGTTTGCCAGATGGGACTCGACTGTTTTTTCGCTGACCTTGAAATACTCCGCTGCTTCTTCTTGCGCGGTTTCCGAATAGTCGCCGTTGAGCACATCGACGAGCGCATCAATCGGACAAAGGAATTCTGCGGCAAACGCGCGTTGGCGTTTCTGACGTGCGGTTGCAAGGTCAGAGGAAACCAACCAATCCGCGCTCCCCTCAGGTTGGGAAAGGACATCCCCGAGAAAACGAGACCACTCAAACCGTTTGGCAATCGGGTGCGCCTTTCTGGGAATGAGATCCCAGTGTCCCGCATGACCGGGCTTGGCAATCGCCACGGGAGTCTTGGCAGGCTCCCACCGCGCCGCTTCTTTTTGGGAGATACCTAGCAGATCGAGCAGAATAGCATCAGAAATAGGAGCCGCACTATTGTCTAGGCGTTCTCGAAGCCGTTTAGCCGCCGCCACGCCTTGTTCCCAGGGTCTCGCCCGTATGGCGGACATGTCGATGTCGGCAGAAGTCACCCGCGGACGCCCCTTTAGTCCAGACTGCCCTTGGAGATCGCCTATTCTGGAAATCTCATCGCTAAAGACGGGAGCCAATTCTGACATGGCTGATTGCCCGGTTGTCGCTTGCATACTCAGGGCTTCTTCAATAATCGCGGGTGAGCACTCTTCCGGGTCAAACCCCATCTGAGCTTCTAATTGCCGTACCCTACTTGCTTTGGCATCGTTTCTGTCTTCTTTTACGAGCGCCCAGAGTGAAGCCAACTCCGTTTGGCCCTGTCCAACCGCTTCCAACCGACTTAATACGTTTTCGACCAAGTCATCGGTCGAACGCTGAAAATCTTTCATCGAGAGCGTCTTTACGGTGTCGAGCCCCGTCATATAGTTTACGGATTGCCCCGGCGTCGCGATCGGTTCCGCCCAGATGCTCATCGATTCGCCGTCGGGAACAAACAAGATCCTGGGCCACACAAAACCGTGATTGGCGGCTCCCAATTCATGAGCCATGCGCCAAGCGAGAGGCGGCCTGGTTCCAGAGGCCGGCAGCGGCTCGTTGTTCAATCTCCACCATGAACCCGCCAACCAGAACGCTAATGGGTAAACCGACACCAAGATCGAGTCGCGTACCGTTTTCGACCAGATATCCTCGTTCCGAGTTAGGCAGACATGATCCAAATGGATTGACAATTGAGCGGAAGTATCGCGCAAAACGGGGTCGGCACTCCCCGACGACAACCAATCTATGGAAAAGTTTAGGTTAGACATGTTGCCTCCATCGCGCAAGTACTTCAGCCGCCAACGGATCGCTTCCCGGCATCGGGTAGCCATGGTAACAGCCTGTCGCCGGATTTTCGAGCTGCGCTTCCAGCGGGATGTCGCTTTTTGTCACAGACCACACATTCTTGGGCCAGCCCTGTTCTTCCCTATCACTAACCAACCCCCTTCGCATGCCTTCTTGAAGCAGGTTCAGCGCTTCGTGCCGAGTGAAAACATCAGCGACATCACAGAGCGATTTCCCCTGTCAGGGAGACGCCGGAGGTGTCAGACCGAAGTCACCCGGATTCTTCTTGTGTTCAGGATTTCCCCCGTAACTGACCTTTTTCGACAGGTCATCCAGACGTTTCAACACGTCCGTGTCGACCGCGAGGAATCTCCGTTTGGGATTGAATTGTCTGTAACGCCCATTCATCAAATCACCTGACAAACAGCAATCGATTGAGGAGTGTACCATAACGTGCTGGCTTCGCACACCAAAAGATCGGATTCATCAAGCGCTCTTTCGAAAATTAACCAAAGAGTCTTTTCCCACAATACGTTGACATCGACGTGAACCATATCTAATCGATTAATCTGGCTCAAAAAACAACCTCTCTACTTCCACACCTTTCAAAGTGTGGAAAATCAGTCGAAGAGAAAAAGGAAGCGAAAGTGCGGCAAACAGCAGTAAATAAAGGGTCTTTTGATGTTTTCACACCCGTGTCAACTGCTGTTCTTTTTCTTCCACACCTTTCAAAGTGTGGAAATAACGGCCGCAGTGGAAAAGGGGCGAGAATGCGGGGTATATGGCTGGGACGACAACGGACGACAAGGGGACAGGTATTTAGACGACCAATTATCTGATTCAAGATCATTGATTTTTCCTTGCCGTTCGATGCGATAAAAGCACCGTTCGATACTTCTAAAGCAACAAGCGGGCATTATATGCTATACCTTCGCACATAACAAGGGGGATAATCGGTTAGTGACGGGGCGCGGTATGTCATAGTCATGGACACCGTAGCCAAAATCGCGGTGTCCGGAAATCAAGCGCATCCGTCAAATACTGGACACCGTGCTAGAATCGGCTCGCATGAGAAACGAGATGTCACGGA
>DUPH01000381.1 GCA_012838435.1 Lentisphaerota bacterium | reverse complement strand
TGCGAACCGTAGACCACGGCTGTCTCCAACTCGCCGCTGACGGAGACGCGCATCAGCCCCTGCGGCGTGCCGGCCAGGATGCCCAGCGCGGCATCCTCAAACAGCGTGTATACCGTGTGTACCACCGGCATGCTGTAATCGCTCTGCGTGACCAGCGTCAGCGCCCCGTCGCGATACATAAAGAGTCCACCGCCCAACGTGCCCATCCAGACGCGCCCCGCCGTGTCCTGCAGTAACGCGCTCACCGGCACGTCAGCATCCAAGTAGAGTGTCTGCAACAAACGGCCTTCCTTACCGGTCAACCGTACCGCACGCCCCTTGTACCCCACCCACACGCTGTCATCCGCCATGCGGCGCAAGGCATAGGCGGTACCCGCCGTGGCGCGCCCTTCTGCGACAAGCGTACCGACGCTCTTCTTGCGGATGCGCAGCAACCCGCCGTCGCAAGCCGCCCAGATAGTGCCGTCGCGATCCTCGATCAGCGTGTTGACAGATAGGCTGCCCGGCGTGTCCTGCTCTTCGATCCGCTCCCAGCGCCCCGCCTCCCAGCGGAACATGCCAGTCGGATTGCCGATCCACAGCCCGCCGTCCGAAACCTCCAGCATCACAGTGGCCATGCCCGCGTTTTCGGGAAAACCGATCGGCGTCCAGATGTTCTTCTCGCGGTATGCCACCCCGTTGGGGCCGTAGACCCAGAGGCGACCCGAACGCCCCGCATGCACGCCATCGGCCGCCTCGACCAAGAAGTCGGGCAGGCGCATGCTCTGATCGTCAAACCGTCCGTCACGGTATTCGACAAGCCCGTTCCACGCGGTCATCCAGATGCTGCCCGACTGATCCGAAGCGGCGCCGGTCACCGCGCCCAGCGTCGCGCGGTCATCCGGCGGCACCGGACAACGTTTGACGACAAACTGCGTGGTCACGTCGTCTGCTGCCGTTACCGCCTCAAGCAGACCGCGCTCAGCCACGGCACGTATCACGCCATCCGGCGTCTCGACCATGCCCAGTATGTTTCCGACGGTTCCGGGCAGCGCCGCGGCCGACCAGACCTGCCACTCGCCAGTCAGATAACGCGCCACGCCATTCTCGCCGTAGACCCACACGCCCTGCGCCTGTCCGCAAAAGACACCGGCCAACTCGCCCGTCTTTTCGCGCACGGCGACCGGTACCGGCACGTCATAAAACTCAACGCCGTTGAAGCGGATCAACTGCACATGCGTCGCTAACCACAGGTAACCGTCCTCGGCCTGTGCCAGCCCCACGACCGGACTGCCCGGCAGTCGGTCCTCCACCGTCCACAGCTTGAGGGCATACGCCGTCGTCACGGCAGGCGCGGCCCGCAGAAGGCCCACCGCCAGCAACGCGGTCGCCAACACCATGCGGCGGCACCAATGCCGCCCTCCAATCCTGTCAATCACGTCAATCACGTCAATCCTGTCAAAAATTGGTGTGCGGTGACAAGAGCCGCACTGTGCGCGGACGGCGGCTCGTGAGGACACTCGCCCTCCAGTGCTATGTCTGGGCTCGCGGAACGCCGGGAGGGACAAGTGTCACTTGTCCGCGGACGAGCAGACGCTCGTCCCTCCCCAGCGGTGGCCACGCCGCCACCCCGTAAAAAATCTCTGCGTCTCCGCGCCTCTGCGTTAAAAAACTCTCAACTCTCAAC
>DUPH01000380.1 GCA_012838435.1 Lentisphaerota bacterium | reverse complement strand
TTGGTCGCGCCATCGACCGCCACGGCGTTCACCGTGTCGCTATTCCAGTCATGGCCGACATAGGTTGACCAAGCGGTCGAGACATGGCCCTGAGCGTGTGCGAGACCGGTCACCAGTCCGCATAGCACGACACCTGCCGCATATTTTTGGAGGGAGGCTCCTGTCATTCCATCGTCCTTGTCCGTCCGAGAGATGAAGAGCAGCACGGTGGAGCAGGGGTTAAAAATGGCGGAGAGGGGGGGATTCGAACCCCCGGTACCGGTTTGATCCAATACGGCGGTTTAGCAAACCACTGCCTTCAGCCACTCGGCCACCTCTCCACAATCTTTGGTTTGCAAAAGTTGTTGTCATCATACGCGAACAAGGGGTCGCGTTTCAAGTGCAAATCTTTAGAATTCGGTGATTTGTCGCGGTTCCGTTCGGTGATTTAGCATGTTCTAAATACCTGTCCCTTAGTTGCAGGTGCCGGGCTGGGCACGGGCATCTTGCCCGTGTGGCGGCGTGAAACGCCGCCCGGACGAGCAACGCTCGTCCCTCCCGGCGCTCCGCGAGCCACGCCACTACGCCACTTGAGAATCGTCTAAATACCTGTCCCTTTGTAGCCGTGTCCCTTTGTAGCCGACGAAATACACGGAACACACGGAAAGGTATGGCACGGTTTTTCATGAAGTTTCATGTGTTTCATGGTTCGTCTAAATACCTGTCCCTCTGTTGTGACCTGTCCCTCTGTTGTTCTTTTAGGGCAAATGCGCGCTTGACCCTAGCGGTCAAAATGAATACGGTCTTGGCTGTGTATGGGGTTCGAGATCGGCACGATAACACGGTTGGCTGAGAGGAGCATATGAGAGCGATACAGGCAGACATCACGACACTACAGGTCGACGCGATTGTCAATGCGGCAAACACGACGCTGTTGGGCGGTGGGGGTGTTGACGGCGCTATCCATCGCGCGGCGGGACCCGAACTCTTGGATGAGTGCCGGTCGCTCGGGGGGTGCGCGGTGGGCGACGCCAAGGTCACGCGCGGGTACAAGCTACCTGCGAAATATGTCATCCACACCGTCGGCCCCGTCTGGCGCGGCGGGAACGCGGGGGAAGAGCAGCACCTCGCTAACTGCTACCGCCGATCCCTAGAAATCGCGCAAGAGCATGGTGTGAAATCGATTGCTTTCCCGGCAATCAGCACCGGTGTCTATGGCTATCCCATCGAAGACGCGACACGAGTCGCCGTAGCAACCGTGCGCGCCTATCTGCAGGAGAACCAGTCGGCGATTGATGTGATATTCTGCTGCTTCTCCCAGCGCGACCTCGCGGTTTACGATAAGGAATTGGCGCGATGAGGTGGGGGAAACGAATAACACCCCTGATCATCGCTCTGGCGGTTGCCGGATGTTCGGATACCGTGCGCACGGAGTTCAAGACGCTGGACGACGCCATGAATGCCAAAGCATTTGAGCGGGGGTGGTTACCACCATTGTTGCCCGATGGGTCAACAGATATTGTCGAAGTAAATGACCTCGACATCAACAGTGGGACCGGATCGTTTCGCTTCCCGGTGGAGGCGATGTCCCATTATCTGGAAGCCATCGGATGTGAACACGGCGGAATCGTTACCAAAAGTCCATCTGGATCTGGCATCGCTATATCCGTGACAAATGAGAACACGCATTGGAGCATCGAACTCGACCCGCAGAAGGGGATGGGATCGTACTTTGTACAATCCCGGTGAGTAGTACGGCGGGACGTCTCGGACCGCCGATTTTGATAGTCTGATAGTTGTGATAGCACTAGGACTTGCATCTCTCGTTTCGTTTTTCAGCTACCCATTCGCTTACTTTGTGCCAAGAAATGCATGTCACAAAAACCAGACAGTTGAAGCATAGGAGAACGAGGGGGGACAAGAAAATGACAAGTCCATTTTGAGCATCGGGTTTAACGCAGAAGCAGAGATAATCGGCTATAAAAATAGCGGCGATGTTCACAGCGACCAAAATGGCTGAAAAGAAATTTTGTCTATCTGGCGGCAGTTGAAAGGAGAGGCTGCCAATAGCCGCGATGGGAATTAAGGACCAAATCACAGGAATGGGAACAAAGAGCCAATCGGTTGAAGTCCCGCGCGACACTGCCAAAGCAACAAGCAAAAGAGAGCGTATCACGGCATACGCTAAAACAACGGGATAAAACCAAGCTTGGCGAGTGGTCTTCATTGAACCTCTTCTCCCTAAATTGGCATACGTGGTGGCGACGCAAATACCATCCGCAAAACCCAACGGTGTTATCTTCACACGAACCCTCATTTCAGGTCAATGGCCAACGTTCAGTAAGGCACTAACGAACTAATGCGCCACATCCTGCATGGCGTCGTCCGCTTGACTCCGGTCACGGGCTGGCATAAGCTACTCGAACTGGTACGGATCTCCGGTGTTCTGGGAAAAGAGAGGATGACATGCGAGACGTTTGGATCGCTTTCGGACTGACATTGTTTGCGGGGCTGGCAACCGGTATCGGTAGCATGATCGCCTTTCTCGCCAAGCGTACCGATTACCGGTTCCTCTCTGTCGCGACCGGTTTTTCGGCGGGCGTGATGCTCTACATCTCTTTCGTGGAGATCTTCGTCAAGGGCAACGAGGCGCTGGTCGCACGTTACGGCGACCCGCTCGGTTGCTGGGTCAACGTGGCTTCGTTCTTCGGCGGCATGCTGTTGATCGGGCTGATCGATAGCGTCATCCCGTCCGCCGAAAACCCGCATGAGATTCACGATGAAAGTGAGACGCGCGTCCTGCGCGAGGGGGGCGAACTGGAGCCGCACGATGATCCCGCGCACGGCAAGAAGCTGATGCGCGTGGGGGTTTTTACCGCCCTCGCGATTACGATCCACAACTTCCCGGAAGGACTCGCAACCTTCCTCGCTGCCCTGCAAGACCCCAAGCTCGGTGCCGCGATTGCGATTGCCGTCGCGCTGCATAACATCCCCGAGGGGATCAGCGTCTCCGTGCCGATCTATTACGCCACAGGCAACCGCCGTAAGGCGTTCTGCTACTCCCTGCTGAGTGGCCTCGCCGAGCCGGTCGGCGCGGGCGTGGCCTATCTCGTGCTGCGTTTCTTCGCGGGCGGCGAAGACGGCGCGCTCCCGCCCGAAATCATGGGCATCCTCTTTGGCGGCGTGGCCGGCATCATGGTCTACATCAGTCTGGACGAGCTACTGCCTATCAGCCGCGCCTACGGCAAAGGGCACGACAGCCTTTTCGGCGTCGTGGGCGGCATGCTGGTGATGGCTCTCAGCCTCTTGCTGATGCGGTGACGGTGACGGGGTGCGCGGGCGGGGCACACGATCAAGCGCGTGACCTTGGGTTTCTGGGCTTCAAGGTTTCTGGTTTCATGCATGGCTCGGTTTTTCTCACACGAAGGGCACGAGGTTTTTTTTGGGGGGGCAGGGCTGGCCGCAAGTCGCGGGTCACGAGTCAACCTCTCTTGTTGCGACCACGCAGTGGATCGCCATGCTGCACAAGCCAGTCGTCCGGCAACGGTCACGCCGCCACTTTTACACTCGTCGTTGCGAGCCACTGAGTGGTCGCAACAATCGATCCCGATAGCGATCTCGATCCCGATTTGGATGAAACCAGAAACCATGAAACCAGAAACCATGAAACCATGAACCTAAAAACGGCAGTTGGGCGTACGGATTTTGAGCAAAGCCGCGTAAACATTGGCTTTCATCGCGATCCTCGCCGCACCTATTTGGTGCAGAACGCAATTCTGATTGGAACCACGGAACACACTAAACCTAAAAAGAGCAGTTGAGCATGCAGATTTTGAGCAAAGCCCCGTAAACATCGGCTTCCGTTGAGATCCGCGCCGCACCTATTTGGTGCAGAACGCCATTTCTGCTTGGAACCACGGAACACACTAA
>DUPH01000379.1 GCA_012838435.1 Lentisphaerota bacterium | reverse complement strand
GACGCCGGTTATCTGACGCGTAAGCTGGTGGATGTGGCGCAGGACGTGATCATCACGATTCAAGACTGCAACACCGTGAACGGCATCGAGGTCGAGGCGGTCGAAGAGGGCGACGAGACGTTGATCCCGTTGCGCACCCGTGTACTGGGCCGTACGGCGCTCTACGATATCCGCCACCCCGCGACCGGCGATGTGTTGGTCGCATCGAACGCGGAGATCGACGAGACAGCCTGCAAGGCCCTGGAAGATGCCGGTATCGAACGTGTCTGGATCCGCAGCGGTCTCACGTGCGACGCGCCTTACGGCATGTGCGCGAAATGCTACGGTCGCGACCTCTCCTCGGGCAAGCCCGTTGAGATCGGCACGGCGGTCGGTATTATTGCGGCGCAGTCCATTGGCGAACCGGGCACGCAGTTGACGATGCGGACCTTCCATATCGGCGGCACGGTGTCGACGGTGTCGAAGGCTCCAGAAATCGTGCTCAAGCACGGCGGTTTAATCAAGTATGTTGATCTGCGTACTGTGCGCAATGACGAGGGTAACTCGGTCGTGCTCAATAAGAACGGCTCGATCCAGATCGTCGATGAAAACGGTGTTGAGATTGATACCTACAACCTACAGATGGGTACGGTGTTGCTCGCCGAGGACGGCGCGGCTATCAAGCCCGGCCAGCGCGTGGCCATGTGGGATCCGCACTCTGTGCCGATTATGGCTGAAAAGCACGGTGCCGTGTCGTTCCAAGATTTTGTGGACGATGTGTCAGTCCGTACCGATGTGGATCCGGAGACCGGTATGAGCACCTTGGTGGTGCTCGATACCAAGGAGGATCTGCATCCGCAGATCATCGTCACCGATCCGGAGACCCGCGAAATTCTGGGCTTCTACCATATCCCGGCCGGTGCCGTCGTTATGGCGAAAGAGGGTGCACGTGTGTCGCCCGGCATGATGATCGCGAAGACGCCGCGTAAAGAGGCGAAGACGCGCGACATCACCGGCGGTCTGCCGCGCGTGGCCGAGCTTTTCGAGGCGCGTCAGCCCAAGGATGCGGCAGAAATCTCGCGTATCGAGGGTGTCGTGGACTTCGGCGAGCATACGCGCGGCAAACGCTGCCTGATCGTACGCGACGAAGTGACCGGCCATGTCGAGGAACATCTGTTCCCGATGGGCAAGCAGGTGGTCGTGTTTAAGGGCGACCGCGTCAAGAAGGGTCAGCAGCTCACCGAGGGTCCGGTGGTGCCGCAGGAGATTCTCGACATCTGCGGTCCTCAGGAACTGCAACGCTACTTGGTCAACGAGGTGCAGCAGGTCTACCGCCTGCAGGGTGTGGAGATCAACGATAAGCACATCGAGATCATCGTGCGTCAGATGTTGCGCAAGGTCCGCATCACCAACCCTGGCGACACCGACTTCCTCTGGGGCGAGCAGGTCACGCGGCAGAAGTTCTTGGAGGTCAACGAGGAGATCGTGGCCGAAGGCAAGCGGCCCGCCGAGGCGCAGCCCGCGTTGCTGGGTATCACCAAGGCGTCGCTCGAGACCGACAGCTTCATCTCGGCAGCCTCCTTCCAGGACACCACGCGTGTGCTTACTGACGCGGCCGCTATGGGTCGCGTGGACGAGTTGCGCGGATTCAAGGAGAACGTCATCCTTGGCCATCTGATTCCGGGCGGTACCGGCTTCCCGTTGCACCGTCACATCAAGCTCGTGCCGCTGGCCGAGCCGATCAGCGAGGAGGAGATGGCGGCGCTTCAAGCCGAAGCCCAGAGCCAGCTTGACGACGTCTTCATCTAAGCACGTCATTTGATCAAACAGCGGGCGGGGTGCATGATGCACCCCGCCCGCTGTTTTTGCGCGAATGATATAAATCGGCTGGACGCCCGCAACTGCTTTCGATACGCTTCAACGTACTTGGAATGACCGAGGGCTAGGGGGAATCATGAACGTAAAAGTTGCGGCAGTGGTTTTGACGGTCGGCATGTTGGCGTACCGGATGCACGGCGGTACGCTGCCAGAGGTCGAACCGAAAGACGGATGGGATACGTTGCCGCCGCCTGTTGCGGCTGTCGGCGACTGGCCTTGGTGGCGCGGTCCGGCGCTTGATAATATCGCGCCGGACAACCAATCGCCGCCGACGGTGTGGGGTGAACGCTCAAACCTCATCTGGCGCGTCACGTTGCAGGGACTCGGCCACTCGACACCGGTCATAGTTGGCGATCGGATTTATGTCACGGCGGGGGAGAAGACGAAGGACCGCGCGCAGCTTTGGCTCTACGGCTTGGAACGCGCGACCGGGAAAACCGTCTGGCAGACCGAAATCTATGCCGGCCCCGTCGGGAGGCTGCATCCCGACAACGCACCGGCCGCCGCGACACCGGCTTGCGATGGCGAACGGCTGTTTGTGCCATATCAGGTCGGGGCCGGTGTCGAAATGGCGGCGGTCTCCATGAACGGCGATATCCTTTGGCGCAAAACCGTCGCGCCCTACAACACGATCCAAGGATACTCCGCCTCACCCGCGCTCTACAAATCGGCTGTGATCGTACCTGTGGAAGGTCCCAAGGGATGTTACCTGACAGCCTTTCACCGCGCCACCGGCGATATAGTCTGGCGCAGAACCATCCGCGCCAACAACGAGAGCTATGCGCCCGCCTTGGTGCGTACGGTTGCCGGTCGCGAACAGTTGCTGCTTATCGGCGGGTTGAGCACACGCGGCTATGATCCCAACAACGGAGCGTTACTGTGGAACTGCGAAGGCCCGGCGCGCACCTGCGTGGCAACGCCAGTAGCAGACGAGTCGACGGTCTACGCGACGGGCGGATATCCGGGGCGAAAAACGCTCGCCATCCGTGCCGACGGACAGGGCGATGTAACGCAGACGCATGTGACGTGGACGGGGGACGCCAAGGCGGGGTATGTGCCGTCGCCGTTGCTTCACCAAGGGTTGCTGTATGCGGTTTCCGATCAGGGCTTGTTCCGGTGTTACGATGCAAAGGATGGACAGGTGGTCTGGCAGTACGATTTCAAAACGCCGTTCTACTCCTCGCCTACGTTGGCGAATGGTCATCTCTATCTTTTCGACCGCAAGGGAGGTGGGTTTGTCATACCTGCTAGCCGTTCATTCGGCGGCGTCGTGACGAACACCCTGCCGTCCGGGGTCTTTGCCACGCCGGTGATCCTGAAAAGCCGGCTCTATCTGCGTACGCTCGGGGACTTCTATTGCTTCGGCACGCCTTGATGGTTCGAACAGCTTTGTCCAGCGGCGCGGTGCGCCGGATGGGATATTCACAGAATAAAATGAAGGGAATGATACGATGAAAAGAGCATGGATTTTTGGGGCATGGTTCTCGGTGGCCGTATTGGCGTTCGCCGGGGAGCGGGTCACGCTCTGGCCGGAAGGCAAGATTCCGAATTTCCAGCCCCAACAGATTGCGGCGACTACCCAGGAGGTCAAAGAGCCAGGATTCAAGCCGGCCGAGCGTGTGATGCCGTATCTCGACTGGTACGATCCGCCGGTGGAGAAAAACGGCGCGTGCATGCTGTTGATTTCCGGCGGCGGCTATCAAAACTGTTGCGACGGAGTCTGGATTGACCGGGTCGCCAAGAAGCTGCTTGACCTCGGGTTTGTCTGTGTCAGCCTCACCTATCGGACGCCACGCCCGCAAGGTCTGCCGATCTATCAGAGCGGGTGGCAGGACGGCCAGCGCGCCGTCCGTCTCGTGCGCAGCGAGGCGCAGAAACGCGGCTTCGATCCGGAGAAGATCGGCGCGTTCGGCTTCTCCGCAGGTTCGCACCTGACGGTCTTGCTCGCGACGAGCGCGCTTACGCCGGCATACGAGGCGGTCGACGCGCTCGATCAGCTTCCGTGCCATGTCAACTGGGCGATACCGATCTACACCGCTTATGCGCTCACCGACGGGTTGACCGGCCCCAATACGCGTGATGGCGACGCGATTGATGTTAAACTCACAGACGTGTTTAAGTTCGATGCGAAGACCTGCCCGATGGTGCTTTTCCATGGCGGGACGGACGTCTATTCGCCGAATGGCTCCACGCAGATTTACCGCCAACTTCGCCGCATGAAAATCCCCGCCGAGATTCACCTCTTTGCGGATCGGCCGCACGGCTTCATGGGTGATCCGAGCAAGGGCGAGCAAGGCACCGCCTACGACAATTGGCTCGACCGGATCGCCGAGTACCTTCGCCAGATGAACTTTGACGGACGCCTCGGCGAGGAGGTCGATCTAATGGCCCGCTATCCAAACGACGACGCCCGCGATGGATATCGCAAGGAGCCCGTCTGGCCGGAAGGCCGGATACCGGATTTGCAGACCAACCAGTGCGTGCCCTATCTTGAGTGGCACATGCCGAAGACGCGCACGACAAAGGCGATCCAGATCATCTACTCGGGCGGCAGCTACATGGGCAACAGCCCTGACGGCTTCGAAGTCGCGCCGACGCGGCGCTTCCTGAATGAAAAGGGCATGACCGTCGTGACGATGAAATACCGCACACCGCGTCCATTGGGCGGGCTGGCCAAGCACACAACGGCATGGCAGGACTTGCAGCGCGCCGTGCGGGTTGTCCGCAGCCAGGCTGCGGCGTTGGGGCTTGATCCCGACCGCATCGGCATCATGGGTTCCTCCGCTGGCGGGCATCTGACGCTTATGGGTGCGACCAGTTCAAAGCGCCGCGCCTATTGGCCGATCGACGACCTGGACAAGCTCTCCTGCAGCGTGCAGTGGGCGATTGCGATCTATCCGGCGTATGCGCTTACGGACGGCGCGGAAAAACCGAATACACAGGGCGGTAACGAAGACGATTCGCGGCTCGTTCCCGAGTTTTCATTCGACCTCGCCACATGCCCGATCCTCTTCATCCACGGCGATGCAGACGGCTGGGCGGCGATGAACTCGATCAAATGCTGGGAGCAGCTCCGCCGGATGGGCATCCAGGGAGATCTTCACACGCTGGTTGGCCGTCCCCACTGCTTCCAGCGCAAGGCCGCTCCGGGCACCGGCAGTTACACGTGGATGGGGCGCATCTGGGAATTCATGAACCACAAGGGCTTCAACAAATGACATGGCGGTGAACCGCCCCCTTGACGCAGCGGATTTCCGGACGTTCGCGTCCGACTGGGAGCAGTCGGCATGCGCTTTGCTCGTCAAGTCTGCGCCCAACAACGCTACGCGCGGCCCACCTGCCGGTAGAACTCGTATGCAGCGGCGGCCGCGGCATTGGCGAGATTGATGCTGCGCGCATGCGGGCCGGGCATGGGCAGAGTGACGAGGCGGTCGCGATAATCGTCGTAAAAGTGGGGCGGCAGGCCAGACCCCTCGTTGCCGAAAACCAGCGCATCATACGGCTGGAAGGAGCAGTCAAAGAGCGTGCGCGTGCCGTGCGTGCTGAGGAAAAAGAGGCGCGGCGGCTGCACGGCGGCGAGGAACGCCGACCACGAATCGTGTACGGTCAGGCGCAGGTGCTGCCAGTAGTCCAGCCCCGCGCGCCGGATATACTCGTCAGAAAGATGAAAGCCCAGCGGACGGATGAGATGCAGCGTGCAGTCGAGCCCCACACAGAGGCGCCCGATCGCACCGGTGTTATGCGGAATCTGCGGTTTGACCAACACAAGATGGAGCGGAGTTGTCATGCGTACAGGATACTGCCGGGCACCGTCGCAGTCAAAGCGAGAGTGGATACCCTCTCCGCGGTCCGTCAAATAGAAAAGACACCGTAGGTTTTTTTGAGGCGGTGACGATCCGTCAAATACTGGACACCGAGGGGGTCAAGGGACGAGGGGCTGGTCAACGGCGTGAAGGG
>DUPH01000042.1 GCA_012838435.1 Lentisphaerota bacterium | reverse complement strand
GAGAGCAAGTACCTCTTCCTCAGCAACGGCAAGCTCACGATCAATACGCTCCTTGGCTCGATCCTCTTCCTGAGGTAACCGGACGCGACTCTGTCTGCCCGATCTGACGGCCTTTGCGGAGACCGTCGGTGTCTGGTTCGCGGATTGAACCCAGATGGGGGAATGGTCGACAGAATCGATGGAATCGATGGATTCGGTTCAATCGGTTCTGTCGATTTTTTCAATAGCAAAGAGAGGGGTAATATGACACAGAAAGCCGGATTCACGATTAAAACTAGAGATTCTTGCAAAATCCCTCGTGGCATGGGCGTCCCGCCCATGAAACACGGGCAAGATGCCCGTGCCACACCTGTAAGCAAGGAGGTTTGCAAGACCCTCACTATCCATCGCATTCACGTTGTCCTGCTGGCCGTGTTGTCGTGCGCAAGTCTGCTGGCGCAGGCCACGGTGCCCGCACAGTTTCCGGGAACCATTCGTCTCCTGTTGCCGCCGCGTATTTACGCTACGCCCGGCATCGAGATGAATGTGTATTTCGATAACATCTGCCTCGTGGCCAATCCCTTAAACTATCTGTTCGACGTGAACTGTGCGAAAGGAAGCCAGCAGACTGAGCGTTGGACATTTGTTCCGACGGAGGAGGATGTGGGCCAATACCCGTTCGTCATCGAAGTCCGGAACGAAACAAATGCGGTCATTGCCCGCGCGGAGTCTGTTCTGCAGGTCGCCCCAAAAACGGCCGGCGCGGGGTTGCCCATCAGTGTCTTGACAATCGGTGACAGCCTGACGCATGCCGCCGTGTATCCCGCGCACCTGCTGGAGTTGTGCAAGGCCGAAGGTAACCCCAAAATCACTTTGGTTGGGCATGTCCCGAACGAGAAAACTCCGGATGTCCGTATCGAGGGGTATGGTGGATGGACCGCGCATCGTTTCGCCACATTCTACAAAGAAGGAGAAAGGCGGAACGGAACGGAGGACTGGAAAACGTGGAATTCAAGCGGCAGCCCGTTCCTGTATGCGGATGGCACGGGAAAGCCCGCGCTGGATTTTCCCCGTTACTGTCGGGAATTCAATGGGGGCAAGGCGCCCGATTTCGTCACTTTCCTGTTGGGGTGCAATGACAACTTCGGGGCCAACGACGAGACCATTGAAGCCAGCATCGACACCATGTTCAAATACTACGACATGTTGATCGAGATGGTCCGCCAGACTCGCGCCGACACGAAGATCGGGATGCTGCTGCTCGTGCCGCCCGTGGGAACACAGGACGGCTTTGGTGCCAACTACAAGTGCGGACAGACCCGTTGGCAATACAAACGGAATCAGCAGCGGGTGGTCGAGCGGACGATGGAAAAGTACGGCAAACGCGAGAAGGAAAATATCTTTCTCATCCCTTCCAACGTCAACCTCGACTGCCTGCACAACTATCCTTCGGTCAACGCGCCGTGGAATTCCCAGACGAAGGCGGAGGGACGCCGCCTGAATAACGGTGTTCATCCCGCTCCGGAGGGCTATCGTCAGATAGGGGACACCATCTTCTGCTGGATCAAGGCGCAACTCGCCGCTGCGCCGGTGTCTGGCAAGTAGGCGGCGGACGGTAAAGACGGGGGCTCCGCCCCCGAACCCCCTGATGACTTACGACAGCTCTGCCGTCAAGGCGGCGAGCTGCTCTTCCAGCGCGGCGACGCGCGCTTCGAGCGCATCGAGACGGGAAGGGGAGTCCGGCTGAGACTGCTGAGACGCCGGTGCGGCAGGCGCGGGGTCGGCGGTTACATCGGGCTTTTCCAGAGCGGGCGGCTGGTCGCCCAGCAGGTGGGCGAAGCGCGTCTCCTTGTGGCCGGGCTGGCGCGGAAGTTCGGTGACGAGCGCGCCGTCTTCGCGCGTTGCAAGGCGTTGCAACGTAGTCATGACCTCGTCCAGCGAGGCGAAAGGGTGCATGCGCGAGGCGCGGCTGCGCAACTCACCGGGGGTTTGGGGACCGCGCAGCAGCAGCTCGCAAATCAGCGCACGCTCGGCGGGGTCCAGTTCAAGTTCGGCGATCAGGCGCTCGCGGTATTTGACGACGCGCGCCGTCGCGCCGGAAAAGCACTCGGCGAGTCGTTTCTCTTGGAGGCCGTAAAGGCCCTGCTGCACGGTGCGCTCATCAAGCGCCATGACCGGTGAACGGTTGTTCCTCTGGTTGCAGGCGGCGAGCAACGCATTGAGCGTGAGCGGATAATACTCAGGCGTGGTGAGCGCTTTCTCGATCAAAGCACCGACGATGCGGGCTTCGATCGGTGTCAGTACGAATGTACGTGCGGACGTGTCGTTTTGCATACCTGAGACCATAGCGTAGCGCGGCGGGGATGACAAGCGTCTTGTTAGTTCTCGTCAGGTATCTTGCGCGAGCGCGTCGATCTTCTTGTCTGTGCCGAAGATGAGCAGCTTGTCGTCGGGCTGGATGATCTCGTCGGCGGTCGGGATGATGACAGTGCGCGGTTGGGCCGGGTCTTCGGCGAGGCGTCGCACGCAGAGGACCGTCACACCGAAATGCTTGCGCGCATCGGCTTGGGCCAGACTCTTGTTACGCAGCGATTCCGGCACGTCGATCTCGGCGATGCTGAAACCGTCGGAAATCTCAAAGAGATCGACGGAACCTTTCGAGAGCAGGGTACGCGCAAGGCGGTGCGACGAGTCGCGGTTGGGATAGACCACCATGTCGGCACCGACGCGCTGGAGAATCTTGCCGTGCACGTCGGAGTTGGCTTTGGCCACGACAGTCGGCACGCCGAGCGCCTTGCAGTTCACGGTGGCCATGATGCTGCCTTCGAGGTTGTTGCCGATGGCTACGACCACGACATCGCACTCTTGGAAACCGGCATCTTCCAAGGTGCGCTGATTGGTGACGTCGCCCTCGACGGCGCGGGTGACGAACTCGGAAAGTTCCTGAATGACTTCGCGGTTTTGATCAATCAGTAAAACCTCAGCGCCGTGTTCTGCGAGACTTTCCGCGAGCGATGATCCGAAGCGTCCTGCGCCGATGATGCCGATGCGTTTCATGGTGTGTCTGGAGTTTGTTGGGTGGGGTTAGCCGCACGCGCTTAAGGCTTGATCGAGGTCGGCGATGATGTCAGCCGCGTTTTCAATGCCGACGGAGAGGCGCACGAGTTCCGGGCTGATCCCGGCGGCGGTGAGTTGCTCATCCGTGAGTTGGCGGTGGGTGGTGCTGGCGGGGTGCAGCACGCCAGTACGGGCATCAGCAACATGCACGACGATGGCCGCGAGCTTGAGGCTGTCCATGAAGCGCACGGCGGCATCCCGTCCGCCTTTGACGCCGAAGGAGATCACGCCGCAGGTGCCGCGCGGCAGGTATTTTTTGACGAGCGCGGCATCCTTGGAAGAGGGCAGTCCGGGGTAGTTGATCCAGGAGACCGCGGGATGGCCTTCAAGAAAAGCGGCGACCGCCTCGGCGTTGCGGCAGTGGCGCTCCATGCGCAGGTGCAGTGTTTCCATGCCGAGGTTGAGTAGAAAAGCGTTCATTGGCGAAGGGGTCGCGCCGAGGTCGCGCATGAGTTGGACACGGGCTTTGACAATAAAGGCGGACGGGCCGAAGGCATCGGTATAGATGGTGCCGTGGTAGGAGGGGTCGGGTTCGGTGAGCCCAGGGAACTTGCCACTCGCTCGCCAGTCGAAGCGTCCGCTGTCCACGATCATGCCGCCGAGTGAAATAGCATGCCCGTCGAGGTACTTGGAGGTTGAGTAGGTGACGATGTCCGCACCGAAGTCGAAGGGACGGCAGAGCACGGCGGTCGGGAAGGTGTTGTCGACGATCAGTGGGACGCCGTTGGCGTGGGCCACGCGCGCGAAACGCTCAATGTCGAAGACCGTCAGCGCGGGGTTGGCGATGGTCTCGCCGAAGACCGCGCGGGTGGTGAGGCGGAAGGCGGCCTGGATGGTGTCGTCGGAGGCGTAGGGGTCGACATAGGTGACCTCGATGCCCAGCTTCTTGAGCGTGACGCTGAAGAGGTTGGTGGTGCCGCCGTAGATGGCACCCGAGGCGATAAGGTGGTCGCCGCTGTTGCAGAGGTTGAGAATTGCAATCATTTCTGCGGCCTGGCCCGAAGAGGTCATCAACGCGCCGACGCCGCCTTCCAGTGCGGCGATCTTGTTCTCGACCGCCTCTGCCGTGGGGTTGCTGAGCCGGGTGTAGAAGTGGCCGGGCGCCTTCAGGTCAAAGAGGTCGCCGACATGCTCGCTGCTGTCGTATTTGAAGGTCGTGCTCTGAACGATGGGCAGTACGCGCGGCTCGCCATTTTTTGGCTGCCAGCCGGCCTGAACGCAAAGGGTGTCTGGATGGAAGGACATGGGAGTTAGCATTTAGGATTTAGGATTTAGGAGTTAGGAGTTAGGATTTAGGGGTTGGTTAGCCGACGATGACTTCCTCTTCGGGGTAACGGATACGTTGGCATTCATCGCGGCTGCCGATCAATAGCGCGACCGCGAGAGGGCCTAAGCGTCCGACGTACATGCCTATGATGATAACCCATCGGCCGGCATTCGACAACCTTCCCGTGTGGTCAATGGAGAGTCCCACGGTGCCTACGGCAGAGACGGCTTCGAAGAAAAGTTTCGATGCGTCGTCGCCTTG
>DUPH01000378.1 GCA_012838435.1 Lentisphaerota bacterium | reverse complement strand
GGGCAACATCGCACAGACCACAACGAGATTCAACGAAGTTTTCAAACTTACCTCAACGCGTCCACGTCCATCGTGTCGCTCTTTTGAACCCATTTATACCACAAAGCATACAAGGCCGCAAGACGTACGACCGCGTAAACGCGGATCGTACAAATTTAGGATTTAGGATTTAGGAGTTAGGAGTTCGACGTTCAGCGTTCAGAGTTAAAAAACTTTTAACGCTCAAGTTATAGGCAAGGAGTTAGGATTGCGGTTCAGGCTCGTGTGTGAACAGATCGAAGACCAGATCCTTCTGGCGCTGCCGTCGCCCCTGCTCGTAACCGCGCGTTCCGCCGTCGTCCGTGAGATCTTCGCCGACCGAATAGATGATACGCCGTTCGGTGGAGTAGCGAAAGGGCTGTCCGTCGAACGGATCGCGCGGCACGGCGGGCAGGTAGTCCGGCACCAGCGCCTGCAATGTCTCGGGCAGATGCCCGGTCGCTTCCTCATACGCCCGGCACGCCAGCAGCAGCCGTGCAGCAGAAAGCTTGCACTCATCCCCACACGCCCGACGTACCTTGTCAGCCAGCATTTTTCTCTGATACCGCCAGATGCGCAGCCCCAAAACGTTGGCAGACGGCCATCGTAAGCGGTGTGTCTGACCGCGCTTGGCCGACGGGCCGTCGTTTTGGCTCGTATTGCCGGAAAGAACTCCGGTCGTATCGCTGCCTCCAAGAGGATGGTCAGCATAAGCCGTTCCTGCATGTGCCATCAACAATCGGTAGTCTCCGGCTATCAGATGCCGGGTGCGGTTGTACTGCATGAAATAGCTCGGTAAATAGACGAATTGAACCCTAAGTCTCACGACCGTGCGTTTAAATTTGCTTACGCCCAAACGGTCTGCGTAGATCTGATAGGCCCTGCCGCTCCGCGTTGGTTCCAGCAATTCCATTTGAACCGCATAATCACCCCGCGCTGATTTGGCCAGTTCTTGATTTGCGAAGCGCAGTTCTGCGAGTGCGGCGAGCAGGCGCGCTCTTCCCGCCAGGCCGCACCGCTTGTCGCGCGCCAGAGCCGTCGCTTGGGTCAACCCCATGTTGACGACACCATTGGCAAGCGGATAGTCGCTCATGTTCTCCGAGGCCTGCTGAAGCCGACTCCCATACCGTATCAACAACAGTGTGGCGTCAGTCGCCTCGCTCATCCGCCCCTGTATTCGTTCGAAACGGGCCTGCGTCGCAAGCAGATGATACCCGATTTCAAAAAAACGACATGTCCACATCGGGTCAGGGGCACTTGCTATATCCGGCTTCTGGCAGAAGGGACGCTCAACACCAAGCTTGACCCAAGCGATGGCGGCTTGGTTGGTCGCAATGAAGGCGGACACCAGAGCATCATCGTTCGTTTGTCCACGAAGATATTTGGACGGGACGAAGCCCTGAGGCTCGTACAGCATATTGGAGGCCGCATTCAGAAAGCAGATATAAGCATTTTCTTCTGGCGGCACCTCGGTCCGAACGACGGCCAAATCGGAGACATCAGGCGGGGCGATGTCCCAGATCGGCACGTAAATCAACGCCGCTAAAAAAAGGATGACGATGAGGAACGCCGCACCGATTTTCTTCACAAGTTGCCGCTTCATGGTTGGTCTCGAAGATAGCACTGACACGGCGTAAGGAGCAGGCGCTCTGCGTCAATTAAGGGACAATCCAAGTGCCTGTCTTACCCTCCAGGGCGTCAGTGATATGCTCAGGGTTGGTGATCAATGCTTTCTTGCCGCCATTTTCAATGAATTGGATACATGCCTGAATCTTTGGCAACATGCTTCCAGCCGCAAAATGCCCCTCTGAAACGTACTGCTTGGCTTCTGCGACGGTCATTTGATCCAACCACTTTTGCTCCGGCGTGTTGAAATCAAGAGCCACCTTTTCGACTGCGGTGCTGATCAAAAACAAATCCGCGCCAATCAATTTAGCCAGCAATGACGAACCGAAATCCTTGTCGATCACAGCTTCGATGCCTGCCAGCGTGCCATCTTCACGCTCAATCACAGGGATACCGCCGCCACCCACACCGATCACCGTAAAGCCGGCATTGATCAGGTCATGGATTGCTCCTGCTTCGACAATCGAAATCGGACGCGGCGAGGGCACAACCCTGCGCCACCCGCGGCCAGCGTCTTCCACAACGGTCCAGCCGTCCTTAGCCCGGCGAGTTTTTGCTTCATGCTCTCCCATGAAACTGCCGATAGGCTTGGAAGGATGCCCAAATGCCGGGTCATGCTCGTCAACAACCGTCTGTGTGACGACCGTTATCGCGTCTTTATCGATCCCACGGCGTTTGAATTCGTTGTGCAAAGCCTTTTGGAGCATATAACCGATGTTGCCCTGGGTATTCGCACCACAATAGTCCAGCGGGACCTCATGCAGGGCTGTCCTTGCCAGTTCAGAGCGGCGCAAATTAAAGCCGACCTGAGGGCCATTACCATGGGTGACAACCACATCCCAGCCGTTTTCAATCATATCCACGATATGCGTGATCGTGTCTTTTGCACAATCATACTGATCCTGAATGGTCTGGCGGGATTTATGCTTGATTAATGCGTTGCCGCCAACCGCAACAACGGCGATTCCTTGTCTTGTCATATGGGTGCGTATGGTAAATAAAGCGGGGTGAATGCGTCAAGATAAGGTTGACGCAGATAAGGTTGCCGCGGTGCTTAAAAAGCAATCGGTTGGTGACAGGGATGTGCGACAACCGTAAAAATCTCTGCGCCTCCGCGTCTCTGCGTTATCAAGAAGAGTTTTGCAAGCCGTCACGTTATCTGACTAAAATCACACAACCGCGTGTGGCGTAGAACGTCAGAGACTTGCCGTCCGCCGACCGGACAAGGCGGCGGTGGTAACGCGACGCAATGTCTTCGAGAACAGGCATCCCCTCGATGCCGCCTGCGGCGGTGAGAAATGTCATGCCGCTACGGCCCTTTTCTCCCCAGAGAATGTCGTTGATTTTGAGCGTGGCACCGTTTGCGAAGCTGAGCTTTCCTGAGGAGACCGACGTGCCGCCAGCAGCGAGTTCCGCTCCGTCCACGACCCAGTCCCCGGTCACAGTGAGATCGCCGCTGGAGACATCCGGGAGGCCTATGAGGTGTTCGAGCGTGTACGGCATGTCGTCAAAATCGACGCCCGTTCCCGGCGCGAACTTCATCGTCGTGAACTTCGCGAGTTGGAGCGAGGTCGTGAAGAGTGTGCCGTCGCCCGGATCCTTCAACACCGCGTAATAGTCGGAATTGGTCACCATCCCCCGTGCCTGAATGTCCACCGCGAGGCCTTTTGTCGTGCAGCTCGTGCCGGCTGAATCCTTGAACTTGTGGTTCGCGTGTGACGCGCCGGACCCGCCTATCCCGTTGTAGGCGCGCACGGCGAACGCGTGCGGTCCGGGCGTGAGTGTGAGGTTCGTGGTGACGATGCTCATCCATCCCGCCTGCGAGATCACCCGTTCGCCATCGAGGAAAACGTCGCACGCATCGTCGATGCACACATGCCACGTCCACGTGACGTCCGTCGCGTTCGTGTTCCAAATGTAACCCGCGTACGTGACGAGTTCGTTTTGGCTCCAGCCGCTCTTCTCCATGCGCGGCATGTTTTTCGTCACAGCGTTCGTAAGCATCAGATAAGGCGTGTTGGTGTACGCCGCTTTCACGAGAGGCGTATTGGTTTCGCCATCGCCGTAAGACTTCGTACCCTCATTCAGGCCCGCGAGCGACGATCTGTTGAAACGCACCGTGCCACCTCTCACGTCGAGGAGCCCGGCCCCCATAAGGGAATCATAGACGAGCTCACCCGTTCCGGACTTGACCACTTCAGCCTTCCACGTGCCGGAACATTTCCCCACGTAACCCGTACCGTTGAATTCGACCGACGGCAGGTTACAGGATGCGACGCCGTTGAAAATCACCGCAGAGTTGGTAAGAAAGAGCCGCCCTCCGTCCCGCGGCACCGCGCCGTCGGCGTCGATGCGGAGACTGCCCGCGTTCACCGCGATGCCCCCTTTGAAGTCATTGTCCGGACAGCCGAGGCGCAGCTCCTGATAGTTGCCCATCATGTTGAATCCGCCATCGCCGGTCACTTTCTTGGGAAAACGGACAGTGGCGAACATCGCCGCGTTGTTGCCGCCCTTGAAGTTCGTCATTTTCCGGAGGATCACCGGGCCGTTCCACAGGTTGTCCTGATCGTCGACGGCAAGCTGGAAGTAGCCGTCCGCCACGTCCAACGTCCAGAACACCTTGGACAGGACCGACCAGCAGAACTGGAACTGGGCGTTGTTCGTCAACGTGAAGATGTTCGAGGCGTCGCCCGGGAAGCTGCACTGCGTGGGGAACGTCACACTGCCGCCGCTCGCGATCACGTTACCGTTTGTGGTGACAGAATCTTCGAAGAAGAAACTGCCCCCTTTGAGCGTGAGCGTGTACCCGCCGAGATCGGTGGTGCCAAGCAGATCGTGGCGTACTGTGTCCGTGATGAGCGCATTCCCGGTCAACGTGAGCTTTTTACCGAGGGGGCTCACGATGGAGTTCTGTAACGCCGTCGACAGGCAACGAATCGCGCCGTTCCCGTCCGGCCCCGTACCCTCGATGATGAACTGCTCATTGCCGAAGCTGAGCGTTTGCGCCGCATTGGTATACGTCTGCAATTGTGCGCCATCGTAGACCTTTGTGTAGCCGGTCGCGAGGCCGAAGGCGTTTGTGGCCGATGCGTAAACGACACCCTCCCTGATGTGGATGTTGCCTTCGTATTCCGGAAGCTCACCGATATCCAGCTTGCCAGCGCCAAGCTTCACGAGATCGTCCGTGAGGCCGAGCGTCTTCGCTTCGTCGGCGAGCGCCTGTGCGAGCGTCTTCTCACCGCTCGCCACGGTGACTTCCACTTCACCCGCCTGCGCGACGAGCACCGCAGCAACAATCGATCCAACCGACAAAAGCAACTTGTTCATACGGTAGAGCCTCCAGCCTGTTCCACACCGTCTTCTGCACAGCACCATGCCGCACCCAAATGAATGGAATATTCTTGCAAATTCCGGAGCGTTTGTCACTACGCTAGACGAATTTCGAATTTTCGATTTTCGTCCTCAAACTACCTATCACTTAGTCGTCCTAAGGCGCTGACCTGCGAATTACGGCTTTTTCTTGACGGGGATACGTAAACCTGCCATTTTATCAGCCCGACTGCATGCATAAGCATCATGAGCGGTTTGGCTCGTTTGGTGATGGCGTATGCTAAAGAAAGGCCAGGCTCCATTTATGCGGCGTGACGACATCGAAAAGATCCTGATCATTGGTTCCGGCCCGATCGTAATCGGGCAGGCGTGCGAATTCGACTATTCGGGCACGCAGGCCTGTAAGGCACTGCGTGAGTGCGGTTATAAGATCGTTCTGGCAAACTCCAACCCCGCCACCATCATGACCGATCCGGTCATGGCTGACGCCACCTATATCGTGCCGCTGAACGCCGAACGCCTGGAGCAGATCATCGCTCAAGAGCGCCCCGATGCGTTGCTGCCCAACCTCGGCGGCCAGACCGGACTGAACCTCTCAATCGAGCTTGCAAAAAAGGGCATCCTCGAAAAATACGGGGTGAAAGTCATCGGCGTGAATCTCGATGCGATCGAGCGCGGCGAGGACCGTCAGATTTTCAAGGACACGATGGCCAAACTCGGCATTGAAACGCCCCGCAGCGAGATCATCTATACGGTGGAGGACGCCGAAAACGTCGCCGCCAAACTCGGTTATCCCGTGGTCGTGCGCCCCGCGTACACCATGGGCGGTACCGGCGGCGGGCTCGTCTACAATATCGAAGAGCTGCGCATGATCGTCAACTGCGGCCTGGAGGCCTCTCTGACCCACCAGTGCCTGATCGAAGAATCGGTGCTGGGTTGGGAAGAGCTTGAGGTCGAGGTCGTGCGCGATGCCGACAACAAGATGGTGGCGGTCTGCTTCATTGAGAACGTCGATCCCATGGGCGTGCACACCGGCGACTCGTTTTGCGTCGCGCCCATGTTGACCATTGACAAGGCTGTGCAAGACCGCCTCAAGGATTATGCCTTCAGGATCGTCGAGTCTATCGGCGTAATCGGCGGCACCAATGTGCAGCTCGCCCACGATCCGAAAACCGGTCGCATCGTGATCATTGAGATCAACCCGCGCACTTCGCGCTCGTCCGCGCTGGCTTCCAAAGCGACAGGGTTCCCGATCGCACTGATTTCCGCCAAACTGGCCGTCGGTTACACGTTGCGCGACATCCCCTACTGGCGCGACGGCACACTGGACAAATACGCCCCGTGCGGCGATCACGTCGTGGTCAAATTCGCGCGTTGGGCGTTCGAGAAATTCCGTGGGGTCGAGGACAAACTGGGCACCCAGATGAAGGCCGTCGGCGAGGTGATGGCGATCGGCAAGACCTACAAAGAGGCTTTCCAGAAGGCCATCCGCGCCCTCGAGAACGGCAGGCACGGATTGGGCTTCGCCAAAGACTTTAACCGCAAAAGCCTCACTGAACTGTTGGACATGTTGCGGATTCCCAACAGCGAGCGCCACTTCATCATGTATGAGGCGCTGCGCAAAGGTGCCACTGACGAACAGATATCCGCCATGACCGGCGTGAAGTCTTGGTTTGTCGGGCAGATGCGCGAACTTGTGGAACTCGAAGAAAAAATCCTGCACCACAAAGGCTCGGTGCCGCCCGATGACCTGCTGATCCAGGCCAAGAAAGACGGCTTCTCCGACAAATACCTGGCAAAAATTCTCGGCATTAAAGAGAAGAGCATCCGCCAGCGGCGCACCGATCTGGATGTCCGCGAGACGTGGCACCCGGTGCCGGTCAGCGGTGTGGAAAATGCCAACTATTACTACTCTTCCTATAACGGCGAAACCAACGAATGTGCCGTAAGCGACAACGCCAAGAAGGTCATGATTCTAGGCGGCGGCCCCAACCGCATCGGCCAAGGCATTGAGTTCGACTACTGCTGTGTCCACGCCGCCTTCGCGATGTGCGACGCCGGCTACGAGACGATCATGGTCAACTGCAACCCCGAGACGGTCTCAACCGACTACGATACCTCCGACAAGCTCTATTTCGAGCCGGTCACACTCGAAGACGTCTTGCAGATTTACGAGGCGGAGAAGCCCGAAGGCGTCATCGTGCAGTTCGGCGGACAGACGCCGCTCAACATCGCCCGCGAGCTTTCCGAAGCCGGCGTAAAGATTCTCGGCACATCCATTGACTCGATCGACATCGCCGAAGACCGCGACCTCTTCCGCCACATGATGGAAAGGCTGGAAATACCCATGCCCGAATCTGGCATGGCCGCTACTTTTGATGAGGCTGTCGCTGTTGCCGACCGGATCGGCTATCCGCTCATGATCCGCCCGTCTTTCGTGCTGGGCGGACGCGGCATGGAGGTCATCTACGACGAGCCGATGCTGCGCGAGTATGTTGACAAGGCCGTGGATGTAACGCCCGACCGCCCGCTGCTGCTCGACCGATTCCTGCAAGAAGCGCTCGAGTGCGAGGCGGACGCCTTGTCTGACGGTGAGAACGTCTACATTCCGGCTGTGATGGAGCACGTCGAGCTGGCCGGCGTCCACTCCGGCGACTCTGCCTGCGTCATCCCGCCGGTGTCCATCCCGGAGAAGCATCTGAAAACCATCGAGGATTACACACGCCTCATCGCGCAGGAGCTGCATGTGGTCGGGCTCATGAACATGCAGTACGCGATCGCGAACGACACGGTCTATGTGCTCGAAGCCAACCCGCGCGCATCACGCACGGTCCCGCTGGTCTCAAAAGTCTGCAATACCCAAATGGCCAGTATTGCCACGCGCCTGATGCTCGGCGCGAAAATAAGCGATCTGGGGTTGAAGCCCAAAGTCATCCCGCATTACGGCGCCAAAGAAGCGGTCTTCCCGTTCGACAAGTTCCCGGAGGTCGATCCGGTGCTGGGGCCTGAAATGCGCTCGACCGGCGAGGTTCTTGGTCTGGCCTCGACCTTCGGGCTGGCTTACTACAAATCACAAGAGGCCGCTAATGCCAAACTGCCGACCGAGGAAGGCACGGTGCTCATCAGCCTTTCGGAAAAAGACCCTGCCGCCGCCAAAGCGGCTAAGGAGTTCATAAAACTGGGATTCAATTTGATCGGCACCGAGGGCACTATCCGTTGGCTGGCAGAACACGGCATCGCGGGCGAAATGATCCACAAGATCAATGAGGGACGCCCCAACGTGCTTGACGCCATCGTCAACCGTCAGGTCTGCCTCGTGATCAACACGCCCTCAGGCCGCCGTGACGCGCGCGCTGACGATGCATCGATCCGTAAGGCAGCGCTGAAGTACAAGGTGCCGTATTTGACGACCGTCGCCGCTGCCGTAGCCAGCGCCCAAGGTATCCGTGTCGCGCGCGATGGTGCCGGCGGCGTGAAATCTATACAAGCCTATCATGCCGATATCCGGTAGGTGGAAAAAGGAGACAATGACGATTGATTTGCGTTTTACCGGCCTTTTGCTGTTACTCATCCTCGCTTGCACGACCGTGCGTGGCGACGCCGCCAATCAGACGATCCAGTGGCGTTCGCTGAAGCAGGTCCAACGCTCGCTGGGAATCACCAATCACCTGTGGGACGGTGAGACGATCTGCTTTTCCAATAGCCAAGATGTGCTCCGGTTTTATCCGGGACGCCGCAAAGCCGAAGTGAACGGCACAGTGATCTGGCTCAGTGCGCCCGCCGAGGGCTCCATCACCGATGGAAGTTGGGGGTTGGCCGCTATAGATCTCGACTTCCTGAAATTGTCGGTTCTGCCACGGCCTCCAGACAACGCGCATGAGCCGTTGCGAGTCCTGCTCGATCCCGGTCACGGCGGCGACGATGAAGGGGCGCGGTGTCCCGATCCGTTGGTGAAAGAAAAAGACCTGACGCTGGCCCTCGCCAAACGGATCGGCGCGCAGTTGAAAAAAGAGGGTCTGCACGTCGATTACACGCGGACGCGCGATGTCACCCTCTCGCTTGAAGCCCGCTCCCGGCTCGCACGCACCAAAAAGGCGGACCTTTTTATCAGCATCCACGCCAATCATGCCCGAAATCACAATGCGTCCGGTGTGGAGACTTACGTATTGCCGCCGAGCGGTTATCCCGGCACAGCCGAAGGCTCGCGTGTTCGCGGCTGGCAGATCGGCAACCGCAACGATTTTCATAACACCCTATTGGGATTCTCGATCCACCGGCATCTGGCGGCCACGCCGGAGACGATTGACCGCGGCCTCAAACGGCAGTCCTTTTTCGTGCTGCGTGAGACCAGTTGTCCGGCTGTTCTGCTGGAGTTTGGCTTCCTCTCCAACACCGGCGAGGCCCGCCGCATGTTGCGTACCGATTGGCAGGAACAAAGTTGCGCGGCGGTGGTCGAGGGCGTTCTGGCCTATGCACGCAGCGTCAAGGCGCTGGATCGTGCAGTAGCGGAAAAACGTGCGCGTGACGCCGAAAACAATGAACGCTGGCGCAAGCATCTTGCGGCACAGGCCGCCCGCGCGGCAGCCGAGGCTGAAGCCCGGACTACGCGACAACTGGCCGCCATCACGCCGCCAGTCGCCGCGCCTTTGCTGACCGAACCCAACACCGCGTTGTCAAACACAGTAGTGGCATCGGCCATCTCCATAACCCAACAACCGGGCACTAACTCAGCGCCGCTTCAAGTTGATACCCTGCTTGAGTTTTATGCTCCCGATAAGGTACAATGAGCCATGCAAAACAAACATGACCCCGATACTCCCGTTGTTTCAACGCCCGTAGCGAAGCGAACATTGATCAACACCATTTTACTCGCCAGCGCGGTTTTCCTGATCCCGGTGTTGATCGGCCTGCTTTTCGTCATGGTCTCGCACCGCCTCTCACCCCGTCCGGTTGCGCCGGACGCGGACTCCTGCGCTCAACTCACCAACCAACTCCATGACGGCAGTGTCACCCAGGCAACGCAACTCGCCAGTTTGCGACGCGAATTCCGCGGGACTGGCTTGGCAACGGATGACGTGGACATCAAGCTCTGGGCGACGCGCGCGCAGGAACCCGAAACGCTCTTCAGTGTGGCGCCCCCCACTCCAGAAAAACGGTGGAACTGGCACCTTTCACAAGACGGGCTTTTCGCTCTGGCGGTCTCAGTACAAATTGACCACCTTGACCAGCGTGATGTCGGCCTCTTTGACCTCATCCGTGAGGAGTGGGTGTGGACCAAGACATTGCCATGGCCCGAAACCCATGAGACCCCACACGTCTTCGGACGTAACCTCATTCTGCGCTATGTGAAAAACGCAGCCTTTTTCGCACTGGAAATCGATCCTAGCGGCACGATCGTGAGTATCGACAGATTGCGCGCCAAGACCTTCGAGATTCCAGCACCCCCGCCAGCGTTCCCGAACATTGCGGGGCAACCCGTAGGTATCCGCCATGGCGTTTATTTCGCAGCCGACCCCCAAACCGGAAAGCTGAACGGTTATGCGCCAACGCTATTGCCCGGCTTACACGATGTCGGGCCGTATCATATCGGCACCGTTTTGTCAGGGAATGGACTGCTGCTGTTTCGTGCATTCAACGGCCGTGTGACCGTGTCGGACACGTTAACGGGCACGCTCCTGCAAACATTCGATGCTTGGCCGCACACGACCAACACGGTGGTGACCGGCGCGCTGGCGACGGGGGACGGCTCCGGTCTCACGGTTTTTCTCCAGACCGAGTTCGACGGCACGCCGCCGGTCCGCCGCGAGTGGAGTGTCGCCATCGACGTCTATGCGGGGACCGTCAAGCGCAGCTTTAACGCCGACGCGCTTTTCGCCAAGCCCTCCACTGCCGAAACCCGCAGCGCCATGACCCCGGACGGCCGCTGGGTGCTCGCCGTCGATACGGCCAACGCCCTGACGATCAGTCCGGCGGAAACCTCTGACCGCCCATCCGTCAGCATCCCGCTGGACAAGGTCGGCATCAGCGACACCATTCGTCACATTGCTTTCTTGGAGCAGGGCCGCTACCTGCAGATGCGCAGCGACACCCACATGTGGTTACTCGATTTCAAACAGGCCCGCACCTATGGCGGTCTGACGGCCCGCATCGCCACAAGCAGCCGCACGATCCCCCCGGAAGCGTATCAGGTTCCCCCCGCACGTTCCGAGCCCGACGCCATGCTTGCTGTCTCGGAAAAAGGATACGGCGAACAAGCGCCCTTTGACCCGGATGATCTGGCACACAGTTTCGATGCTGATGCCACAGCCCCCTCCTACTTGGCTCTGCGCGCCGAGTTCTGTATCGCGAACCAAGCGTGGGGCTATGCCGCTGGCATGCTTGAAGAGATGGCTCGCCTGCAAGAATACGACGTGCGTGCTCCGCGCATCAACCCGCTGCTGGCTTCACGCTGCCAGATCATGGCCGGACGGCCCAACCAAGCGCGCACAATCTGCAGCGAGGCACTACAGTCCTTGATCAGACGCCCTGACACCACCCCGCGCATGATCCTCTACCATCTGCAGGGGTTGCTCTTCGCACAGCCCGAATGACGGGATGGGCATCCCATGCATCAACGACCGCAGATGGCGATAGAAAACGCCCTCGTATTTGTTCTAGTTTGCCGGAGCGCTGAATTATGCTAAAATGCCGGTATGAAAAAGTGGAATGCAGCCTCAATCAAGGCCGCGAAGGGCGTGCACAAGCTCGCCTGCCTGACGGCCTATGACACCGGCAGCGCACGGCTGGCCGATGCGGCGGGCATCGCGCTATTGCTGGTCGGCGATTCGCTCGGCATGACGGTCTTGGGTTATGACTCGACGTTACCGGTCACCATGGCGGACATGCTCCACCACACTGCGGCGGTTACGCGCGGCGTGACCTCCGCGATGGTTGTCGCAGACATGCCTTTTCTCTCCTACCAGATCAACCTCGAAGAGGCGTTTCGTAACGCCGGCCGCTTCATCCAAGAGGCCGGCGCTGACGCCGTAAAAATCGAGGGCGGCGCGATCCGCGCCGAGTTGGTGCGGACGCTCACGGAAAACGGTATACCGGTTCTGGGCCACATCGGCCTTACACCTCAGTCCATCAATGTGCTGGGCGGTTACAAAGTTCAGGGCAAGACACACGAGGCGCGCGACCGCCTGATTGAAGACGCTCAGGCGTTAGCCGAAGCTGGCGCATTTGCCATCGTGCTGGAGTGCACACCGTCCGATATCGGTGCCGCTGTCACCGCAGCAGTTCCGGTGCCGGTCATCAGTGTAGGCGCGGGGCCGGAGTGCGACGGGCAGATGCTGGTGATGCACGACATGCTCGGCCTGACCGAACGTGCACCGAAATTTGTCAAACCATACGCCTCGCTTGCCACGACAATGCGCGACGCCTTTGCCGCGTATGCTGCCGAGGTCGAGGCGGGTTCCTTCCCGGCACCGGAACACTGTTACGCCTCCGCCCCTTCCTGAAGAGTACCCCATGCGTTCACCTCGTGAAGACATCGTGATCACCGGCCTGTCATGCCGCTTCGCTGAAACGCCGAATCTGGCCGCTTTCTGGCGGAACGTCATGCAGCGGCGTGCGTTGTTCACGCCTCTGGACGAGCCCCCTGCCGGGGACCCGACGCTCTTCGACCGCCCCTACCCTGCGGCCGCCGCACAGCTCGGCGACCTTTATGCCTGTACACCGGCCGACCAGTACTTTCCGCGCACGATCAACGCTGGTGAGAATCAAGATGTCTTCTTCACAGTCCAACTTGCAATCGATGCGTTACGCGACAGCGGCAGCACCATCAGTAGCCTGCCCACAGACCGTATCTCCTTCCGTCTAGGGTATGCGCCGCCCTTCAATACCGCTTCGGTCAACTGGTTGCAGCACACCTTCTTCCTCGATCAGACGCTGGACATCCTAGCGAAATTTTTCCCGGTCGCCGGACCTGAGCAACTCGGAGAAATCCGCCGTCAGCTTGCTGCTGCCCTGCCGACCCCCAATCCGTACGCGTTCCTGTCGGCGCTGGGCAGTGTCATCGCATCCTGGACCGCGCACCTGCTGGGTCTCGCCGGGCCGGCCTTCGTGGTGGACGCCGGCACCGTCTCCGGCCATCAAGCCCTGCAAGGCGCGATGGACGACTTGCTCACGCGTCGCGCTGACATCGCCCTAGCCGGTGCCGTGCAGCCGCCGCTCAACCGGCCGGTACTGCTGGGTCTCTCCGGCACCCTGCCCTTCTCGCGCAAAAAAAACCTTCAGGCCTTTAGCCGCGAGACGGATGGCACGCTACCCGGCGAGGGGGGCGCCGTGTTTGTGCTTAAACGTCTCAAGGATGCCTTGCGTACCGGCGACCGCATCTACGCCATCATCCGCAGTACCGGCATCGCCGCAGCCTCGATCGACCAGCACCAACGTGTGCCGACGCCGGAACGCCTGACCCGCGCCATCAGCCGCGCCATGCACACCGCCGATGTCACCCCCGACACCGTTCAGTTGCTTGAGGCGCACGGCTCCGGTATCCCGCATTCTGATCAGACTGAAGTCCAAGTGATGCAGGAGATTTTCGGTGAACGTCGTGCGGGACAGCCGTTGGTCGGCGTCGGATCGGTCAAAGGAAACATCGGGCATACACTTTGGGCGGCCGGTGCCGCCGGCATCCTGAAAGCCGCGCTCGCGCTTTCACATCGCGTACTGCCGCCGCACGTCTCCGTCGACAAACCGAACCCCCGCATCCTCTCGGCCAAATCGCCGATCTACCTGCTTTCCGACGCGCGTCCGTGGCTACGAGGCAACAAAAAGAATCCGTGTCGTGCCTGCGTCGCTGCAATTGATTTTTCCGGCACCTGCGCTGCCGCCATTCTCGAAGAGTACCCGGAGGAGACATGACCGGCCGCATCCACCTCTATGATCCATTCGATTGCGAGCTGTGCCTCATCGGTGCGCCTGACGACACCCGGCTGACCGAGGAGGTCAAACGAATCATTCACTTCCTTGAACATGCGCCGGAGGTCTCGCTACAGGACGTCGCCTACACCTGCGCCTGTTCCGCGCGCCGCATGCCTGCCGTGCTGGCGGTCGTCGCTGCCTCGGTCACTGATCTTCGTGACCGCTTGGTGCTGGCTCACAAGAAGCTGTCCGAAAATGCCGGACGAATCCGCGACAGAAGCGGCACCTACTTCTTCCGTGACCACCTCTGTCCGCGCGGGCGCGTCGCTTTCCTGTTTCCCGGTGCCGTCTCGTTTTATCCCGATATGCTGCGCGATCTCTGCCTGGCTTTCGAGGACTGCCGAAGCGCCTTTGATGAGTTGGAGGAGGCGCTTCAGACGGATGACAATCGAACCTTCTCTCCGCCTGATTACATCTTCCCTCCCGCCGCCTGTTATCGCAACAACATCGACACCTTCTCGGCACAGGCCTTCTCCGAATCATTCATCGCCGTCCACGCCGCCAACACTGCGCTCTTCCGCCTGTTCGACCGCATGGGCGTGATTCCTGACGGCCTAGCCGGATTTAGCGGCGGCGACTTCGCCGCGCTCGAAGTCGCCGGCGTCTACGGCGAACTCTCACGCAACAAACGCATCATGTTCATGCGCGAGGGCTATCAAATGCTGAGTCGTCTGGTAGAGCGCGAAGACTTGCCGGCCTGCGTCATGCTTTCGTTGATCGACGCGCCGCGCGAGACGCTCGACGCGTTAATGAAGGCCCATCCCGGCCGGATCGCGCTGTTCTGTTTTCACAGTCCGCGCCAGCAGACCATCGCGATCTCGCCCCAGATCCAGAAAGAGGTCACCGCCACACTTCAAAAGGTCGGCGTGCGGACCGTGACCGTGCCCATCGACCGGCCTTTCAATACGCCTTGGTGCAGCAAGGTGCTGCCACCCATCAAGCAGTTCCTTGCGCATTGGGTACGCCATGCACCCAACATCCCGGTCTACTCCTGCGCAACCGCCGAGCGTCTGCCGGCGAAGCCACGCACTATCCAAAATCTCACCGTCGACCAATGGACCGCGCCAATTCTCTTTGAGGATACAATCCGCCAGATGTATGCCGATGGCTTCCGTGTCTTCATCGAACTTGGTGCACGTGGCAACATGACCACCGCCATTGATGAAACCCTCAAGGGACAACCGCATCAAGCTGTGGCCGTCGACCGCATTCACCGCTCGGGGCTGACCCAGCTCCACCATGCCCTCGGTCTGCTGGCCGCGCAGGGCGTGCCGATCGACCTCTCAATGCTCCACCGCCATCGCCGCAGCCGCATGCTCGACTTCAACCGTCCGCTCTCGGTCGTCACGCGCACGGAAAATGAATTGCGCCTCTCCGCCCGGCTGCCAACACTCACCCCCTTCGCCCCGCCAGGTGAATTCCTGATCTCTTCGCGTACCACCCCCGAACAGGCGCGCAAGGTCGCGCCAGCGATCACCGAAAGACGTGGTTTTGATTTCGGAGCCGACTTCCCCATGCTGACTAACGCTTCGATCCTCGAAGAGCAGGCCGGCGTCACAATGACAATCGCCAAAACACTGACCCTGGAGGACTATCCCTTCCTGCGTGACTATGCGCTCGGTACCTCGCAACTCTCCTACGCCAATCCCGGTCTCAAGGGGCTGACCCTACTCTCCTTAATCTCCAGCCTTGAAATGATGTGCGAGGCCGCTCGCAAACTGGTGCCGCGTCGCCGTGTCGCGCAAGTCCACAACCTGCGCGCGCAGCGTTGGGTCGGTTTTGAACGCGGTTCGTTGCATGTCATCCTGCGTGCCGAACGCATCTCTTGGCCCGACTCAAGCTACACGGCCGTACGCGTTCAACTCCGTGATGACACGCCCAACAGCGCCTTCACCTGGCCGATTGTCGAGGCAATCATCCTGCTGACCGCCACCAGTCCCGCCCCCCCCTCGATCCAACCGCCACCACTCTCGCACCCGCGCTCGGTCAACTGGTCCGGCCACGACATCTATCCCGATCGCCTCTTCCATGGTGAAAGTCTGCGCATTGTGCGCCATGTGGATATCTGGAGCGAAGAAGGCATCGACTTTGAAGTTGAAGTGCCTGGTCGCTCCAATGCCGTCAGACACACCAAGATTCCGCTCTTCTCCATCTGGCCCATGCTACTGGATGGTATCGTCTCGACCTTCTCGCTGTGGCGAGCACACGAGAAATTTGCCGGTGCCATTTCCATACCCTTCCGTGCGCGCCGTATCATTTTCCACGCCAACACCTTCGCTGAGGGTGCTCGCTTGCGCGGCTACCTCCGTTTGATCTCGGTCACGCCGCGTTCGCATGTGGCCGACATCCAAATCTCCGACGGCAACGGCAACTTGCTTATCCACTTCCGCGGCTGGGAGGAACTGTGCGAACGTGTCCCTCCGGAGTACCACCAGTTCATCCTGCGCCCCTCAGAGCAATACCTGACCCGTGAACTACCTGTGGAACTGCTGGGTAACCCCACCACGCCCGTCGCCGCCTCAGTCGCCACCGACGTACCGTTCAATATCTTCGAGCACAATCAGGAACTCTGGCTCAAGACACTCGCCCATGTGGTGCTCTCGCCGGTCGAACGCGAAGAGTGGCTCGAAATGCAAGGCGCCACCAATCGGCGTGTCGAGTGGCTCTTCGGACGCGCCGCCGCCAAAGAAGCCACGCGACGTTTCCTGATCAAACACCATCAAGCACGCTGGACCAACGCCGACATCCCAATCTGGCCCGACGACTCGGGCAAGCCCCACCCGCTGGGGCCTTGGAGCGAACACACCTCTACCAAGATCGACCTCTCGATCACCCACACCTCAAAGCTGATCATTGCCGCAGTCGCCGCCAATGCCCGCATCGGTATCGACATCGAAATCCTCGGCCGTGTCCTCAGCGAAGATTTTACCCGCGGCGTCTTCACGCACGAGGAATTGGAACTGGCCGCCCACACGGGTGAAGCCCCGGTCACAATCCTGCGCTTCTGGTGTGCCAAGGAGGCCATCTCCAAAGCGCTGGGCACCGGCATCCGTTACAGTCCGCAAGACCTGCGTATCACGGCCATCGACGCGGTGACCGGCTGGCTTCAGATCGAACTGCTTGGTCAGTGGCTGGAGCCCTTCAAACAATTGAAGGGACGCAAAAACCCCATTTACACCACACTCTATGAAGGGCACGCAGTCGCCACCTGTCTGTTGCCGGCCTCCCTTTTTGAAAAACCGGAATAGGACGACATGCGTCTGTTGCTTCACAACATTCAATACGGAACCGGACGGCTGCGCCGCTTCGCTTGGCTGGAAACCCTCACGCGCAGCACGCGGCACTTCCCCAACATCACGCGCTTCCTGCGCCACATGGATCCTGACATCATCGGGCTTGTGGAAGTAGACGCCGGTTCATTCCGTACAGAGCACAAAAACCAAGCCGAAGAACTGGCCAACGATCTCGATTACTACCATTGCCACCGCGTGAAATATCCGGACAACGGCCTCGGTCGCCGTGTACCGGTTCTTAACAAACAAGCCAATGCCGTCCTCTCACGCGAACCGATCTTGCGTTCTGCCTTCCACGACTTCGACACCGGCTTTAAGAGTCTGGCGATTGAGGTGGAGTTAGAGCAAGTCACATTTTTCCTCGTGCACCTCGCCCTCGGAATGCGTGCCCGGCAACGCCAACTCGGCGACCTCTACGACCTGGTCCAAGGTTGCGACAAGCCGCGTCTGGTGGCGGGCGACTTCAATACCCTCACCGGCGTTTGGGAGATGCGCATGTTCCTACGCGCAACCGGTCTCAAGAGCGCCAACACGCGCCACGCCCCCACCTTCCCGAGTTGGGCGCCGTGTCGCGAGTTGGATTTTATCTGCCACGACCCCTCCATCACCCCGATCCGCTTCAAAATCCCCCGCGTGCGGCTCTCCGACCACCTGCCGCTGATGTTCGATTTCGAACCACCCGACACACCCCGGCAGCCGCCGCAAGATGGCACCCACTGAATCGTCTTCTGCGCCGTGCGCGGCGTCGGCATTTAGGATTTAGGGGGTAGGAGTTAGGATTTTTACTTGAGCGTTGAAAGTTGAGAGTTGAATGTTGAATGTTTTTTGGCGAGAGTCCCCACGAGCCGCTGGGGCGCGGCAATGGAGGGCGAGTGTCCCCACGAGCCGCCACCCGCTGTGTGGAAGGATAGCTTGTGGATGTATTCGGACTTTTACAATGCTCCTTCTACTCTTCCACGGGGCGGGGTGTTGTGGCTGGCACGCGATAAAGCCGCTGCCCGACGGCGTGAGCTATCAGGGCGCGCAACTGCCTTGTACCGATGCGCGTTTCCTCTGTGACGTGACTGGACTCGACGAAAACGGCGCACGAAAAAGCGAACAAGAGATCTTTGACGAAGTGTTTGCAATGATCAACCGCGCTGAACGGATTGTGGTGATCGACATGTTCCTGTTCAACGCCTTTCTGTGCATGGAACCCAACCCGTATCGTCCGCTGAGCGACGAGCTGACCCAAACACTGATCGCCCGCAAGCGCGCGGTGCCCGAGTTGCGCGCCGTGCTCATCACTGATCCAGTAAACACGGTCTACGGCGGCATGAAGGCCGCGCACCTGGAGAGCCTCAAGGCGGCCGGCGTTGAGGTTGTTATGACGCGTCTTTCGCGGCTACGTGACAGCAACACCGCTTGGTCCGTCTTTTGGCGCCTGCTGTTCCATCCCTGGGGCAACAGCCCTCGTGGGGGATGGACCCCAACCCGTTCGGTTGTGAACCTGTTACCGTCCGGAGTTGGCTTGCGATTTTGAACCTGAAAGCCAACCACCGTAAAGTGGCCATCGCCGATGACGGCACCGAGTTACGCGCACTGATCACCTCTGCCAACCCGCATGACGGCAGCAGCGCGCACACGAATGTCGCGCTCGCCTTCAGCGGCCCGGCCGCGTACGATCTGCTACGGACCGAGGACGCCGTGCTGGCTTTCACTGACCGCACGCTGCAACCGCTATCGTCCACCGTCAGCAGCAGTAACAACGACCAACAGGAGCCCCCGGCCGACATATTCCGTACACGTATCCAAATCCTGACGGAAGAAAAAATCGCCGATGCGGCCGTAGCCATGATCGACGCCGCACAGCCCGGCGACACTTTGGACCTTGTGATGTTTTATCTGGCTGACCGGCCGGTTGTCCGTGCCCTAAAACGCGCGGCACGGCGTGGAGTTTCGCTGCGCGTCCTGCTTGATCCAAACAAAGATGCCTTTGGGCGCACCAAGAACGGCATGCCGAACCGCCAGGTAGCACGCGAACTGGTCGCTGTCGGCGTTCCCGTGCGCTGGGCAGCCACGCACGGTGAACAGATGCATGCCAAACTTTTGCTGGCACGTTACGCCACGGGCATGGGAGACGTGCTACTCGGCTCCGCAAACTTCACACGGCGCAACTTGCGCGACTTTAACCTCGAGACCAACGCACGACTCACAGGCACCCTCGACACACCTGCCATCAAAGATACCGCCGACTTCGCGGACCGCCTCTGGACCAACGCCGACAACCGTGTGTTCTCGCTCGATTACGACGCTTTCCGCGACAACACCCACTACCGGACCTGGCTCTACCGCCTGCAGGAAGCCACCGGTTTTTCCGGTTGGTAACTCCTTATGAACCGGGGTGTACAAACGGTTCGTTGCGCGCGCACATAGGACACGCCGCAGGCTCCCATACCTCGGGCGCCATCTGCACCAGCGAGAAGGTCGGGTAATCGAAACGCGCCTGCCCGGCACTGCGATCGACCAGCACCAACACGGCTGCCACATCAGCCCCTGCAGCCTTGACGATATCGATCGTCTCCTGCACGCGCCCGCCGCGTGTGATGACATCTTCCGCCACCACATAGCGCTGGCCCGGACGCAGCGAGAAGCGCCGCATCACTAAATTCCCATCCTGCTTCTCGGCAAACACGCTCTGCGTATCAAGCGCACGCGCGATCTCGTGCCCCACCAAGATGCCGCCCAGCGCGGGCGAGATCACGCCGTCGAACGTGCTCAGATCCAGATTTGCCTTGACCCGAGCTACCAGCTCTTCGCACAACCGCCCCGCAATGCGCGGGTAACGCAACACATTCGCGCATTGAAAAAAGCGGTTGCTGTGCAACCCGGAACGCAGTTCAAAATGCCCGCTCAGCAAAGCCCCGATCTCTTCCAGCACCTTCAATACTTCAGCGTCGTTCATCGTCTTACCCTTTCTTCTTTCAATCCGAGGCTTTTGCAAAACCCCTCGTGGCATGGGCGTCCCGCCCATGAAACACGGGCAAGATGCCCGTGCCACAACTGCAATCAGGGGGTTTGCAAGAGCCTCAATCCATGATACGGCCGTCGCGGATCGACACGCACCGTTCCAGACGTTGCGCGCATGTTTCATCATGCGTCACCACGATCAGCGTCGCACGCTCTTCGCGATTCAACTCCAACAACACACCCATCAACTCCGCGGCATTACGTCGGTCCAGCGCACCGGTCGGTTCATCCGCCAAAATCAGACAAGGACGCATCACCAGCGCACGCGCCACCGCAACGCGCTGACGCTCGCCGCCCGAAAGCTGGCCTGGGAAGTGGCTGCATCGGTCAGCCAAGCCCACCCGCTCCAACAGCGAACGGGCATGTGCGACCCGCTCCTCTGTTTTGTCTGCGCCCCAAGCAGGCACCAACACATTCTCCAGCGCCGTCAACTGCGGCAGCAGATGATGCGACTGAAACACAAAGCCCACCTCGCGGTTGCGAAACGTGCATTGCGCACGCTCATCCAAGCCTGCCAAGTCCCGACCGTTGACGCGGATTTCACCGCTGTCAGGCCGATCCAGCGCACCGATAAGCTGCAACAGCGTCGTCTTGCCCGATCCCGAAGGGCCAGTTACGGCCAAACTCTCTCCTGCGGCGACCTGCAACGAAAGTCCCCGCAACACCTCCACCGGCACGCCGCCAGGCATCGTGAATGTTCGCACAACCTCCGTCACCCGCACATCCGCGCCACCGCTCATCGTCCGCCTCCTTCCACGCACACGAGCGACTGATCGGCCACGCACACAATCGCACCACGCGCACCTATCGTCAAACCGTAGGCATCATCACCGAGGGCGATACACTTCACGGTCCGTTGCTCCGGTGCCACCACACACAACTCGCCCCCGCATAACGCGAAGATGCCGTCATCCGTGGACACCAGTTCGCCCGCCTCAGATGTACCGAGCGTCACACGTCCCGTGACCTGCAATGCATCGCCGTCCAACCGACAAAAAACAACCTCGCCCTCCGGCGTGCCGGTGGCGATCTCACCGTCGGAGGTCATCACCGGCGTAGCAAACGCCTCGCTCTGCGCGACAACCGTCCGCGCCACCAGTTTCAGCGCGACCGGATCAACCGCCACCAAATGTCCTTGGCGCGTGCCACCGACCAACCGTCCGTCCGGCAACGCCAGCAGGCCGCCCGCCATCTGATCATCCGCCCCGACCTCGATCTTACCACGCGCCGCCCCCGTGGCCGCATCAAACAGGTATACCGCACCGTCACAGTTACCATACGCGATCCGCCCCTGCCACATCACCGGTTCGCCATCGCAGCGGTTGGTCGGCTCACCGCTCCAGATCACCGTGCCATCGCGCACCCGCAGACAGAAGAGTTGTCCGTCAGCCTGCGACACCAGCCAGACAGCGGGTTCTTCATTGACAACGCCAACACGCGGCGCGCGCAGAAAAAACCCTTCGGTTGTGCGCGTCCAAACTGTGTGACCGTCTTCGAGTCGCAACGCGATCACATCTCCCTTTCGCGACGCGACGACAACGATCCCGTCCGACACCGCGGCAGCCGCTTCAAACACCTGATTGGAAAAAGCCGTGCGCCAGCGTACCGCACCATCGCGCCCCAGCGCCGTCACGCCGCCCGCCTCATCCGCCACGATCCAGCCCTCCCCCGCCGCGCAAGGCGGTGCTGGTCGGGCAGCAAACGGCACGCGCCACCGAACAGCAATACTGGTGCTCTCGCCCCTATCACGTTTTGAATCACAACAGCAACAGCACGCCTCCGAAACGGGCGTCGCGGTGCGCGACGGCATCCAGAACGTGACCCACAACGCACACACACAGGCGGCGGCAAAAAGAAGCGGCAGAAGGAACCGGCGCAATCGGTTAGTGACAGGAGTCATGCGAGTCGAGTGCGTGTTTTGTGTGTACGCGGTCGGGAGCGCGAGCGTCCTTGCCCGCAGGAAATTGAGCGTTGGGAGTTGAGCGTTGAAAGTTGAAAGTTTTTTAACGCAGAGACGCAGAGGCGCAGAGGTTTTCCACGGTTCAGCGGCGTAACCGCCGCTGGGCGGGAGGGACGAGCGTCTGCTCGTCCGCGGGCAAGCAGACGCTTGCCCCTCCCGGCGCTCCGCAATGGCCCATGAAACTATCCTTCCGCACAGCGGAAGGCGGCTCGTGGGGACACTCGCCCTCCAAATCATGTCAATCAGGTCAGTCATGTCAATCGTGTCAAAAAATGAAACCTGAAAACCGGGCACGTTTGCGCATCAGCCGTTTGCACGACACGTTGTTGCGGACGATGACGTCCGCGCTTCATGGGGCAAACCTCCACGCAAGGATCACCTGTCCGCGTGCCTCACCGCGCGCCGCGCTACGTTGCAAGGCTCGTTCCAGCATCGCCGTCGCTTCGCTGGCAGGCGTCAGCAACAGCACATGCACCACCGCACCCGCAGCATCGGTTTCAACAAAGAAGCGGCTCTCTCCACTACGCACGGGCAATGGATCGGTTGGCGGCGTGAACGTGAAACCGGCGTCTCGCAAACTCCCGCTTACGACCGCCACCACGCCGGTACGTGCCTCTGGTAGAGGACGCACGAAGGGGTCTTCGGGAAACGTAGCCGCATCGATTGCTGGTAGCGTCTGTGCCAACGGTTCGACTGCGGCGGGTTCCCAGACACCGGGATAACGCGCCCCCTGTTCAAGAAAGACTGGCGGACGCTGCTCCTCAATCACGTCGAACACGCCCAGTTCGATATCGGCGGCAACACCGCCCGGCGGTGTCGACGAGGCACGCATATTGGCCAGTGCCTGCGCGGCCTCTTCCGGTGCCAGTATGACATACGCGGCGCGCGGTTCGGGGGGCGGTGCAAGCCTACGCGGCTCGAACAGCACGGCGTCGACTGGCAACTGCCACCACAGCATCGTACTCAAGCCAAGCAGCGCGAATGCCTGCCACCAGAAACGCACCGGGCGACGCGCCGCGCGCGCCTTGAAACGCTTTCTGTCTTGGTTTTTCCGCTTCACGCCTTCTCTGCTCACCGCAACCGGCTTACTCCGGTTTTTCCGCCACATTGACCTGCCGCATGCCCGCCTCGCGCGCCACATTCACGAAGCGCATCACGTCACCGTGCGGCACGCGCTTATCCGCAAGCAACAGCAACTCACGGCTGCGCCCCAATGCCATACGGTTCCTGAGCCGTTCGGCGAGCATCGCCATCTGATCCTCATCCTGCGACACATAACGATCGTCATCGAAAAAAATGAGCGTCTCTTCGTTGCCGGACGTGTCGCGCGGCACCACGATCATAAGCGCGGTCAGCGAACGTCGCGCCCCCTCTCGCAACGGCGCGCGCGGCAGGTCGAACGCCACGCCTGGAGTGACCACCAATTGGCCATGCACCGCCAGCAGCAACACCACCAAGACCACCGCATTCACCCACGGCACGGCCCCCAACAGCGTCCGTGCCCAAACACCGCCAAAACGATAGACACTGCGGTGCCTGCGAATCTGTCGGCTCCAACTCTCTTTGCGTTCGGACATCAGCATGGCGCAATCCTCACGATGTCGGGTGCTCCAGTTTCATAATGTAGGCCACGATTTCGGAGGCGCACGCTTCCATGTCCAGCACAATGCGTTCGATGCGCACCATCAGCATCGTGTACATCACATGGCAAGGCACGGCCACCAGCAGACCGGCAACCGTCGCCACCAGCGCTTGCATCAGGCCTGCCGTCAGGTCCGTACTCTGCACGACCGGCGCCTGCTCATTCATGGTCTGCACGATGCGGATCACCCCCAGCAACGTGCCCAGCAATCCCAGCAACGGCGCGATCTGACAGATGACGGCGAGCGAAGCCAAGCGCCGTTCCAAGCGCGACATCTCGGCGCGTCCCGTATTGTCCACCGCCTCGCGCAGTGCTTCGTGTGAACTCTGCCTGTGACGAATGGCCGTCAGCGTCACAGCCGCCACCGGACCGGGTGTCTCCTCGCAGATCATCATGGCCTCATCAATGTGACCGTTCTCAAGAACGTTGCACACACCTTTGAGAAAGTCGTTGTAATCGATCTGCGCCCGCCGCAAGTGCAGCAACCGCTCGAAAAACACAATGACCGACGCAATGCCAAGAGCAACGATCAGCAAGAAAACCGGCCCGCCTTGTCCCATCATACTTACGCGCCTCCCATCCTTTTACCGCGCAGCCGTTCAATACGCTGGCGTGCTTCATCTGCGCCCGGCACGCCTGACTGTACCACCCGCTGCAACACGCGAATCGCCTGATCGGGGTGGCCTTTCTGTTCATAGAGTTCCGCGACCGTGAAACCGGAGCGTACGAAGAGACCTGTGCTACGCTCGTCAAACCAAGTGCCACGCGTACGCTCGTTTAAAAACCGGACAATCACTTCGGTATAATACTGGTTGATCGCCTCGTCGATCTGTTTCAATTTTTCAAGACACCGGCCCGCCTTGAACTGGAGCTGCAACATCAGGGAGGGTGTCAGATTGTCCTGTGCCAGCATCTGCCGATAGGCTGTGAGCGCCTCGCGGTAACGTGTGCTGTTGCCGGCGCCCATGGCAAAAAGTGCGTCCCCCTTGCGCAGCAGCGCCAGGCGCGCCCACTCGCTCTCCGCTGACTGGGTGATGACCTGATCGAGCAACAGCACCGCCTCGTCGTAACGTGCCAGTTCCATCAGGGCGTCCGCCTGCACCAGCAGTGCCTCCGGCAGACGCGTGCTCTGCGGATGGGTGCGCACCAGACGCGTGACCAGTTCGATGGTGCCGGTAAAATCATTCGCGGCGAAAGCCGCGCGCGCGGCCCACACCAGCGCAGCATCGGCCCAGCGGCTCGTCGGCCAACGGTCGGAGTAGTCGAGAAAGAAACGCCGTGCCTCCGCATAGCGCCCGCGGTTGAAATCAAATTTCCCCAGCCACAGCATCATGTCTGAGAAGCGCGGAGATTCGGGAAAATCGAGCAGGAATGAGGCGGCGGCCGTCCGTGCCTCTTGATCGCGTCCGAGTCCGTACAAGCAGAGCGTCATCATGAAACGCGCCTCGTCACGCCGTTCCGGCGCATTCTCAGCTACTGCGGCAAAGTCCTGCATCGCCGCCTCAAAGCGATAAGAACGGTAATGCGCCTTACCGCGCCCCATCCAGGCATCCGCACGCACCGGCTGCTGCGTGTACGTATCCAGCACCGATTTATAGGTGCGTACTGCGTCATCAGTGTCGCCCGCCTCCGTCTGCATCGCCGCCAGACTGAGCAGGGCTTTGGGTGCGACCGCACGATCGGGATAGGTGTCCGCCACCAGCCGGTAGCGCGCACGTGCCTCGCTGTCTAATTTGGCACGCTGCAATGCGTCGGCACTCTGGTACAGCGCCCGATCGGCCAGTGCGGAATGTGGAAAATCATGCGCCAACGCCGCATAGACCTGCGCGGCCTCCTTGTAGCGCTCCTCAGCCAGAAGAGCATCACCCTGCTTGAAGAGGCACTCCGCTTTCACGGCCGGATCGCTGACCTGCTGCGCGGCACGCTGAAACGCACCGCCAGCCTCGGTATAGCGGCCGAGTTTCATCAGCGCCCAACCGCGCCCCTGCAACACATCGGCATCATGCGAGGACGAGGGATAGGTCTCCAGAAAAATGCGGTATTCGGCGGCTGCCCGTTCAGCCCGCTGGGCCTGCAAGAGCGCATCGGCCAGTTTGAGATGCGCGCGCATCGAGGCCGGATGATCGGGGAACTCGCGCACCAACGTCTTCACCAGACTTTCCCCCTCGTCGATCGTGGTAGTCGACCCGCACAGGAGATCGGCCAAATGGAAGCCCGCCAAGCGCCGCGTTTCCGGTGCCTTAGCGCGTTCATAGGCCGAACAAGCATACGCCACCGCTTCATTGGTCTTGCCGCTGTCAAAAGTGAACACGCTCATCTCGACCAACGCTTGCACGCGCGCCGTTTCGGTTGCTCGCTCATTCATGGCAAGTTGGTTGAGGATCATCGTCGCTTCGGCACTACGCCCCTGGCGCATCAGAATCCTGCCGCGCAACAATGCGCCGTCGTAGACAGCATAACCGGCCGCCGCGCCCAACTCCGCCTGCATCTTAAGCACCTCCAGAGCCGCGTCCGCGCGTCCGGCCTGATCCAAGGCCCCCGCCCACTCCAACGCGTTCTCCGCGCGCGTCTGCACATTGGTCGAGCCGCGATCAACCTCGGCGAAGAGCTTGAGAGCACCCTCCAGATCATCGGCCGCACGACGCGCACGCGCTGCCGTGCGCCGCAAGGCATCCGCGTAAGGCGCCCCCGCACTCACCGCCGCTTCCGCCGTGCGTGCCGCGTCAAGCGGCCGGCCGGTATGCAGGTACGCCACGGCCCGCCAATAGGCCAAAGCGCCATCGGTCAACGCCTCGCGCGTCGCGGCGTCCACATGCTCCAAGCGCTCCAGTATCTCGGCATAGCGGCCCTGACCCCGCAGAGCCTCCAGCAAAATCGGCAAGGCCTGAGCGGACGGCTTGCCCGCCGCCAACGCTTTTTCAGCGTGCGTCTGCGCAAGCGGATAGAGCTTGTCGTGCAGGGCCGCGCGCGCCGTGGTCAACTCATCCGCCACTCCCGCACAGCACCAGCCTACAAGCGTTACCGCTACAATCTGTCGCATGATACAAGGCACGTTATTACGATCCTTTTCAGGGCTGCACCGGAATCACCGCAAACAGGTGCGGCACCGGCTTACATGCCGCCCGCGCCTGACGATCCAGGTCAGCCACCTTTTCAATCACCTCACCGCGCCGCTCCCAAGCTTTGAGATACTCCGGAACCTTGGACTCGTAGTACCCGGTCTTACCCATCTTTGTCTCGGCATATACCCGGACAGCCGCCAGATCATCGGGGTCCACTTTGCGGTGGCGCAGGAACCAGCGTACCGCCGCGTGGTTACGCAACACGGTTTCAGTTGAGCGGCGCGCCTCGTTAAGCTGCGCCACAGCCCGTGCCTGACGGACCTGCGGCGTCGCGTCATTGGAAGCCAGATTCACGCCCTTGGCAAGCGCCTCGGCATCGAATTGGTCGACCGCGGCGCCATCGATCCGCAGTTCGTATCGGCCGGGTGCCAACCCCCGCACCGTCAGGACCTCCTGATTGAGTTCACGCTCGATCGGCACCCACGCCAGCAACGGACGCGCTGCCGGATCAACCGGAAAGGGCAACGCCTGCTCAAGCACCGTAAAGGACCATCCGCCGTCCCGCTTTTCAAGTCCGGTGACCGTCGCGTTTTCACTCGCCACCACCCGGCCCGCCGCCGCATCAATCTCGACGCGGGCGACCAGCGCCGGTGCACCCTGCGCCTTGAGAAACAGCCAGGCCATCATCAGATGCCCCGGCGCACCGGGATGCACACGGTCAGGCCCGATGATCGTGAAAGACGGATCCGACCGCTGCCGCTCAAGGTTGAGAGCAGTCATCGGTGCATGGAAATCGACGACCGTATCTTTGTTTTGCGCCGCCAGTTCGCGGACGATCTCCGCGCACCGCGCCAACCCGTCGTTACACCCCGGCTGGTTGTTGTTGCGGTCATTGACCCCGGTTTGATCGAACGGCGACGGCGTGACAAACAGCAGACGCGGCTCCCCCGCCTCGGCACGCAGACGTGCGGTGAGCCGCTCCATGTTGGCGCGGTACCTCTCCAGCGCCTGTCGCTGGGCAGCCCGTTGCTGTTCATTGGGCTCCGCCACATAATTGCCGCGGCCTACGTCGTTCATGCCGAACATGACAACCACCGCAGCCGGTTTATTGGCTGCCACGTCATCCGCCAACCGCCCTTGTGCGCCACCTGCCGAATCACCGGAAACTCCGGCATTAACAAACCGCACCGTGCGGTCAGGAAAACGCGTCAGGTAGTAGTCGTAAATGTAACTGTGAAACCGTCCGCCGTGCGTGATGCTATCGCCAAAAAAACAAACCGTTTCGCCGTCTTTGAAAAGCTCGGCGCGTGCGGAACAGATCAGCAACGCGCCGATCAATCCGGAAAGGAACCGTTTCATGCATAATCTCCGGACAGCCGCAATGGCACCCTTGCCACCCGGCCATCAACACAGCGTGCATTTTGCCATGTTCCCCGTCTCCGGTCGATACCAAAGCCGCTTTCTTACGTCGTTACCTCAGGTTTGCCCGGCACAGCAGCCTTGAACTCCGGCATCATCGGCACGTCGCCTTTTTCGAAATCGGCCGCCGTGATCGGATGATTCATGGAGTAGAAGGGAGAGTCCTTGTTCTCGAGCAGATCGCTCATGCGCACCATCTGACCGGTATAAGCGGCAAGCGTGCCGATCATGCCGGAAGCTGTCGCCATCGCGATCTGTTCGCCCTCATGCAGCAGATTGCCGCTGAGCAGCCCCTCCAAAAAGTCCGCATGCTCCATGATCAGCATGTTGTTGTCGCGGCCTTCGATCGCCTTCTCGTCGAACGGGAACGGCTCGCTCGTACCGTTGGGCCGCAAGATTTTGCTGCCCAGCACGTCGATCTGGCCTTCAGTGCCGCTCAACACCGCGCAGCAACGATCGAAACAGCCGTTGATCTGACGCGCCACCGTATGCACATGCAACCCGTTGCCATAATCGTAGTCAATCCCGAAGCAGTCGTAGGTATTGCCGGTCGAACGCTGGTGGCGCGCCCCGATGCCCATCGCCTGCTTGGGCAGCCGCCCGATGAACCAGTTGGCCAGATCGATCTCATGCACCGCTTGCTCTGTCAGGTGATCAGAAGACATCTCGCGGAAGTGGTACCAGTTGTTGGCCAGATACGAAGCGTTCGTGTCCTCCGGACGGCGCTTGCGCAGATAGTTGGCAGGGCTCATCGCGCCATGGCAACGGTAGACCACGCCACCGCGAATTTCGCCGATGACACCATTACGCACCGGCCCGATCATCCGCAAAGCACGGTTATTGTGACGGTGGCACGTCCCCGAGAGGATCGACAGCTTAGCCGCCTTGGCAGCCTCCACTACCTGCAAGAAGTGACGCAGGCCCGCCGGATCGGTCGCAACCGGCTTCTCCGCGAAAATGTGCTTGCCCGCCTTGACGCACGCCTCGGCATGCCGCGCGCGGAAGATCGGCGGCGCGCACAACAGGATGATCTCGGCATCCGACTCCATGAGCTTCAAATATCCGTCGGCACCGCCAAACGCAAACTTCTCATCGCATCCGTTGGCGCGGCATACCGCCGCCGCCTTGTCTTTGAAAAAGTCGGCCGCGCCGACCATCACCGCCTTATGGCCCAGCCGCGCGGCAGCGGCGGTAATGTCACGAGCCGCACCGGACCCGCGTCCTCCGCAGCCAACCAGCGCAAACTTGAATACACGCTGCCCCTGCCCCAGCGTGATGGAAGGCGCGGCAGCCAGTGCCGCTCCGAAGGCGGTTGTTCGCTTGATAAACGTACGACGATTCTGCATTTTTTCTCCTATTGTGACTCAACTCTTTTCTGATAACCCTTAATCCCGACTAAAAAACGTGGCTAGTGGCCATTCAGACCGCTAGGCACCCTGTCCAGCGAAAAACCGATCCATCAGCGCGCTGTGCTCGGCGTCGGTGTATCCGCCACTCTCAATCGTGACCCAGCCGTTGTAACCGACCTCATCAATCACCTTGCGTACCGACACCCAGTCCACACTCCCCTTACCGATCGGCACAAAGTCACCGTCGTTTTTCTTCGTGCGGTCGATCTTGAAATCCTTGATGTGGAGCCTGACAATCAACGGTCCCATGGTTCTCAGCCACTGCTCCGTGGGCGCATACTTCACGTGGTTACCGAGATCCAAGTAAGCGCGAACCCGGTCATGCTTGAACAGACGCACAAACGCCGTAGCGAAGTCCGGCATCACCCACATGCTGTTCCACACGTTCTCAAGCCCAATCGTAACGCCGTTTTCAACCGCCACCGGAATCAGCTCTTCCACACCCGCACGCGCCAGATCCGACGCCCGATTATGCGTCGCGATGTAATCGGCGAAAGGCGCGTTGTCGCCTTCCACGACCGACTTGATCTGGCAGGTCGCCGGATCATACACGATCTTGAACTGCGTCGGCCTCGGTATCGTTCCCCCCATGCGGAGGCAGGGCACGAGCAACATGGCATCCGCGCCATACGCGGCCGTCACACGGATCAGGCGTTTGATATCTTCGATCGACCGGCGGCGCGCCTCGGCATCTGCATTACCGAAGTCGGCCCAACCGGCCATAAACGAATGGATTTTGACGCCATGCTTCTCCGCTATGGCGCGTCCCTTCTGCGCGTCCTCAAGCGTGATATCCTTCTTGGTCAGTTCCACGCCCGGAAACCCCGCCTTGGCAATCCGCTCGCAGGTCGCGTCATCGGCCACGGGAGCGATCAACGCCTTTTGCAACTTGGTTTTAAATCTCGGCTGCTCAGCCGTCCATCCCCGCAGCGGCATCCCGGCCGCCACGCCTGCCAACGCCATTCCTTGCATAAACTCACGTCTGGTCATCTCGATCCCCTTCTTTAACAGTTACGTGCCTTCACTCTGAAATCCAACCAAATCTGTGTTCGGAGTGTAGAGGTTTAGGCCCAGAATGTCAACAAGACCGCTTTGTTGACCCGCGTTGTTTTGGGGTTCGGGTTGACTGATCGGCCCATGATGTGGTAGAGTCCCTGCGTAATTGAATGTGGAGGTAGCGCAGGGGCGGGGTAGTCGTCACCTCCTGGCCCGAGAAAGAGCCGCCCAGAGTCAGCTCTAACGTTATTTGGATATGCCAACTCCTCCATACCTTTATTGCGTGATCACGGTCAGCATCCTGTGGACGCTCTGGTTCATCGCCCTCGGTTTGGAGCGCGGGTGGTTCCGCGACGTATGGCAGGGTTGGGCAACCTTGCCGCCTTCCACGAAGGCCATCATGGCCGTGTTATGCGTGTATTGCACGGTGATCGCGCAGAAGCCGACCAACGTGAACAACTCCGCCGCGTCGCCGCACACCGGACAGCCGGCGGGCGGCGCGGTCGCTCAGCAACAACAGGCGCAGCCCGCCTCGCCCTCAACGCAGCCGCCCTTGCCCGCGACGCAGGGCGGACCGTCCGGCGTCCAGTCCGAACCCTCCCGCATCGTGCTCCAGGCCACACTCGCCGCCGACCCCAGAGTCGCGGCCG
>DUPH01000377.1 GCA_012838435.1 Lentisphaerota bacterium | reverse complement strand
CCGCGCGTGGCGCGGAGCCCGCCGGCAGTTGAAATTTAGGATTTAGGATTTAGGAGTTTTTCCTTCCGGCGTTCGCTGTTCACAGGAGCGGCGTGACTGCCACTGGGCAATTGGCACTTGCCCTCCCGGCGATCCGCAAGCCCAATCACGAACGGACGAGCGTCCCCGCGAGCCGCACAACCATGTATCTGGAGTGCGGCGGCAAGCGGTATTCCGCGCGACGCCGCTTTGGCACAGACGGGCCGGAAAGCGGTGCCGCGACCCGCGCACAGCGCGGCTCTTGTCACCGCACTCCAGGATGTGCGCTCGCCTTTCCAGCACGCTGCGTCTCAACGCATGGCTGCTCCTAAAAACCTTCGTGGCTTTGTGTCCTTCGTGTGAGATATCCGCTCCCCCCGCAAACAAAAAAAACCGCGAATCCTTGCGGACTCGCGGTTCTCGAAAATCAAAATGGCGGGGTGGACGGGATTCGAACCCGCGACCACCGGATCGACAGTCCGGTGCGCTAACCAATTGCGCCACCACCCCGCAAAAGTGAACAGCAATGTATCAAACGCTCCGCAGAGTTGCAAGCGTGATTTTTGGGGGATTTTCGGGCAGTGGCGGCGTGAACGCCGCCCGCAGAACACCGAAGCGAAAACTCCTAAATCCTAACTCCTAACTCCTAAATCTCAACTCCCGCCCCCCGCATAAACGGAAGGATTGCGGCTGAGGCGGGAAAGGTGTAAGGTATTTGTGTGAATGTATTGAAGTGGAGGATGATGCGGGGTGTGTTCGTTGGCGTAGTGGCGGCCACGCTGTATGGCTGGGCGGCTGATGCGACGAATACGTTTGACCGGATCTATCTGGGGTCGCGTCCGTCGGTATCGGCTGACGGCAGCCGGTTTGTCTTTGAGTGGTGCGATAACATCTGGATCGCGCCAACGGCGGGCGGTACGGCGACCCCATTGCAGAATGGCAACGCGAAGGATGTCTGGCCGGTGCTGGCACCGGACGGCAAGCGCGTGGCGTTCCAAAGCAATCGCGACGGCGGCTGGAAGATCTTTGAGGTGAATCTGGATGACGGCCGGACGCGCCAGCTCTCGTTCCATTCGGAGGGCGCGCGTCCCTACGGCTGGACGGCGGATGGCACGGCGCTGCTGGCGGTCATCGCGCGCGACCATGACGGCGGTCGTTCGCTGGAGCGTGTGGCGCTCCTGCCGACCGCTGCGCGCGGCCCGGAGCAGGTGCTCTTTGATAATCCGGCGACCGAGCCGTGTCTCGCGCCGGACGGCCAGCGCCTGCTCTTTATGATCGGCGGCGGCGACCTTTATCGTTGGCGTGCCACCAGCAGTCAGTCGGCCCAGATCTGGCTGTACGACCGGCGCGACCAGCGCTTTACCTGTCTGGTCAAGCGCACGACCGAGAGCCGCACGCCGCTGTGGACACCCGACGGCAAGGGCTTCTACTACGTGTCGGGCGAGGGCGGCTGCATGAATGTGCGTCACCACGATCTGGCTTCCGGCGACGAGCGGCCGATCACGCGCTACACGGAAGATGCCGTCATTCACCCCACCCTTTCGCATGATGGGCGCACGCTGATTTTCCGTCGGCTGTTTGACTTCTACCGCATGGACCCGACGCGGCCGGAGCAGCCGCCGGAACGTATCGTGTTGCAGGCGGGCTCCGCGCCATCGCGGCCGGTCTCGCGTCGCCGCTACTACACCGCCTGCTGGAATAATGACGAGGCGGGCTGCGTGGCATTCTGCGACGACGGCATGCAGATCGCTTTCACGACGGGCGGCGATCTCTGGGTGATGGACACGGTGCTGCGCGACCCCAAACTGGTACATGGCGCGACGCGCACGCATGAGCGCGACTGTGTCTTCACGCCGGATGGCACGGCGCTCTACTATCTCTCCGACCAAGGCGACGGTGTCGCGCTATGGCGCGCGGAACGCGCGGATGCCGCCCTCTGCTGGTGGGAGAACACGACCTTCCGCAGGACCGTGCTGACGCATGACGAGACAAACCGCCGCCAGTTGCAGATCAGCCCGGACGGTACGCGCCTCTCTTGGGTGGAGCCGTGCGGCAACTTGGTGGTGGCCGATACCAACGGTGTGGTGGTCACGCGCTGTCGGCGGGCATCGAACGCGGGCACTTACGCCTGGTCGCCGGACAGCCGCTGGCTGGTGGCTTCGCTGGCGGATGACTACGGCAACCTGGATATCTGGTTGCTGGCGGCGGATGGCAAGGCGGCGGATTACAACCTCTCGCGCCACTTCAATTGGGACGGCTATCCGTGTTGGTCGCCGGACGGCAAGCTGGTGGCGTTCGTGGGGGTGCGGCCGGACAACCAAACCGATCTCTTTTACGTCTGGCTGAGCCGGGCCGATGAAGAGCGCAACACCTTCGACAAGGAGCGGGAGGCGGCGCGCGCGGCGATGAAAAAGGGGAGCGGCAAGAAGAAGGCAGAGGACGAGAAGAAGAAGGAGGATGCCGCCGTCAAGCCGGTCACCATCGATTTCGATGACCTGCATCTGCGTGTGCGCCGGATCACATTGAAGGATGTGACGCCCGCGCATCCCTTCTTCTCGCATGACAGCCGCACGCTGGCTTTCGAGGCGACTGTCAAGGGTGTCGCGGGCACCTACAAGGTGGTGCTGCCGGATAAGCTGACGCCGGAATTGTTGACGCGTCGGCGTGGCCGCGCACTCCAGTGGTTGGCCAAGGATAACCGGCTACTCTGGTTGAGCGACAACCTGCCTGCGCATTTCGACAAGACGTTTGCCTTTTCCGCTTATCAGGAAACCGATCTGCGCGACTATCAGGAACTTGGCTTTTTGATGGCCTGGGCCAAGCTGCGCGATTGGTTTTACGATGCCGGTTATCATGGCGCGGATTGGCCGCGCGTGAAGGCGAAGTATCGCGATGCCGCGCGTTACGCGCCCAGTTACTCGGTCTTTCAGCGCGTGATGGCGCTCTTGCACGGTGAGCTGAACTCCTCGCATTTGGGATTCACGACCTCTTCGAGCAGCAGAAAAGAGTGGGACAAAACGGCGGAGTTTCAATCGTGGTCGATCGTGACCGCGCATCTTGGCCTGCGCTTCGAGCCGTCGGACGCGGGGCCCGGCTGGCTGATTCGTGATGTGGTGCCGGACGGTCCGGCCGATCAGATCACACTGAAGCTGAAATCCGGCGACCGTGTGTTGGCGGTGGACGGT
>DUPH01000041.1 GCA_012838435.1 Lentisphaerota bacterium | reverse complement strand
TGAAGGTGGCTTTGCCCGGCTCGGCCTCGGGGTAAAGCGTAGCCGGCAGATAGGCGACGGCCTCGACAACGGTAGGATCGTCGATGCGCAGGACAACCTGTCCGGCGGCGAGATGTTCGCCCGGCTCGGCCGCGCGTTTGTTGACGATGCCGGAGATCGGCGCGAAGATGCGCGTATCTTCCAGGTCTTTCTGCGCGATGCGCAGGGCGGCCTCGGCCTGCACGACCCGCGCTTCGGCGAGTTCCACTTCGGCCTTCGTCAGGCGCAGGGCTGCCTGAGTGACGATATACGCAGTTTCGTAAATCTCAAACTCGTTGTCGGTCACGGTGCCTTTTTCATGGAGGCGGCTGTAACGCTTGAAGTCCCGTTCGGCCTTCAGGCTTTCGGCTGCGGTTTTTTCCGATGCGGCACGGCTGACCGCACAGGCGGCGCGCGCTACGGCCAGATCTTGCTCGGCGGCGGTGACCGCATTGCTCTGTGCGACGGGATCGACCTGAAACAGGACGGTTTTTCCCGCTTCCACACGATCCCCGTCATCCACCCAAATAGCATCCAGGTTGCCGCCGGTGCGTGCGGCGACATTGGCGAAGTTCTTGGTCTGGAGCGAGCCTTGCACCAGAAAGCGCCGTTCAAAGGTGCGCGCCGCGACCGGCGTGACCTTGACAGGCAGCACCTGTTGCGCAAGCGATGTCGTAGCGGCGAGCGCGACCGACGCCAACAGCAGATTCATAGGTTTGATAGCAGGTAGGGATACGTGCATGATTTATTCTTCCTTCTTTAAATCGGTTTCGGGGAGGAGGGTCGTGCCCATGGCCAAGTCCAAAGTGGCGCGGGCGATCGCTTCCTGATAGCGTGTTTGTACGAGAATAACCTGAGCGGTGTCGCGTTCGGCTTCGGCCTCGAGGCTGTCCTTGGCCGGGATCAGGCCGGCGCGCATCTTTTCGCGGTAGTCGTTGCTTTTGAGGTCGAAAGCGTGGTGGTTCTGGGTTGCGACGCGGTAAGCGTCCGTCGCGTCCTGTATCCCCATATGCGCGCGGGTCACCTCCAGCATGATGCTGAGAAAGAGAGATTCACGGCTCAATTCAGCGGACGTGCGCTCGACCTTGGACGAGCGGTAACGCGCGACATTGGCAAAGCCGTCAAAGAGCTTCCAGGTTCCGGCAAGTCCCAGCTTCCAGTTGTGCAGGCGGTCCATCGACGTGTTGTCGGCATAGGTGCCGGTCCAGAATCCCATCACATTGGGCAGGAAATCGCAGAAGGCTTGGCGGACCTGATGGTTGCGCACGACCACATTCCGATCAGCCATCGCAAGTTCCGGGTGGCTGGAAAGTGCTTGCAATACACGCTCTTCAAGGGTGGTGTCCGGTAGGGCGGATTCGTCAGGGGCACCCGCCAGCGTGATGGAGGCATCCGGCGCAAGCCCCAGTGTGAGGAGCAAAGCACCGCGCGCGGTGACGAGTCCGCGCTCCGCCTGCGACAGGGCGGCGGCGCGATCTTCGTAGCGGGCACGCGCCAGCTCCCGTTCCCATGTAGTGCTCATGCCCTCGGCGGCCAAGCTGTCGATGCGGCGGAAGGTCTCCTGCGCGGCATCCCGCTGCGCGGTGAGCGCATTGATGATCTCCTCTTGAACGAGGCATGTGTAATAATCGCGGGTGGTCTCCAGCACGATGACCTGCCGGACGTAGTGCGCGGCGACTGCGGCAATCTCCGTCTGCTGGCGACGCGCGGCGTAGAGGAACCAGACCGAAGGGGTGAGGATCGGCACATCGACATTGAGCGCGGCATCGCTGTAGGAGCGGCGCTCGAACGCCATGAGGCCGCCACCAACTGTGTTGGGGAAGCGGTTGCGCGTGGCCGAGGCGGCCAACGTCATTTTCGGCAGGAACTCCGAGAACGCGATGTCTTTGCCAAGGCGGGCGAGCTCGTGCCGCAGGTCAGCTTGGCGGGCCTCGTAGTTGTTTGTCATCGCGATCGTCACGCAGTCCTGCAAAGAGAGCGGCTGCGCCAACAGGGCGGCGGTCTGCGCGTCGAGGTCATGCCGAAAATCTTCGGTATGCTCGCTCCGCGTCTGCTGTGCGTCATAGGTCTTGCATCCACACCATGTGAGGACGATCAAAGAAAGAAAAATAGGCTTAAGATTCATTGTCAACGTTCATGGTTTACCGGGCCTATCCCGGGTTGAATGGGGCGAGATAATACAGGTTCGGATTATCCGAATCAAGACCAATTTCATGATTTTTTTAACGTAGAGACGGGGAGACGCAGAGGGTGATTTTTGGGAGGCAATGCTCGGGTTTTTTAACGCAGAGGCGCCAAGAACGACAAGGGGCATGATTTTCATGAAGTTTCATGTGTTTCATGGTTCGGGTTTGTTTAACGCAGAGACGCAGAGGTGTGGCACGGGCATCTTGCCCGTGTTTCATGGGCGGGACGCCCATGCCACAAGGTTTTTGGGGCGGCAGTCGCAGGTCGCGAGTCGAATGTCGCGGGTCAACCTCTCTTGTTGCGGCCACGCAGTGGCTCGCAACCGTGAGAGTAAAAGCGCTGCTCGGTTTTTATTTTGGAGTGCGAGTGACAAGAGACGCGCTGTGCGCGGGTCGCGGCACCGCTTTCCAGCCCGTTTACGCTAAAGCGGCGTCGCGCGGAATACCGCTTGCCGCCGCAAAATCATTTACCAGACTTGCGAGTATCGTAAATTGGGTTTCGGGCTCCGCCCGCGTTGATGCATTAATTTGAGAGTTGAAAGCGTTTTGTCTTCCGCGCTGTGCGCGGAGCCTAAGCCCCGAAGGGGCGGTTTCATCTTAGCCCAGGGCAAGCGAAGCGCCGCCCTGGGTGACGGGGAAGAATGGCATTGTGGCCTGAAGGGCCACTTCAAAAGCGACCGGCGGCGCGGGTTTGAAGTGCCCCTTCAGGGCACGTGGATGCGGGGAACGGTACCCGGGGCTGCGCTTCGCTTGCCCCGGGCTATGGTGTATCCGGCCCGTTGGGCCGGTGGGCGGTCCGAGACGTCCCGCCCTACTTTGTCGCACACAGATCCTTTCGCTCGATTTGCGGTCACGCTGCTACACCGTAAAAACTCTGCGTCTCTGCGTTAAAAAAACGAGCAATGCAAATCAAAGATCGGTCACTTCTGCGTGTGCGCTGCGATCTGGAGGCTCATCAAGGCCCAGAATCCGCCGATCAAGCCAGACACGTGTGACTGTAGCGCTGTGGGCAGGCTGTAGATCACGATCAGGCTGGGAATCCAGACTACCCAGTTCATCACCAGATTAGGGATCACCAGACGCCGGTACCAGCCCCTGCCCAATAGCGGAGCAATCGCTGACCAGCGGTAGCCGCGGTCTTTCCACAGATGTGTGATTGCGATATAGGGCGACGCGAAAAAAGCGGTGTAGCCGAATTGATCCGTGATGATCTTCAGCGTCAAGGTGCGGACATCCGTCCCCGCGCCGTATAGATATGTTTGCAATCTGTAGAACTGCGGCAGGATCAGTCCGGCGACCGACCAGACGCCCAAGGCAAAAAGTAGTGCTTTGCCCGGCTCCTTCGGTCGCAGCGAAGGCATCGCCAGACAGAACAGGTAGGGGATGATGCCACAGAAAAAGAGATAGCTCGCAAACGAAAATGGAATGCCGTAACGCACCTGCCATTCGGCAACAGTATCCAACGCCCGCGCCACGCCGGGCAGAAAATAGTAGGCGGCCAGCAGAGCAAAGGCCGCGCCCTGTAAAATCAGTCCCGGCACCAGATTGGCGCGCGCGGCTTTCAAGCCGATGATCCACGGATTTGTTTCCATCCGCGTGAGTATAAACGATTTGCTCCCGCATGGTCAAAGCTCATGCGGACGCCATTGTCCTAACGCGGGCGGAACCCGTAACCCCAAATCTTACCTTCATGGCAAAACTTGTTTTTTATTGGCCTCGCCGGACGATAAGGTACTGCCCCGCCCTGCTGTCACGCCGCTTCATGCGCCTTTCTCCGCCGCAAGACGAGCCACGCCGCTACCACTGCGACAATCCCCGCGATGATGGCGAACGCGACTTTCACGGGGCTTCTAGCGGGCACGTCACCCGGTAACGGCGGCAGATCGGGAAAACGCTTGCGCAGGTCAGTGCGCTGTTTTGGAGGGATTTTGTCGAAGTGCGCCTTGATGGGGTTGAAGTTGTTCGTCATGTACTCGTTGCCGGTGTTGGCGTACCGGACCAGTGTCGCCCGTTGCTTGCTGTTGGTGTATCCCGGGAGAAAGTCGCGCAAAAAGAACTCAGCATCAAGCGCATCTCCCGCGCTATCCGTATTCTGAACAATCGTAAGCAAGTGAGTGCAGACGTCACTTTTCACCTCGTCTGTCAAAGATTTCTCCTCCGACTTCACCTTCTGTAGGAAAAATTTGTTCACGTAGTCGTACCATGACCTCAAGGAAGGGTCATCATAAAGTTTTCGCATCAGATTCAAGCTCTCCTCCACGTCTGCAATTTTGACGTACGCTCTCGCGGCGGCAGAGCGGATGCGCTTGGACATTTCGGGATCGAGGCTTTCCTCCTCCAGAAACGGAAGCACTTCGCGCCCGCCCTTTTCCCCGACAGCGACAATCAGCGCGGATGCGGCACCCACATTGTAATTCGAGCCGGCCCGAAAATTCGCTTTAAACCTACTGTATACCTCAAACATTTCAGACAGCGGGCGGCGCGAATAATCCGCGTAATCGCTGGCCGCAACCGACACGGAGTAAAGAATGACCGTGCAAACAATCAGGTAGCACGATATTTGACGTGCATTCATTTTCATCCTCCTTAATGACTTCCCGGGGTTTTTACAATAGACGACTGGCCCACCTTGGCAGGGCCTAGAATGAGCGATGTCCCGCCGCCACCCGGACCGTGATGCCACCCACGGACATCCCCCGATGGCAGATCGGTGCCAGCGTCTTCCTGCGAGGTGAGAAACGAGCGCATGACGAGCCTTTTGATCAGGCCGTGCTGGAGCACCCACGGGTTGTAATAACCGCCGCCCCAGTCGGCGGGAATGCTCTGCTCCGCGACCAGTTCTAAAAGAGGATTCCCTTGGTCATCCGCAATATAGATGTCCTCAAGCCCGCAGTCGTGCAACACCTCGTGCGCGATGGTTCTGCTACCTACACCGCTTGCGATCGCGATCCCCTTTGGGCGACGCACACCGGCAGTCGTCTCTCTGTTCAGCGTGTCCACGAAGTAGAGTTCCACCGCGTTGCCCATGCTGTTCGTGTTGTCCATGCTGTCACGCCGCTTTGCGCACCTTCCTCCGCCGAGCGGCGAGCCACGCCGCTACAGCGCACACCGCGAGCGCGACAAACCCCGCGATGATGGCGAACGCGACTTTCATGCGGCCTCTAGCGGGCACGTCATCCGGCAACGGCGGCAGATCGGGGAAACGCTTACGCAAATCGATGCGCTGTTCCGGGGGAAATTGCGTAACACTTTCATGGATAAGCCTGTAGTGCCTGTCCACCTTTTCATTTTCGCCTCCGAGAAAACGTTGGGCCACATCCATTCGTTGCCAGCTTTGACGGTAACCCTCGCACTTTTGAGCCAAAAACTCGTCAATTTTAGAAGCTTCCGAGGGATTTGCCGGTGCTTGCATGTGTTCGAGAAGGATGAGCAACGCGCGTTGTTTGATCGCATCCGAGGTTTCTTCGGCGTCGAAAGCGGCTCCGATTTTTGCCAAGAATTGACGGCTGACCGAAAAACGCCAAAAACCTTTGTCATCGTTGACGCCAAAAGCTTTTCTCATGAACTCAATGCACTCCTCCACATCCGCGATCTTGACATACACTTCAGCAGCGCGTCCACGGATAAAACTAGGAGCATTCGTCATGAAGCTTTTCTCCTCCAAAAACGGGAGGGCTTCCCGGTCGAGGGTTTTCACGCAAGGTGAGGAGATTTAGCAAAGGGTTGAGGAAAACGGCCGCTTGCAGGGTTTTTGCAAGCGGCCTGATTTGTTTTTGCAGGGGGATTGAAACGGGCGCTTAAATGCGCTCTGCGAGGCCGAGCGCGATCAGGCGGTCGATGTAAGCCGTGGCCGCGCTGGCGTCGTCGTCGGGCAATGAAGGGCTTTTGTGGGGGCTTAAGCGATGTAACGTCTGAACCATGAATTCGCGCGGGGTGAGTTGCGCGGCAAAGGGCACGGCCATCATTCTCTTCACGATGTCGAGCGCGGATTCTCCTACGAACTCTTCTGCGTCGCTGCGGCACGGCCGGACACCGGGGTGCTCTTGTGTATTGAGCGTCCAGTCTCGAAAGCCAGCTCGCCAAAGGCGAGCGTGAGTCTGCCTCGCGGATCTTTAAGGCCTTGCCGGTTGGTGGTTTTAGTCGCGGTACAAGAAAACATGCTGGGCGGCAAACCCGTCTCCCTCTACATTGAATGCAAGTGAATCTCCGCTCAATTCCAAGTGAACCGGCAAAACTATGAGCCAGATCACGCCTTGGAACGGCGTCGCCGCAATCGGCAGGAAGCGGCTGTTTTCAAACCCTTTGTGCTCTAGGTATTCTGAACCCAGTATCTGGTAGCCCTCGGGCACGGCACCGCTCCAGATAGTGCGGAATCCATCCGCCGTTGCGATGGGGTTGACGGGAGCAGGATGCTGATCGAGCAGCGCGACCACGCGGATGTAGCGCGATTGCGATCCTGCTCCGTGCGGCAACGCGGGCAATGAGTAGTGCAACTTGGTCGGCGTCAAATCGGTCGCGCGGCGGCTGAACCTCAGTCCAACGGCAGATGCCGTGATGCTCAGCCCGCCGGTCTGCGGGTTGGCGGCGATCCCGTATGCGCCGGTGCCTGCGTAGGGCGCGTGCCTTAGAGTGCCGTCGCCGGACACTGCGAGGCGCACAAGCGTATCGCGCGAGGCGTCGCTGTCGAACATGCCGTCCGCCGAAAAATCACGGGGAGCCGAGAGGTACTCTGAGCGATCCCAGCGGTAGCGGAGTTGCGGGGAATCATGCAACACCTGCGGCAGATGGGCTGGCGGATCTTCGCCCTCGCCCCCGAATGTGATCTTGGCCGCGTTGCGGAAATCAATGCCCGGACGGTTTGACATGGCCTCAGATTTATTGAGGCCGAGGACGGTCAGTGTGCCGTCTGCACCGAGCGCGGCCAGCCCGTCGATACCTGCCCAGATGCGTGTGATGCCGGACAGGGAGGCGCAGTCGGTGACGATCCCCATGTCGTCGTTTCCCTGAGCGTATACCGTGCCGGTGGCCGACAGCATCGCCGCACCTCTGCGCCAGGCGGCGATGTCTACCACGTTCGCGCGCAGGACTGTTCCGGTGCTCGCGAGCACCTTCCCGTCCGCGCATAAAAACCACGCCACCCAGGTGGATTCATTGACCGAAAAGATACTGGCCTTGATGACGGGCGAGGTTGGTGCGAATGAGAACGCCGCAGTCAAGCTGGGGGAATTATAGCTGAATGATTGATATTCGCCGTTGGATAGCTTGACGATCACGTTGCATCCATCCGTGGCTACGTCAACCACGCCGGAGAGTGATGCGGCGGTTGCAGCAAATTCGGTGTAGTTGTTTTTTCTCGCGCGCACGCTGCCATCGTCGTAGAGCACCAGCACGGCGAAGGTGTTGTCGATTCCCATCTCACCCCAGACCTTGACCGGCCTCGCATCATCGCGAATGAAGCGGCTGTCCGGCTCAGTGTATTTTTGTGTGTTGATGTCGAAGACGCTGAGGTGGCCGAAGGCATCCAGCACCATGATTTTGTAGTAGTCGATCCGTGCAATATCCACAACCGCACGACCGAACTGTGCGCCTGATGCCCCCCACAGCTGGCCGACAAATCCAGCATGGGGCAACGCCGCCAAACCATACACCCGTGATGGCTCATGGAAGTCCTGCGGCGCGACGGGGAAGACAAACTCCTCGCCCTCTTCGTCCAGCTCGACGCCGTCTTTCGAGAGTACGAGAGAGAGGGTATCCGCTTCCAGAAATCCGGCCCCCTCGATCCAATACTCCCATTTAATTTCTGCCCAATCCTCGAGCTGCACGATGATCCAGAGATATTGCGCGGCTGGCGCGCCGGATGGTAGCGGGCAGACGATGGCGCTCTGGTTCGAGGCGCGCTTGGTGCCAGCGTCTTCGTTAGCAAACAGGCCGGCAACAAACCCCACGCCGCTTCCTGCAACCTCGCCGCGCATGTGTTCCCACGAGCCGAGCATGTTAGGGTCGGCATCATTGCTCGTAAATGCGGCGATACGCAGTCCGGCACTCAAAAACTTATTGGCGTACAAGCGCACGCTGGTCGTAGGTTCCACCTGCGTGACCGGTGTATTGCCGAGCGCACCGGACGGGATTTTGAACCTGTACGCGACCATGCCGACAAACGCGGCTTGCTCGCCGCTCTGCGGGATGCAGTCGCCAGAAAACTTGTAAGCGTCGTAGGCTTCTGACGATGCGGTCTGCGTGGGGTCGCTGGCCGGCATGGTGACGGTCAGTCCCGGCCTCGCGCGTTGCCACGGGGCGGTTTTGAGCGATTCAATCGCCTGGTCGAGCGCCGCTTGCGTGGACACCAGCGCCATTTTCGGCGAGCGTGCCTGCCTGATAAATCGGGCATGGGGAATGTTTCGTAGTACGGTTGACATGGGTCGTTTCTCCTCTCTTCTTGCAAAAAATTACCAGCACGGGCCGGTCTTGCCGGGATGCCCGCCGTCTCTGTCGGGTTCCTCGCTTCCGGGGTGGCCGCCATCATGCTCATTTTCCGGTGTGCCGCCGCCGCCGCCGCCGCCGTCCGGCGGGCCGTCGTGAGAGCAGTCGTCTGACGAACCAGAGCCATCTCCGTCGGGGTCTTCGTTTTCTTCCTCTTCGTCAGCTTGCGGCTCTGTGGCGAGGAAGATGGCGCGGGTCGTCTTGCCGTCTGCCCCCGTGTATTCGATTTCTCGGAACATTGCGGGGTTGTCATCTTCGAGGTCGTCGGCGTCAATAATGGCGGCGCACGTGGCGTCTTCTGTTTCCAAAGTGATCGCGGAGAGCTTGCCGGGAGACTCGGACCGATTGTCCTCGGGGCCGAACGGGTCGGCGGGGCCTTCGTCGCCGGATGCCGCGTTGTCATCCGGATTCTGCGGCTGCATGCTGTGGCGCCAGCGGGACGCGCGCAGGAGGTCGATCATGTCTTGCGGCGCGAGGTGGCGGGCGGGGCCGAGCGTGACGGTGGTCGAGCCGGAGTCGAAATCTTCGTCGACGCCGACGACGGCGGCTTTCATGGACGCCCATGCGGCGCGCGCGCCGGTGACGTTGACGGCCTTGCCCATGAGCGCGCGGCCCCCGGCGCATTCCTCCTCTTCGATGACGATGCTGCCGCCGTATTGCAGTTGCGAAGCGGCGGCGTAAAACGCATCGGCGACGCCGGTCGGGACAGGCTCGGCGAACCCCATGCTGAAGCGCCCGGCGTAGCGTCGGCTGCTGGCGTTGGTCAGCGTGAATTTCCGGCTGAGTTCTTTCTCGGTGAAATTTTTGCCGTCTACTTCCATGCCGGCCTTGCAGGAGACGGTGTGCTCGCTGGCTGAGAGGTCGAGGTCGTCGCGCATCCAGTCGGTGATGGTGCCTGCGACGAGGATGTTTGTGAACCCTTCCGGTGGCGCCGGCATGATCATCACCTCGGTGATGTCGGCGTCGTTGGGCAGCCAGGGGAATATGCGCTGCCACCATCCGAGCTGTGTGTAGTCGCCAAGCGGGACGGTCTTGATCTCCTGTCTGGGCGCGGCGGCGCCGGCCTCGAATTCGAGCGGGATCGTGAAGCGCGCGCAGCGCAGGGCGGAGGTGTCGCCGGCGGAGTCGACGGCGACGGTGCGGCCGTGCTGGTTGCTCAGCTCGTAGGTGATCTCGCAGCCGCTGATCTGCTGCTCGGGGAAGGCGCGGACGCGGCACTGGCCGAGGCCGGCGAAATCGAGCTCCGTTTGCTCCATTGCCGAGCGGCGCGTGACGTGCAGCGTGGGCGGGGATGTGGTGTGGTCGATCCACGGGACGGCGTCGGGCTGCCACAGCAGCGCGAGGCGGATGATCTCGGAGAGCGTTTTGTCTGTGGTTTCTATCCACGGCGGTGTGACCGGCGCGTCGATGGCGCCCTTTTGAATGTTGATGCCGATGCCGGCGGCGTAGTCGATCGCGGCGCTGATGATTTGGGCGGCGCTCATGCGTTCGCCGTCGGCGGCGCGGCCGAGGAGGGAGCGGCCGTAGAGCGCGTTTCCGGTGGTGCCGTCGCTCAAGGTGATCTTGCGCGACTGGCGGTAGATCTCGCCGTCCATGTCCCACCACGCGTCGGACGCTTGGTAGGGGGTGCTCTCGTCCGAGGGGTCGGCGGACGGCTGGTCGTTGGTGATCGTGCCGCGGAACAGTATCTCGGTTTCCGGCCCGTCCGCGCGGGAGACGGTGACGGCTGTTCCGAAGGGCCAGAGCGGCGCGTCCTCGGGCTGCGAATCTATGATCCATGACGCGGTGGAGACCGCGCCGGCGCGGCGCGAGATGGAGAGGCTGTGCCCGTTGGCTTCTTTGAGTTCCCTGGTCACGCCGCCGCCGGAGATGTAGTATTGCCACGCCATGGTTCAGTCCCTCGCACGTATTGATTTGATCTGCTCGCGCAGGATGCGTTGCTCGTGTTTGATGTCCTTTAGAGTGGAGATCAGCTCGGCGGAGGTGTCGCGCTGCGCGTCGCGCGCGCTGTGCGCGGCCGCGACGACTTCTGCGCTTGAGGCGGATGCCTGTGCGGTTGCGGCGGGAGCGGCGGCGGGCTGCTGCGGCGGCGCGGGCGGCCCTTGGACAGGGCCGGCGATGGACATGGCCGCGCCGAGGTTGCGCTGGTAGGCGGCGGAGATATCTGTGCCCGTGCGACGCGAGAGGTCGGAGATGATACGCGAGCCTGCGCCCTCGATGCGGCCGCGGGCGGCACCGAAAGAATCAGCGGCCTGAGCGAGCGCGGCGTTGATGTCAGAGTCGCGGGTGGCGGTGGCGATGGCTGCGGCCTGATCGAGGCTGAGTCCGGACGCCCACTCCTGCATGCGCTTCTGACGCGCCTTGAGTTGCGCCGGCGACATGATGGCGTCGCGCTCCATGAATTCTTTGGGGATGCCGAACGCGGCGGCCTGCGTGGGTGTGAGGTTGATGAGGTTGCGGATGGCGGCCTCGCGCGCGGCTTTTTCCTCGTTGCGGAAGGGGAGGTCGATCTTCATCATGTCCTCTGCCAGCGCGGAGGCAAATATTTTCGCCAGCGCCCGCACGACGACGCCGAGCGCGCGGAGACCTTCGGCCAGCAGGGTGATGGCGGTGTCGACGAGCGCACCGACTGCGCCGGCGATGACGCCGCCGAGCGTGGCACGGCTCAGGACATCGACAGCGGTCTGCACGCCCGCGATGAGCTTGGCGGCGGCGTTGCTGATCGCGTCTCCCAGTCGGCGGGCCATTGCCGCGAAACCATCGCCTTTTGTGAGATTGCCGAGTTTCTCTGTGATGTAATCAATGGCCGGGCGCAGCGAGGTGTCGATGGCCTCGCCGATGTTGGAGACGAGCAGGCGCAGCGATTGCCAGAGCTTGGGCCAGTGCTGGATTTCGGAATCTACCTTGCTGTAGGCG
>DUPH01000376.1 GCA_012838435.1 Lentisphaerota bacterium | reverse complement strand
CGCGTCCGCTCAACTGCTTCTTGATCTTCGCGACGCGCAAATTCTTGTGGTTGTAGACGTACTCCAGCCTGACTGCGCCGTTGGTGGCGAACCCGGCGGGTTGGGAACTGGTCAGCCGGTTTTCCGCGTCCCATGTGTGATACCACTCTCCGAGGTACGTCATGTTGCCGTCAGCATCATACGCCACGGCAATGGGAGGCGTGACGGCGGTGTACTGGTTGAGGCGGTTGGCAGTGTAGGTGTTGGTCAGGGCATTTACCGCCGACCAGACGCGGTTGCCGATGGCATCATAAGCGTAGTCGTAGTTGTTTGTGCCGATGACCGCACCAGTGACTTCCGAACGCGCGTTGTAGCCGAAGGTGTCGGCATTGCGGGAAATGCGCCGCCCGGCGGCGTCGTTGGCGTAGTCGTAGGCAGAGATCAAGACAGGATTGACATGGTTAACATGATTGGAGACGGCGGATATGAGGTTGCGGTTCTGCTCGTATGTGCGTTGCCACCAGAACCCGGCGGAATTGGTCATCGAGGCGACAAGATCAGTCCCGGGGAGGCAGGAGTAGTTAACCACGGAACACACAGAACACACGGAAGAGGAGACGCTGTGGAAACGGCCGAAGTCGTCGTAGCCGTACGATACGGCGTAATCGCCGTTGAGGGCGAATCCCGTCTGTCGGCCGAATGCGTCGTAAGACCGCGTGATTGCAACGCCGTCTTGAATCTCACCGACAAGGTCAAGCCCTGCATACTCAAAGAGATGTGATGATACCGCCGTTATGGCCGAGACCATGCGCCCGAGACGGTCATAGGCGAAGGAGATGTCGGGCGTGTTGCCGCTGTAATGGACATTGGTCAATTGCCCTAATGCGTCGTAGGCATAACTGGTTGTGACGCCACGCGACCAGACGCGGGTTGCAAGACGCCCGCCTTCTGTGTAAGTGTAACGGACGCGCGCCCCATCGGCGTACACCTTGTTTGTGAGTAACCCGGTGGCGGCGTCGTAACGCCATCGTGTTACGTCGAGGGAGGAGTTAGGATTTAGGATTGAGGAGTTGGTGACCGACGCGAAATCGAACGTGTCGTCGCGCGTGGTGGCCATGGCGATTCTGCGGCCTCGTGTGTCGTATTCATAGGCGACCGGATACACCGCGCCCCACTGCGCGGTGACGTTGCCCGCGCGGTCGTAGGCGGTGAAGACTGTATTGGTCAGTGCGTCGGTGATCTCTGTGCGCCGCCCGAGCCCGTCATACGCATACGACGTGCGGTTGGATGCCGCATCTTCGGTGTAGGCGACCTGACCGAGATCATTGTAGGCGGTCAAAGTCGTATTGGTGCGCCCGTCGGTGGCGGAGACCTGCCGCCCGAAGCCGTCGAATGTGTAGGTGTTCGTCACAGCCGTGGAGGATACCACGGACACGATGCGACCGGCGACCGTTTTCTGGATCGCGGGCTGGACCGAGCCGGGCGTCTCCGTCACCGTCCAGACAGCCGCCGCCCCCGCGTCGGTGTAGGACGAAACGCGGGTGACGTTGCCGTGCCGGTCGAGCGTCTCGGTCTGCGCGGTGAGGATCGCGCCGCCGGACAGTCCGAGCGCGGCCGGCGCGGGTGTGCCGAGTCCGGTCAGGCGGACGCGGGTCACGGACGATGTGATGCATGCGGCGGAGTTCGTTTCCGCCCATACGGCTTGCGAGGTCACGCGCCACCAGATGTTGGAGGCGTCCTGCCCGTAGGTTTCGTGCGTGGCGGTGATGCGGTCGGGACCCGCATAGGATATCTGGCCGTCGCCGTCGACGTCGATGGCGGTGCGGGCGGGGACGCCCGCGCTTCCGACTTCGTACTCGTAGAGCGTGTCGGGCGAGCCGGTGCGGGAGACGCGGATCAGGCGGGATGATGCGCTGTCGTAGAAGTTGGAGGTGACGCCGAGCGGCGTGACTACGGACACGGCGCGTCCGAGGTGGTCGTAGGTCGTGACGGCGTTGGTGACTGCCGGGCCGTCCGAGGGCATCGTGACGACGGTCTCGACGCGGCGGCCCTGGGCGTCGAAGGCGTCGGAGCGGATTCCGGTTGTCCGCTTGCCGTCCCAAAGCCTTTCGGTGATGGTCGCGCCGCCGCGATAGCGGGTGGTGATACAGAGCCAAACAGTGTTGCTAGAGCATTTATTCATTCGTTTTACGAGTTTACTTGTTATTCTCGAAATGCTTACCAGTTTGTTGCCAGCGGTTCATCGTTGAAGCACTCTTGATTCCAATTGTTCAATGGATATCGTTCTTTTCGCACGAAACATTATGCGCGTCCACTCCGTTTCAAATGTCTTCGCGTACGAAGCCAAAACAGCGTCTTTGCACGGTGATTTTGGTGGGCAAATAACAAAACGGAGTATCGCTTTAATCATGACCTCCCTTCCTGGAAGAAGAAGTGAGACATCATTCCAGAATGGAGATTCCGCGAGTGGGTCATCCATTACTTTTTTCAACAGATCATCCGTCCATCCGGGAATGTTTTCCCAGACCGCATCGTCTAGTGTGATGGGAATTGAAAGTGCCCCGCCAGACGGAATACAGTGCAGGTCCTGTAAATTCCGATACCAAACGCCTTCACGCTTCTTTAGATGGTAAACCTCGTTATTGGCAAACTTGATCTCTAATTCAATATCATAGTAACCTATCTCAAACTCTTCATCACATATAAAAATGTCATCACGCGTCCTGTTCCTAATTACGAGCAGACAATCAACATAATCGAGCGCATTTGACGATAAACGGCTTTGTTTTTTGATGAAAGCGTCCTTATAGGCTTCGTAAGGTTCTGCTTGGAGACTGGTCCCTCGATTATGTTCGGAAATAAAGACCTCGATCTCATTCACGGCCCGGCATCCCGTAAGACACAGCAAAATGTAAACAACAAAGAGTTTGTCGCATAGATCACGCATGATTAGAAGTTCCCTTCAACTGTTAACGTTTGACATCCGAGTATGGCTTTGAAAAAAACCTTTGGGATGCCCTTGCGAATCATACCGCTCACATGCAGATAGCAACAATAGCGCAACTACAAGGATAAAAACGACAATTTTCTTATTTCCCATCGATTTTCTCCTTATTTGCATTTAATAAAAGAGTCCCTTCCCTTTTCATATCATCTTTTGTCCCCCAGCGTTTATCCTTTCCGGCACTGTACACGCCTACAAATATGCCGTCATCTCTTTTATCTATCACATATTTCACTGCCGTTTTGTAAACATCGAATATCTCATTTGTTGTAACATCAATTTGTGGGCGTTTTTGTAACAAGAACGAGTGTAGTGACCCATCGATTGGCGGGGATGTCGACAGATATTCGCCAATAGCGTTCTGGATAATGGCAAGTTTTGAACGGTTCAGTCTTGTACGAATCGGGTTCCGGAACCGGAGCCCTGCCGACACGACTATAACGGTTGCAAGGGATAACACAGCAAGTAATACAAGGGTGGTTTTGGTTGTTTCGGTTTCCTTGAAGCTCATCATTTCAGCCCTCTCGATTTCAGTCAATCCAATAGAACATAGTACTAACCACGGTGCGAAAACCGCTGAGGCAGCACTTGTCTACAGCCTCTTGAACATCTCCTTGACAATTCCATCCCCTGTGGCGTTGTTTTGCCCTTAGGCACTCTAAGATATCGCTTTCGGTTGCGCACTTGCATTTCAAACCTGCTTTCCCGTATCGCAGAGTACCCGAAGAACGGATACTTAATGGATAAACAGTGCTTACAAACTTGTTATCTGGTCTCCATCGGTTTGGCCCTCCGCCAGCCCCCACATAAACAACCGTTCCGTTATATGTTATGTCGACGTGATATACTCCTAAAAGATTAAGCACTTTTGCTTCCAGCATGTCAGGGTCAATTTCGTCAGCTATAACCGCGAATCCAACCTCTGGAATTGAAACGGGTAAAGGAGGCGGCGGCTTGGGCAAACACATGTTAGCAGACCAACTCCAATAAAAGCCTTCTGGGCAGAGCCCCAAATAATCCCACTTGTTTATAGGGTCATTTTTCACAAATCCGTATAATTTTAAGTCACCGCGTTCCCCGATCGGGTCTCTGCTCAGCCAGCAGCCTAACTTCGGCGCGTAATGTCTGTAGCCGTAATAATAGGAGCGGGTCTCTTCGTCCCAGTACTTCGTGGAGAAGCGGAACTTGAAAGTGTGGACGAGGTCGCCCCACATGGCTATGGTGTTGCCGAACGCATCGTATTCGAAGTGTCCACGCACGGTGCCGTTACCGTCAACGTAATCCGTTATGTTCCCGTTGGCATCGTAGCACGGGAAAAATGTGCCGTCAGAGCGGATGACCGCCAGCAATCCGCCGACACCGCCCGCGCCTTGCAATGTGCCGGACACGTCCGGCCCCCAGAGGTAGCGGGTCACGTTCGTGGTTCCGGCCTGCGCGTCAACAACCACCTCAGCGGTCAGGTTCCAGCCGTCATAGATAAAGGTGCGGGTTTCCACAACATCCCACGTTCCCCCCTGCGACGGGTCGAACGGATAGCCCGCGCCGCGTCCGGTCAGGACCTCCACGCGCTTTTGGATCCGGCGGTGCCTGTGGTCGTAGCTGTTGACAACCCTGACCGCACCGTTTGTAGAGCCGACCCAACCCGGCTCGGAATGCACCAAGCGGTTCTCTGCGTCCCAAGTGTGCCACATCCTCCCGTCCCAACGCATGTTGCCGTCGGCGTCGTAAACGGGGGACACCGAACCGGCGGCGGTGTACTGGTTAAGGGCGTTAGCCGTGTAGGTGTTGGTCAGGGTATTCACCGCCGACCAGACGCGGTTGCCGATGGCGTCGTACGCATAGCCGTAGTTGTTTGTGCCGATGACCGCACCAGTGACTTCCGAACGCGCGTTGTAGCCGAAGCTGTCGGCGTTGCGGGAAACGCGCCGTCCGGCGGCGTCGTTGGCGTACGCGAAAACCGAGACAGGCGATCCGGCCCACAAGTTGGAGACCGCCGTTATGAGGTTGCGGGCGGGCTCGTACGCGACCGACCGCCCAAGTCCCGCCGTGCCGGTCATACCAGAGACCATGGCCGTGCCGGGCAGATAGGAGAAACCGAAGGCGAGCGCGGGCACCGCAGAAGAAACAGAGGCGACGCGCCCGAATTCGTCATACCCATAAAAGACGGTGAACGTTTCCGCGCTGTAAACGGGCAATGCCTGACTGAAAGAGGACAACCGGCCTACACCGTCGTATTGCCGTTCGGACGTGTCCAGCGCGTTGGTCTCGGCGGTGACGCGCCCGCGCGCGTCGTAAGCGAAAGAGCGTGTGCCGGTGCCGTCGACGACTTCGGCCAGCCGTCCGGCGAGGTCGTAGCGGTTGGTCACGTTAGGCGTCGGGCCGGAGTACAGGACGGTCTGTATGCGCCCGTCCGGGGTGTCGCTGTATCCATGCGTGGCGGTCACGCCGCGCGCCCATGTGCGCCGCGATAGCCTGCCGTCCGGGGTGTAGGCGTATGACGGCCCCAGCCCGTCGGCGTAGACCTTGTTGGTCACAAGCCCCGACGCCGAGTCATAACGCCAGCGCGTGACGTCGGGCGGGCCGCCCTCGTCGCGCCATGTGTGCAGTTCCGTCCGGTTGCCGTCGGCGTCCCGCACCGTCGTGTGCGGGTATGCCGCGCCCCCGGAGCGGTAGGGCGTGCCGTCGCCGGAGTAGTGGTTGGTCGTCACGTTGCCGAGCGGGCCGGTGACGGTGACCCGATAGGCGGTGCCGGGCGAGCCGGTGTATTGGCGCGGCGAATATGCGGTCGCGTTGGTCACGCCGCCGCAGATTTCGGCGGTGTGCGCGACCGTGCCGTCGGCGTGGTATCCGGTCACGGTCTGGAGGACGCGATCCCCCGCGCTTTGCGTGACCGCCGTCTGCCGCCCGAAGCCGTCGTAGCGGTACGCGAAGGCCGCGCCCAGCGCGTTCGTGCGGGCTGTCTCGCGTCCGGCGGTGAAGACCGAGGTCTCGGCGCTCAGGGTGGCGGTGTTGAGGCGCGTCACGGTTTTCCGCGCATGGGCGGCGTCCAGCGCCTCGGTCGTGATTACGGTCACGCCGTCCGCATCGGTCGCCACCGTGCGGGCGGTGCAGGCGGGCGACAGCCCGGTGAGCTGCACGCGGGTGACGGATGCTGTTGCCGCGCCTTGGCCGGGGATGCGCGAGACAACGGCGGAGCAGTCCCACCATGCCGTCGGTACGCCGTGGACGGAAAGCCCGAGGTCGGATTCCTCCATCCACGACGGCGTCTCTTCGATGGCGTACTTATCCAACGCGGCCACGCCCTCCGGCGTGAAGTCCAGCGGGTCGAAATCAAGCGTCTGCCCCGCGCCGATCCGCATGGTTCCGGCAAGTTCGCCGAATCCGCCGTAGGCATAGGCGGACGCCGAGCCGTCGGGGTTGCGCGTGAACGCCAGCCGCCCGGCCGCGTTGTACGCGTTGGACGTGACCAGCATCGCGCCGCCGTGCCCGGCGCGCTCCGTCACGACCGCGCGCCCGAGGAAGTCCTTGCGCGTGACCGACTCGGTCGCCCACGGGCCGTTGTTGCGGCTGACCGAGACCGTGACCGTCTCGCGCCCGTCGGCGTCCCACGACGTTTCCGTTTTCACGATGCGTGAAAGCTCTTCGCCGCTGGCGGGGTCGGTCCAGCGTTCTTCTTCCACCGTCGCGCCGCCGCGATAGCGGTGGACGATGCCGGTGACGCCTGCGGAGGCGGTCCAGTCGGCCTCGTAATACGTGCAGAGATAGGGGGCCGAGACCGTCTGGACGCCGAGGGGGTCGGTAGTGACGCGGTGGTCGCAGACGCCGTGAGGGTAGGCGGTGCGGGTTTCGAGGGGGGCGGAGGCGGGGTCGCGCGCGCCGTTCTTCCAGACGCAGCGGACGGTGTTGGTGACGCGCCCGAAGCCGTCGCGGAAGGTCTCGGTGACGGGGTGCGCGCCGCCCGCGCCGGGAAGGCTGCCGGCTGAGGTCTCGGCCTCGGCGGACCAGCCGGGCACGCCGGGGATATGCCAGTGCTCGGTCACGGCTCCGTCTCTTGAGCGCACGGCGGCGAGGCGGCAGCAGTCGTAGAGGTTGGTGAGGGCGGTGCCGTCGGAGAACTCGGTGCGCAGCAGACGGCCCTTCTCGTCGTAGGCGGAGGCCTCCCAGGCGAGGGGGCTGTCCGTCGCGGCGTGGCGCGTCTCGCGCAGGAGCAGGCGGCCGTGGGCGGCGTCGGTGATCCTGACCTCGGCCAGCGGCGAGGCGGAGGAGGCGGAGACGGCGCGGATGAAGGCGCCGCTAGGGTCCGCAGTGAAGGCGCGGGCGGCGGGGTCGTAGCCGCCGGGCGTGTAGGCGTGGCTATTGGTGACGCCGTCGCCGGTGATTTCGAGGAGCGGCAGATTGCGGAAGGCGTCGGGGACGCCCATGTCGGCGTAGCGCACGTCCAGCGATGTCTGCCCGTCGCCGGGGACGCCCGGCGGCGGGAGGCGGGTGGTCGCGGCGGCGACGGCGGGGAGGCCGTTGGTCTCGAAGCGCGTGAGGACGCGGGCGAGGGCGGCGACGGGGAGCGCGCCGGAGGCGGGATCGCGGAGGACGAAGACGGATTCGGCGCGGGGGGTGTGGGCGTCGGCGGGGTCGGCGCTGTCGGCGGGGTCGGCCGGCGCGTAGGCATAGAGCGTGAGGGTGCAGGGCGGGGGCCAGAAGGGCAGGTCCGCCAGCGCTTCGGCCGGTATGCCGTCCGGCCGGGCGGCGGCGAAGGCGTCGAGGGCCTGGACAAGCGTCTCGTCCGGCGGGTAGGAACCGTCGAGCTGGTCGAGGGCGAGGACGGCGCGGCCCCGGGCGTCGCGGGCGGTGTAGCGCCACGGGCGGTCGTCGCCGGCGACGAGGCGGGGGGTGCCGTTGCGGGCGGGGTGGGTGCCGTCCTCGTGGTAGGAGGCCCAGGAGGTGCGGGGGTTGCTGTCGCTGTAGGCGCCGCACTCTTCGCGGTAGACCTCGCGCAGGACGGCTGACGGGCCGATGCCGATGCGCTTGGAGACGGTGACGGTCCGCGAGAGTTCGCGGGCGGCGTCCGAGACGCTGCGGGTCTCGGTGAGGGTGGCCTCGGGGGCGTTGAGCCGGTCCTCGCGGGCCAGGGTCTCGGTGAGCCCCGTGAGGTTGTCGGTGCGGGCCGAGACGCCGGGCGTCGAGAGGACGTAGGTCATGTCGCGGATGACGTTGCCCGCCTCTTCGCGTGTGACGCGGATGCGCGCGGTGTCGCCGCCGGGGTTGGCGAGCGTCCAGGTGTAGGGGTCGGCGCCGGGGTCGGTGACGGTGAGGGCGACGCCGTGCGGGACTGGAGTGACGGCGACGCTGCGCCAGGGGGTGGCGAGCGACGCGACGCCGTGGGCGTTGCTGGAAACGGTGAGCGCGTCCGCGAACCACGGGGAGGGCAGGACGTTCAGGGCGGCGGGGGAGAGGGCGGCGGGGGCATCGGCCCGGAGCCAGACGAAGCCGGCGGCGCGGCCTTTGGCGGGGCGTCCCAGGGGGATGCGGAACTGGAAGGAGCCGTGGCTGTCGCCCTCGGTCTCGTCCTCCGCGCAGTCGCCGGAGGCGCAGGCGTCCCCGCAGCCGCCGCACTCGGGGCCGGAGAGGAGCTCGCGGCCGGATTCGATGCCGCAGTCGTGGTCGTGGGGCGGGACTTCGCCCTGCCAGACGGCGACGCCGTTGACGTAGAGCGTGTTGCCGCCGGTCTGGAAGGCGTAGGGGCAGTCGTCCGGCAGTCCGGCGTCGAGCGTCAGGACGCAGTTGCAGGCGCCGCTCTGATGGGTCGTCCAGTCCCGCCAGAGGCAGCCGCTGTCCAGGGGGTATTCGCAGGGCCGGCTGTAGTGCTTTTCGGCCTCGGCGCTGTAGGCGAGCCCGCCGCAGTGATCGCCGGACCAGCGGAGGGAGGGCGCGGCGATGACGAAGTCGACGGGGGGCGCGCCGCGCGCCGCGGGCGGGAGGAGCGTGAAGGCGGCGGGCGGGAGCGGGTAGACGCCGGGGCGGGCGGCCGCGAGGGTCGAGGCGCCGGCGTCGAAGGCGAGCCCCTCGACGCCGGT
>DUPH01000375.1 GCA_012838435.1 Lentisphaerota bacterium | reverse complement strand
CGGAGAAGGCCGCAATAGCGTCAAGGATCGCATCGCGGTTCTGCTCGAAGATCGGCACCCACATCTCGGGTGAACTTTTCGCGAGGCGCACAGTGGAAGCGAATCCGCCGCCCGCTAGACGCGGCACAGCGTAGCCGGCCTTCTCCTCGCTCTGAACAGCGAGCGAGAGCGCGTAAGCGGCCACATGCGAAAGGTGCGAAACGTATGCGGCGTGGCGGTCGTGCTGTTCGGCGGTCATGAACTCGAACTTGAGGCCGACCGCATGGAAAAGCTCAAGCGCGGTCTTGCAGGCGTCCGGTGCGCTCCACTCGAGATCGCACAACAACACGGTTTTGTTCCGGAAAAGTCCTTCCAGCGCGGCGTCGGGACCGGCGTGCTCCGTGCCCGCCATGGGGTGCGCCGCGACGTACCGTTCGCGATTCGGATGCTCGCGCACCGCGTCGGCAATACGTAGCTTGGTCGAACCGAGATCGATCACGGTCTGTCCGTCACGCGCGGTGTCGAGCAATCGCGGCAGAAGCGTTTCGATGGCGTTGACCGGTACCGCCAGCAACAGCACGTCGGCCTCGCTGGCGGCTTCGTCCAAGGCGACGACGCGGTCGACAAGACCGAGTTCGAGTGCGCGCGCCGCATGTGCCGGATCGGTGTCCACGCCGAGCAGCTCTTCGGCCAGATCTGACTTACGCAAGTCGCGGGCGAACGAACCGCCGATCAAGCCGAGTCCGATGAAAGCGAGTGTCATGTCGAAGCCTGAGGTTGGAGGTTGGTGGACGCGCCGCCGCACGTCCCGATGGGTTCCGTCAGACCGAACAGGCCAGCAGCGTTGTCCCAGAGAATCTGCCGCTGTTGGTGCTCCGTGAACGGCAACGCGAGGAAGGCGCGTAGCACGGCCCGCGGCGACTGCCACGGGGCGTCTGTACCAAACAGGATGCGCGACGTACCGTGCCGTTGCACCATGCGCACGATTTGCTCGTCAGGCATCCAGAAGAGCGTGTGTGACAGATCAAGGTAGATCGGGCGGCCAATGAGCTCCGCCTCCGCCTCGTCCCACATCTGGAAGCCACCTAAGTGCGCAGCCACAACCGTCAAGCGCGGGTACGCCGCCAGCAACGCCGCCAGCGTGCGGGGCGTCGTGTGAAAGGGTGACGAAAAGACACGCTCACCGCCGGCATGCAGGAAGACCAAGAGGCCGCGCTCGACGCAGCCGCTCCAGACCGGTTGCACGCGCGGATCATCCAAGGTGAAGGTCTGGTACTCGGGATGCAGCTTGACACCGCGGAAGCCAGCCGCCTGAATGGAATCGAGCGTGGCCGGGATGTCGGACGTGTCGGGATGAATCGTCGCGAGGCTGCGTACCGGACCGCGGTTGATCGCGGCGGCCCAGGCGTTGATCGACGCCACCTGATCGGGGCGGGTCGCGACGGGTAGATTGAGCGCACCGCAGATGCCGGAGCGGGCGAGGTCTGCCGTCAGCCCGGCCACAGTGCCGTCGAATGCCGGCGGATTGCCAAAGCGTTGCGCGAGCGCGTCCACCGCCTTGGGGGCCAGTTCGTCTGGATACAGGTGGACGTGGCAGTCAAAAACCAACGGTTGTTTTTCTGGATGAGTCGTTTGCATTTGGAATGCGCGACATTGTATGCTTCCCCCACGAACCACGCAAGCGAACTCTGACCTGCTTCCGGTTGCCGGATTGGATTGAAAATCGTATAATGCGGGCCATGAAACAAGGATGGATAGTATGCGCGGTTCTCTTGGCCGCAAGCGTTGTGGCGCAGGCCCGAGGCATCAAAATCTGTTTCGAGGCGGAATCCGCTACGGCTGTGGAGGCCCCGATGGTCGTGGTCTCGAATGGCGTTGAGGGGGCTTCCGGTGCTTACCTTGAGATTCCCGAAGGTGCCGGCAACCCGCCTAAGGTCGAGGCCGGCAAGGCGGTGTTTACCGTTGACGTGCCGGAGGACGGCGCGTTCACGCTCTGGTGCCGTGTCTGGTGGGAGGATGAGTGCGGCAACTCCTTCACGGTCAAAATCGACGACCAACCCGCCTTTCTGTTCGGCGAGGACGCCACCTACAAGACCTGGCACTGGGTCAAATACCCGGTGGCGCGCACCACACCGCCGATCAAGCTCGCCAAAGGTTCGCACACGCTGACCTTCCACAACCGTGAGGACGGCGTGCGGCTTGATCAGGTGCTGCTCAGTGCGGACAAGCGCTTCGTGCCGGTCGAAATCGAGCCCCCGGGAATTCGTCCATGAAGACTGGGCGCCTCCATGGCTGGTTGCAGGTGACCTTCCGCTGGGGAGCACTGCTGACCCTCTGCACGGCGCCCACCCAGTGGACCCTGATCACCAACCCGCGTTTGGGCCTGGCCGACTTGCTGCTGGCGGCGACGGCCGGCGTGTGGGGGCTCGACATCCTGCTGACGCGCGGCTGGCGTCGGCTTTGGGCGGCACGACCGCACTGGACGCATCTGCTTTTCACACTCTGCGCCGCTACGGCGGTCTGCACGGCGGTCGACCGTGGCGAGGCGCTCAAAGAGCTGGTACAGATTTTCGAATACTTTATCGTGGGAGCCATGGTCTTCGCCGCTTTCCTGCGCGAGCGTGATGACACCGCGTTGGTCGGCGCGCGCCTCGTCAGTCATCCGCCGCTCTTTCCGACGCTGGGCGTGGTCACGGCAGTGGTGCTGGCGCTGGCGCTGGTGCAATACTTTTCGCCGGCGGGGCACCGTTCGATTGCTTGCTTTGCTGAACCGAAAACACTGGACATCATCGTGAACGTTCTGGGTGGCCGGGAGAGCCCGCTGCTGGTCGGCGGGACCTTCGGCAACCGCAACGTGCTGGGCGGTTTCATGACGTTGGCGTTACCGCTGGCGGCCGCCGGTGCGCTGGGTGCCGTGCGCGGGATCGTCGCGCGTATCGGCTGCGCACTGCTGTTGCTGGCCGGGCTGACAGTGATCCTGTCAGGCGCCGCCTACTGGGCGGTGATCATCGCGGTGGTTGCACTGGCTGCGACGCGCGGCGTGAAAGTCTTCATCCCCGTCGCGCTGGTGCTCGTCCTGTGGCAGGCGTGCGTCCTGCCGAACCTGCCGCGCGAGAATGATCTGTGCCACTTCGAGTCGGTCGCGCTCTACGACGATGCGGGACAGCCCACCCGACGTTATCCCGAGTGGCAAGCAGCCGCCAGTATGATTCTCACGCATCCTTGGTTGGGCGTAGGCCCCGGCAACTATCAGCGGCAGGTGGGGCCCTTTTACGGACAGGTGCCGAACGCCACCGGACCGGCGGAGCCCGACATTCAGAATCTCTATCTCGTGCTGGGCGCGACCTGCGGCCTTCCGGCGTTACTGGCCTTTGGAGCGCTACTGACCACCGCCATCGGCTCCGCGCAAAAGGCCGGGCGGGCGGGCGTAGCCGCAGCGCTGGCGGCTTTTTCGCTGGCGTGCGTATGGCATCCTTTGTTAGTGCGCGGGCTCGGCCTGCCGCTTGTCTTTGTTCTCGCGCTAGCGCGCCACCCGCAACAGGAGAAGGCTCCCGATGGACCCATCCCCCTCTGAGGCCCCGAGAATTTTTGAACTGCCCGCACACAAGTTTCGTACGCGGTTGCTACGTCTGCTGATACGGCTGATTAAGCGTCCGATCGAGAGTATCAGCGGCCTGCGCGCCTGCGACCGTGTCTATGCGCGCGCCTGGAAGATGCCCAAGGACATCCCGTTCAGCGACCGCGCGATGCAGGCGGTCGGTGTGCGCGTCAACTTCTCCGCAGAAGAGCTGCAGAGCATACCGAAAGAAGGCCCCGTGGTCGTGGTGTCCAACCACCCTTTCGGCGGCATCGAAGGCGTGATCCTGCTCTCGCTGCTGCGCCGTGTGCGCCCTGACGTCAAGGCTATGGCCAACTTCCTGCTGGGCGCGATCCCGGAAATGCGCGAGGACTTTATCTTTGTCGATCCCTTCGCCTCGAAGAGTTCGACCAAAGCCAACCTGCGCCCGATCAAGGAGAGCCTGACCTGGCTAAAAGAGGGCCACCTGCTGATCGTCTTCCCGTCGGGCGAGGTCTCCAGCTTCGACCGCCGCACACTGCGGGTGCGCGATCCGGCTTGGAGCCCCAGCATTGCCGCGCTGGTACGTAAAACCGACGCCACCGTGGTGCCTATGTACTTCCCGGGGCACAACGGTTTTCTGTTCAATCTGGTCGGCTTGATCCATCCGCGATTCCGCACCCTGTTGCTGCCGCGTTACATCGCCAACAAGAAAGGCCGCACGCTCACCCTGCGTATCGGTACGCCGCTCACGACCAAGGCGCTGGAACCGTTCTCCACGGATGACGTGCAACTCATCAAGTACATGCGCTTCCGCTCCTACCTGCTGGCCGAGCGCGAGACCCACCGTACGCGGCGCTTCATCACGCTCAATCCGCCGATGATGCCGCCCGACCCGATCATCGCGCCGATACCCGCCGATGTGCTGACCGCAGAAATCGCGCGCCTGCCCGAGGCCAACCTGCTGATCGCCTCCGGCGACCTTTCGGTCTACATCGCAGCCGCAGAGCAGATCCCCGCCTGCCTGCGCGAGATCGGGCGCCTACGCGAAGTCGCCTTCCGCGCCGTGGGCGAAGGCACCGGTAACGCGATCGACCTCGACGACTTCGACAACTATTACAACCACCTCTTCATTTGGAACGCCGCCCGCCAAGAGATCATCGGCTCCTACCGCCTCGGATTGACCGACGAGATTCTGACCGAACACGGTGTCAAAGGCCTTTATACCCGCACGCTCTTCAAGTTCGACGAACGGCTGATGGAGCGGATCCCGCCAGCCATCGAGATGGGACGCTCCTTCGTCCGCACCGAATACCAGAAGGCCTATACCTCGCTTTTCCTGCTGTGGAAAGGGATCTCCGCTTTCATCGGACGCAACCCGCATTACCGCGTGCTCTTCGGCCCGGTCAGCATCACCAACGAGTACCGCGAAGCCTCGCGTTGCATGATCCTCGCCTCGATGCGCCAAACCTGCATGGCGGACGATCTGGCGCATCTGGTCAAGCCGAAGTTCCCGCCCAAGCCGCCGCGGCGTTCGGAGTGGTGTCTCAAGGAGTACACCGAGTATCTCAACGACATTGACCAAGTAGCGGGATATGTCGCGGAGATTGAGCCCGACGGAAAGGACATCCCGGTATTGCTGCGTCAGTATCTGAAACTCAGCGGACGCCTGCTCGCCTTCAATGTCGATCCTGATTTCAGCTCGGTCGTGGACGGCCTGATCATGGTGGACCTGTCTCAGTCCAGCCCCAAAACCATACGCCGCTACATGGGCAACGAGGTCGCCGAGGCTTATTTCAAGGTTCACGGTATCACTGAGACACCGCAGACGGAGTAGTCGGTCATGGTTTCTGAAGCATTCCTGAATTCATGGGTGTTCTCTTGGTGCGTGGTGCCGCTGCTAATCTTCGTCGCGCGCATCATGGATGTCAGCATCGGTACCCTGCGCGTGATTTTCGTGGCCAAGGGATACCGCATCTATGCACCGATCCTGGGCTTCTTCGAGGTCATCATTTGGCTGCTGGCGATCCGGCAAATCTTGAACCACATCAATAACCCGATGTGCTATCTAGCGTACGGACTGGGGTTCGGCGTGGGCAACTACGTCGGCATCAGGCTGGACGAGCGACTCTCGCTGGGCACAGTGCTGGTGCGCATCGTGCCGAAGCTCGACACCACCAACCTGATCGCGCATCTACGCGAATCAGGCTTCGGCGTGTCGCTGGTCGATATCGAGGGCATGTCCGGCAAGTTGAAGATGATCCTCACCGTCACCAAACGCAAGGATTTGAAAGAGATGATGCAGATCATCCAGTTGCACAACCCGAACGCGTTTGTCACGGTCGAGGATGTTAAGACCGCCAAAGAAGGCTACTTCCGTCTGCCCCCCGAAAAGACCGGATCGCCGCTCTGGATATTCGGCGGCCCGCAAAATCAAAAGTGATTACTCACTTCAGATAGAGCAGAAGGCCGGACGGATAGAGCACGGCGTTCAGCAGGTTTTCGTCCTGCACCCAGCCGGGATTGACGCTGTGCCCAAAGGGAGCACCGCTGCCGCGCCACTGCGTGTCAAAGGACGCGCCACCGCTAATGGTGTCGTAGCTGATCAGCGGGACGGTCTGCTGGCCGCTGGTCCAGTTGGACACGCGGTCGACCACCACCTGTCCGCCGCCAAGCACGGTGAGGCCGCCCGACACAGTGATCTGGTCTGCGGCTGGTTGCGCGCCATCGTAGTCCACGTACAGCACGGCACCATCCGCCAAAACCAACCCCTGCTCGAAGACACGCGGGCCGGTCAACTGGAAGACGGTCGGGGGCACCTCGGCATTCGCCACGTAGCCGGAACCGGTGACGGTGACCGCATCAGTAGCCACGCCGTTCAGGATCAGATCGGCATCAGAGGCAAGATCAATCGTCGCGCCCGTATGCGGCGCAGCCGCGAAGCTCGTGCCGGGCGTGCCGCGTCCGAACCACTTCCACGCGAGATAGGCCTCGACCTCCGCGCATTCCGCATCGGTGAGCGCGCGCGTGTAGATCAGCACTTCAGCCAGCCGCTGGCCGCCGCAGTGGGTGCCGTCAGAGTACTTGCGGCCCGGCCGGTCGCATGCGAAAGCACCCGCGAAGACAGCATCTGTGGTCGTCAAGCTGACGATCTGATAGCCTGCGCCGTTCAGACCGGTGAGGGTACCGTTGACCGGCGCGCCGTCGATGCGGGTGACACCGCCGGTGACAGCGAGCCAACTGCCCCACAACACGGCCGGCGTGTTGCTGATGTAATTGGGGCCGCGCACGAAGTAGTTGAGGTCGCCGCTGCCGGACATCATGTGGCCGCCGCCCGCCTGACTGCCGATGACCCAGAAGACCGTGCGGATGCCGTTCACCTGCGCGTTCCAGAGCAGCCACTGCGTGCTGCCGTACTGACCGAAGTCCAGCACCGGCTTGCCGTTCAACGCCCCCGGCAGCAGGGTCGGCGGCGTGATGGCAATTCCATCGGGCATACGGTTCTCGACGAGAACCTGAGTGTTGGTGTAGCGCTGGTCTGGATTGGCGTACGCATAGGCGTAGGGATAACCGGCACCGCGCACGTCGGCCCACTGGAGCACCTCGTGGGTGCTGCCGGGTTTGAACGTCAGCGACTCAGCGCACGAGGCGTCGACCCGGAAGGCAAGCGCGTCGGTCACCGGCAACTCGTCGTGCAGTTCGTCGGCCGGCGACAGGGTGAGCGTGCCCGCCGTGACCTGATACGTGGCCGGCGTCGAACCGCCGGAGGTCAACGCAAGCTTGCCGCCGCCGGTCACGGAGACCGCATCTGCCCCTTGAATCTCGCCCAGCACAGCGAGCCGGCCAGTTTCCACATGCAGGCTACCGCCCAGCGACTGCACACGTCCCACCACCGGCAACGTCGGCGCAGCGTAGCCAACCGAGGCACGCCCGAACCACTTGGCGTTCAGGTAAGCTTCCGTCTGCTGCCGCTCGGCGTCGGTCAGCACGCGGTCGTACAGCAGGATTTCACCGAAGCGCAGGCCGCCGAACCGACGGGGGCTGCCGCGGTCACCCGCGATATAGGTCTGCACGGTATAGGGCGCACGCGGTTTGACGATGAACGAGAACAGCCCGTAACCGCCGGAGAAACCGCGCCGCACACCGCACACGTTTTGACCATCGAGATACGTCCATCCTTGACGCACATCAAGGTCAGCCGATGCCGGATGCCAAATCGGCGTATACGGGTTACCTGTCCCTAGATAGTTGGACCACTCTCGATAAAATGGATATGTAGTGGGCGTGCCGAGGAAACAGCCGCCTCCCTCCTGACTACCATGCACAGCGAAGGCCGAAAGAACCTTCGCGCGCGTACCGTCGAAGGTCAGAGCGGTACCGTCTTTGACGGCAGGTCCAAGATCAATCACCGGACGTCCGTTCAACTCGTCGGTGCGCAACACGGGATTCGCGCCCGTGAAGCCGATCGGCAGGTTGTTGGTGGAGAAGTCCCGGATGTCGGTGATGGTCGTTCCGTCGACCGTCACGCCGCCGGGACGCGACGCATCGAGCCAGAGCGAAGGGTTGGGCGCGGGCTGCGCGGGAGACTCCAAGTGGCTGACATCCAGCCGGTCGAGACGGGTCTCCAGAATGCCGGAGAAAGCAGCGCCGTCAAGCACACGCAACGTGGCCGCGCCTTCGCGACGCGCAGTGCCCGCACCCTCCAACGCAGCGAGCATAACGTTGCCGGTGCCGGTGCCGGTATCCAGCACCGCGCCATCCGCGAGCGCGACGCGCCGCAGGTCGCCGAACCATTTGGCCGCGAGCAACGCCTCCATATTCATGCGCTCCTTCTCGGTCAGCGCGTAGTTGAAGAGCACCACCTCGCCGAGGCGTTGCCCGCCGCATTGCACTGTGGACACCCGGTCACGGCTAAACTGGTTGGCGGCAGCGTTGGCGGTAGTGACAAGTTGCACCAACTGGTAACCGCCGTTCAACACGCCTCGTTGCCAATAGGAATCCAACTTGAGACCGTCAACAAAAATCCGTCCGTTTTTGACGCCCGCGGCGGCGTCGCCATTGAAAAGTCCGGGCTCCGTGCTGTCGCCCCATGTGGCAGCCCCACGGTGAAAGTCGACGCCACCGGTATGGCCGAGCAGAAAGCCGCCGCCGTTCTGGCTGCCGAGCAACCAGAAGGCCGTGCGGATATTGGCGATCTCCGCGTTCCACGAGAGGTAGCGTTCGGTGACATGGCTGGTTCGAGAGTAGGACGCCGGGGCAGAGCTAGCGTAACCGTAGTAGTTGAAGTCAATCACCGGACGACCGCCGAGCGCGTTGAGCAACAGGTTCGGCGGGTTATTGATCAGATTGTTGGTGGCGGCGGCCCAGCGGCCGTTGAAGCGGACGTCGGACCAGTTGGTGACGTAGCCGTATTGGTCGGTCATGACCGAGCCGTTGTCGGCGCTGGCATCCACATGGAAGACCGGATCCAGCGCATAGGCGCGATCGGTCCGCGCAAAGGCCAGACGGCCAGCCTGAATATCAAGCCCGCCGGTCAATAGCGCGCTGTTGCTGACTTTGAGATCACCGGCGCCCAGCTTGGTCAGGCGACCGGCGCCGCAGGCAACATCGACCGAGAGCGTGTCGCCTTCCGCGAGGGTGAGTTGCGCTGCGCCGAGCAGTTCCAGGCGGCGGATGTCGGCGATCCACTTGGCGGTGAGGTAACTCTCGATGGCGGCACGCTCGGCTTCCGTCACGACGTTGGTGCAGATGAGCACCTCGCCGAGACGCTGTCCGCCAGTGTAACTCGGTGAGACCGTGCGGTAGCGCGCGAACTGGTCGGCGCGTCCGCGTTGCAGGTCTGGATTGACCGACCCGTCGGTATCGTCGACAAAGGACAGTACCTGATACCCGCCGTTAAACGGTGTGCGCGTATCGAAGGCGAATGGCTCGCTGTCCACGTAACTGCGTCCGTAACGGGTGTAGAACTTCTCCTGATTCCAGAGCGGTGTGCGATAGGTTTTTTTCACATCAGGAGCACGGATGAAGTCGTTCACGATCGAGCAACCGAGCAGATAACCGCCGCCTTCGTGCGTGCCGATCGCCATGAAGAAGGTACGCACCGGGTAGACCTGCGCACTCCAGCGCAGGTAGCGGCCGCTCTCATACGGGCCGAACGCCACGATCGGCAAGCCGTTGGCCGAGGCCGGCAGAAGCTGCGGCGCCGAACCGTCGTTCTCGCTGTAGGCATGCATCCACTCATCATCGAGCACGCCCTTGCGCACGTCCCACCACTGCGTGACACGCCCGGCGGCGTTGGTCAGGAGCGTATCAGGGCGGGAAGCGTCGACCCAGAAAGCCGGCACCACCGAAGCCGGAATCGTCGCGGGGCTCACGCGGACCGGCAGCAACGTGCTGCCCTCGACGGTCAGCGTGCGCAGCGTGGTCGGAACCGGGAAGGAGAAATCACCGGTGCCGTTTTTGCGGAAGGCTCCGTGGCCGCTGAAAGCGGTCACGGTCAAGGATGCGGCGCCGGTATCAACGATGGCGTTTTGCAAATCGTCGAGCGTGACGAGGTCCAGCGTTGTCGGGCTGCCGGTCGCGACGAAGCGGCCGTTGCCGCTGACCGAGGCGACCGCCAACGGTGCCCCTCCATTGTTGAAGGTCACGGTGCCGCTGAGCGCAAGCGTGTCGATCGAGAACGCGCCGGCCGGAACGTTCAAGGTTCCGGCGCCACTGACCTGCTCCACGCGATTGAAAAGACCGAGCGTGACCACCTGCGAGCCGGAGAGGTTGATGACCGGCGCATAGTAGGGACGGTTCAGGGTCAGGGTGCCGGGGCCAGTAATATCGGTCAAGATCCAAGGTTCGGTGCCCGCGTCATTGACAGTGAGGTCGCCAGACATAGAAAGGCTGGTGACGGTCAGCGCATTGGTGACGGTCAGCGTGCCGCGCCCATAGAGCCGGCCAACCGTCAAGTTCGCGCCGGGAACGGTGAGCTGCGCATTGCCGACCAAGGTTATCCCGTTCCAGACCTTGTCGCCGGCCGGGCCGAGGATCTCAACCGGGCCGCAGTTGTTGAGATAGAGCGTGCCGTCAAAGTTCGACACATCACCGATCGTGGCGGATGCCACGGTATCGTCAAACCGCACGACGCCACTTCCGGTCAGGGCGGCAATCTCAACCGTATCCGTGGTCTTGAAAACCACAGTGCCGATGTTGCTGTCGAGCGCGCCGACGGCCACCGGCTTCGTCCCGGCCTGCACGGTCAGTGTCGCGTTGGTCATCTGGATATCCTCGACCGTCAACGCCCCGCATCCGGAAGCGTCGAAAGTGCCCGACCCGGAAAGCCAGCCGACCGCAAGGGCAGTGCCGTCATTGGTAACGGCGAGGGTACCGCCGACACGCACCTCACCGAGGCCGATGCCGTCGTCCAGAGTCAGCGCGCCCTCACCGTACACGGTACCGATCACCGGATCGCCAGCCAGCGGAGCGGCCAGTGTGAGCGCCTCGCGGTAGAGACCGACGTGCTCCAGCAGGATCGGCGCGCTGGAAGTCAGCGCGCCTGTACCGCGCAACATCCCGACCGCATACGCGCCTTCGCCCGCGAGGTCCAGCGTACCGGCGAGTTTGACGGTGTCAACATCGACCGGACCTTCCGCAAGCACCTGACCCGCACCGGTCAGCACATTCACGCACAGCGTACCGCTGTCGGCCCGTCCCACACTGCCGGTACCCGCAATCTCAAGGATACGCAGATCGGGGCCGCGGAACCATTTGTCGGTCAGGTAGCTCTCGACCGCCTCGCGTTCGGCAGGAGTCAGAATCTCCTCAAAGACTGCGACCTCGGCCAGGCTTTGTCCGCCGCTCTGCGCGTTGAAATACCGATCGTTGGCGAACCGCCCGACGGTCAAGCCCGTCGTGGCGGTGTTGGTAGCGATCAACGATATTAGATGGAATGCACCAGAAAGGCCGGTCGTACGTCCATTGCGGATCTGACGGTCAATCTGTGTCTCGCCACACCACAGGTCGTTGGGCAGGTATTCGCGAAAGAGTGAGGCCTCGGGGAACATGTAGCCGAGCGGCAGAGGCGTACCGTTGTTCCCTCGGTGCAGATGATAGGTGTCGGTCGCACCGAGCAGAAAGCCGCCACCGAACTGGCTGCCCAACACCCAGAAGACCGATTTCACACTGCCGGTGAATTCGCGCGACCAGTGCATGCCGCGAATCTGGCCGGTGGAGAATGGCATGATACCGAAGTCGACGACCGGCAGGCCGTTCAGCGCATTGGCGGTCCAGAGCGGCGCGGTGTCGGGCGGCACAGCAAAGGGATAGCCAGCGCCGCGCAGGTCACGCCACTCCGTGACGGCCCCTCGTCGTCCGCTGTGATGCTGGACGCGGCGGAGGCATCGACATGAAAAACAGCCCGCGCAAAAACTGTATCCGGGCGTGTGGCCGGCGTAGCACCGGAAACACCGGCATGCAACGCGCCCTCGCGCAGCCGCACGACACCGTTGAAAAGCCCCGGGTCTTGCAGGATCAGCAGACCGCTGCCGGCCTTGTCGACCACGCCGGTCCCGGTTTGCGCGACCACGGTGTTTGTTTCGCCCGCAGGCACCGTGATCGGCAGCGTATCGTTCATGAATGGACCTTGCGCGTACAGCAACGGCACGATGGAGACAAAAAGGCACGACAAAAGGCGGAGTGTTTTCATCTGCGTAAATCCTTTCTCGACTTCCACATAACTTGTATAATAGTGCCGTTTTTTAGGTGAATCAGCAAGTGGAAACCGCATCCCCGAAAAGTTAGAATTCAGGAGTTAGGATTTAGGAGTTGAAAGCGGACGTGTTACGGACGGAGGTGACCACGCACGCCTTGCGTGCTGTGCGGCTTGCCGGTGTCGTTGTAGGGCTACTGGGGGTCGCGGTTTGCCAAGCCGCAGGTGTGGTCGGCGGACAGGTTGAGATGCCGCTGGACGACGCTGTGTACGCGCGTCTGGGCAAGGCAATCCGTCACGAGGCCTTCTCCAGCAACCGAGTGTTTCGGATCGCGGACCTTGCCGCCGCGATGAACCGGCGCGAGCCGCTCGGCCTCGTGCCCGCGACACCGGCGCAGACACCGCTGGACGACGCCGCACTGCATGAACGCGCGGCACGGGCGACGTTTGCGCTCTACACGCTTTCTGAGGCGGACTACAAGTCCGGGAACACTGCACGCTTGGGCGCGGCCTTTCTGATCCATCCCGGCATAGCCGCGACTTGCTTCCACGCCTTCAAAGGTCTGGATGAACCGTTCGTAGCGGCGGGATTGACGGTCGAAGGGCGGCCGGTCACCGTCGTCAAAATTCTGGCGCTCTATCCGCTGGAAGACCTCGCGCTGCTGCAAGTGGAGGGCGCCGGTGATACCGTCCAGTGGCTGCCGTTGCGGCCGGATACGCCTGCAGGAACCCGTGTCCGTGCGATCGGCCATCCGCTGAATAAATACTTCTTCGCGGTCGAAGGGATGGTCGCCCGCTATGGCATCAAAAACGGTCCGGGGGGCGAGCGCTTGACGCGCTTGCATCTGATGATCCACTCGATCGGCGGATTCAGTGGCGGCGCGATCATCGACAATGCGGGCAACGCGGTGGGCATGCTCGACAGCATTGAAACGCTTAAAGCCGGCGCGGCGACCTACGACATACACTCAGCGATTCCGGCGGCGGCGATCCGGGCGCGTTTCTTCGAACCCTACGCCTGCGGGATGACACCTGAAGCGGTCGCGGATCTGTTGCGGCCAGTCGCCACACCGAGCGCGTCGGTCGATGTCCACACCATCAAAACCGAAGGCGCGAAAGGCGCCGCGATCAGCGAGATACGCAGCAATGCGCCTCATGCGTATACGGTACGGATTGAGGACAAGAGCGGCAAAGTACTCGCCCACGGTCGGCCCTCCGACGCGTTGCGGGCGGGACTGCCGGAATGGGCCAAATCGCTGTACGATGAAAACGTCAGGGCCGCTGGAGCCAAGGCCGACGCCATCGCACCGCCGGATGGCATGGAGCAACCCCGATGAAAAGGCCGTTTTTCTCGCGAGGTTGACGACTCGTCATCATCCTCGGCATGTAAGAATCAGGTCGAGGCGAAAAAGGCGTCGATCATGCGGCGCGCGATGCTGACACGCGAGGGAATCGGCGGCAGGTCGTCGCGACCGAACCAACCGGCCTCGGCAATCTCGACACCGTCGGGCGTGATCTCGCCGCTTTCATACTCCGCCGTGAAACCGAACATCAGGTTGTTGGGGAACGGCCAGGGTTGGCTCGATGCATACCGGATGTTTGTGACACGCAGGCCAACCTCCTCCGCGATCTCGCGCGCCACCGCCTGCTCAAGCGTTTCATGCGCCTCGACAAACCCGGCCACCAAGCTCCAGAACGGCAGCACGCCACCGGCTTTGTGGGCCAGCAGAATCCGGTCATCGCGCGCGATCAGTGTGATCACGACGGGATTGATGCGCGGGTAGGCAATGTGATTGCAGGCCGGGCAGATCATCGCGCGCTCAGTGGCGTGGCGTTGCAACGGCGCGCCGCAAGCACCGCAAAAGCGGTGGACACGACGCCAATGCATGAGTTGGCTGGCCAGTCCAACCTGAGCATAACGCTGCGGCGTCACGAGGTCGAACAGCGCGCGTAGGCCCATCCGTTCTGCGCCGGGAACAGGTGCCTCTGCGGATTCAGCGGCGAAGACTCTCTCTCCCGCCCCCGCCGTCGTCGGCGCGGAGAGCGGTTCCACAAGGTCAAAGGCAAGCGGGTCCGCATCAAACAGCCAAGATGGTCCTTCGGGGGTTTGTCTGACCCAGAGCTGATCTGCAGAAAACAGCAGTAGCCCTTTCACGAAACGGGCACCTCCACATGGGCGCGGATAGCCGCGCGCAATGCGGTGGCATCCGTCTTAGTGAGCCGCTCCAGCACACACTGCCAGCGGTAAGCGATGCTCCCTCTGCGATCAAGAGGCCGGTGCCTGAAGAGCGCTTCAAAGGCCCTCCGACGCTGGAGGTATTTCCACTGCACCTGCTCAAAACTTTCCTGGAACGCCTCAAGATAGCATACGGCAAACTCGTCAGCATTGGGCATCAGCGCGGCACGACGATTAATCGGTCCCGCATAGGCGGCGGCGTCACGATCAAGGCGCATGTCGTACTGCGCGAAGGAGCCCGAGTGTTCGGAGACGATCAAATGCGCAGGCAAGCCTTCGGCGTCCAGCACGATCACCTCGTCACCATCGTCAAACATCACCTGCAACTCAAGGTTGGCGCGTCCCACAATGGCGTTGACAGCGGCAGCAGCGCCCAGCAGGCGCGCCAACCGACGGTTAAACTCGGGATTCGCATAGTGATCCGGAGGTATCTTGTCGGTGGCACAACCGCCGACGTAGACGCGCTCAAAGTAGACCGACCAAAAACGCGCACCCCTGTAGGCCGCATTTTGACCGTTGTAGGTTTCGGCAATGCGCCCGACAGCAAGACGTGGCGGCAGGTTCATACCAAGCTGCTGGCAACCGAGACGACGGTCCAGAATATAATCCGTGTAGTCCATGGCCTCCATCACCGCACGCAGCAATTCCTTGCCATCATCGAGATGTTCTTTGACGCCCCATTTCTGGAAACGCAGAATGCGCAGCTCTGGTTCCTCCCTATCGGCTTCTTTGATCTGCACCATATAAACCGGCGCCCGGCGTGACGCCGGCGCACGTATCGAGAGAGAGCGGCCAATACGCCCGATATTGATGTATTCGATGGTGTTATATTCACGCAGATAATTAAAGATCATCGCTTTGGCACGCGGATCACAGAGCACCCTCAACTCAATGTCCTCAGGATGCGCGTCACTTTCATCACAGACTGGATCGAAAATCAACTCGCCCTTCATAATGCGGCAACCAGGCAACCACTTGACCTGACGGTAGAACTCAGGCGAAATATCCTGTATCAACTCGCCTGCATCGACGGCGTTGGGTTGCTGGGTCAGCGCAGAACACATGCGGTTGCGCCACTTGATGTTGGCGGTTGACTCGTCGCGCAACTCTGCGGGTAACGCCGCACGAAAAGTATCGAGCAGCTTTCGATAGGCCTCCCGCAGCGCGTCGATCGGCAGGGTTGCGGCGTCCAGAGTTTCAAAGGCCTGCCGGGTGAACGTACAGCCCGGCGGGAAGATATCGATCTCCGGATTCCAGAAACGGTTCTGCCGCGCGGTATACTCCACGATCTCTTCAAGCTGTTGCCGGAAGAGATCATCCGGCAATTCCTCAATGCTGGCGAATTGGGCGAGCGTGAGGAACCGGGTGCCGGTGGAGCGATTGTGGTAGTAGATCGGCTGCGTCTCAATGGCGGCGAGTGAAGAGGTAATCAGAAGACGCATCTCTTCTGCCGATACCGGCAGACGACTCATGCGCCAATTCTCGCCGCGCGCGCGCAAGGCGTCGCGCACCCGTGCGTCGTGCGTGTTGAGGAAGCGGATGCACCGTTTGGAAACCAGCTTCTGCAGCATCTCGTCGGCTTCGAAAGCAAGCTCCATCGCGCTGGGATCAGGACGGATCAGCACCATGCGTTCGTCAAAAAGCAGATCCACCGAACGCGCTATCTCCTCTTCGATTTCAAGATCGCTCAGCGGTTCCAGACCGGCTTGCTGCCGTTCTCGATTCTGTTCCTTGACCCAGGCGAGGCGTTGCGTCACGTGGACGCCCTTCAACGTGATCAGCCAGCCCGACTTCAAAAGGATCGTGCCGACCCTTGAGATGAGTTGCCCGTTCGCATCGCGGGCGAAAAGCGGTTCTCCGAGAATTTTCATAGGCGGCGGGCGGCTTCGAGTGTGTTGGCCAGTAACATGGTGATGGTCATCGGGCCCACCCCGCCGGGCACGGGGGTGAGCAGCGAGGCGACCTCGCTCACAGATGCGGCGTCGACATCGCCGACGAGACGGAAACCGTTTTTCTTGGAGGCATCGGGAATGCGGTTGACCCCCACGTCGATCACCACCGCACCGGGCTTAATCATGCTGCCCGTGACCGTGCCCGGTCGCCCGGCCGCGACCACCAGAATGTCCGCCTGCCGCGTGTGGGTTGCGAGATCACGTGTGCCGGTGTGGCAAACCGTGACAGTGGCATTGCCGCCCTCGGCCTTGCGCATCAGCAGATGCGCCACCGGCTTGCCGACAATGTTGCTGCGTCCGATCACGACCGCATGCTGTCCAGCGGTCTGCACCCCGGTTTTGAGTAGCATCTGGATGATACCGTGCGGTGTGCAGGGTAGGAAGCAGGTCTCACCGATCATCATGCGGCCGACATTCACCGGGGTGAAGCCGTCCACATCTTTTTCGGGGGCGATCGCGTTGATAACCGCGGCTTCGTCGATATGGCGCGGCAACGGGAGCTGCACCAAAATACCGTGGACACGCGGGTCGTCGTTCATGCGGCACACCAGGGCCAGCGCCTCCTCCTGCGTAGTCTCGGCCGGCACGCGCACATCCAGCGAAAACATGCCTGCCTCTTCACAGGCGCGTTCTTTGGCGGTAACATACGAGGTGGAGGCCGGATCGGTACCGATCAAGATCACGCCCAACCCCGGCGTCACACCACGATCGGCTTTAAGATCGGCGACCTGTCGCGCGATTTCCGCACGCATCTCGGCGGCGAGTTTTTTTCCATCAAGCAGCGTTGCACTCATAGCTCATCGTATTCTTTAAGGGCTCTTGCAAAGCCCCTCGTGACATGGGCGTCCCGCCCATGAAACACGGGCAAGATGCCCGTGCCACATCTGCAAGCAAGAAGTTTTGCAAGGCCTCTTTAATTAAGTTCAAACTGAAAAAGTCTCATCGCGGCATCCGACTCACGGCGCATGACCGAACGACAAGTACGCTCCAAGTGTAGCAAAGATTCGTATGCGTCGCATCTCAAAGTTTCAGATTGTCGGCGAGGCCTTTTTTTGTTAAAAAAGACGCGTTGATAAAGTGACAAATCGGAGGTGTTTCATGAATGCTATCAAACGTCGCTCTTTTTTGAAAACGTCTGCCTCTGCCGCCGCCGTCAGTGCGCTGCCGAGCATTCCGATCAATGCGCAAGAGGCCACTGCGCCGGCCGCCACGGTGATTGTCGTGCACGGCACGGACATCCCCAAAATGCTGGCTGCGGGTATCGCCAAACTGGGCGGATGGGATGCCTTCATCAAGCCCGGCATGAAGGTCGTCATCAAACCTAACGTCGCTTGGAACTCTAAGCCCGAGCAGGGCGGTAACACCCATCCCGACTTGGTCAAGGCTTGCGTGCTGGCAGCCGAGGCTCAGGGTGCCACCAAGATCTCCCTGCCGGAAAACCCGTGCCATCCGGAAAAAGCAACCTTCCAAGCGAGTGGCATCGCCGACGCGCTGAAGGGTACCCAAGCACGGCTCTACCGTCCCGCCAAGGGGGATTACCAAGCCATTGAGATTCCGAAAGGCAAGGTCGCCAAAACGGCCAACGTGCCCAAGGACATTCTGGAGTGCGACTGCCTGATCAATATGCCGGTGGCCAAACACCATAGCGGCGCGACGCTCACGCTCTCCATGAAAAACTGGATGGGCTCGATCGCCAATGAGGATCGCCGCGCTTGGCATCGCGACGGCCTGCACCAGTGCATCGCCGACTTCAGCACCTTCATCCGCCCGAAACTGGTGGTCATTGACGCCACGCGTATCATGCTCACCAAAGGACCGCAAGGCCCCGGCGACCTGGAGCACCCGAACGAGGTGATCCTGAGCACCGACCCGGTGGCGGCCGATGCTTATGCCGCGACGCTTTTCAAAAAAGCGCCGTTCGATATCGGCCATATTCAGATCGGCCACGAAATGAGCATCGGCTGCGGCGATCTCACAAAAATCAAGGTCGAGCGTATCGAAGTGTAACCCCATGATGACCCGCCGCAACCTGCTCCGCCTCATTCTGTTCGTCGCGTTCGCCCTGCTCGCGCTGGGCGTGTTGCCCGAGGCATGGCGACGCTGGAGCGTGCTGTTGCCCAGCCTGAGCCCACTGCTCAGTCTGGGCGGTGCTCTCGCCGCCCGCAGCGCCGGTCTGCTTGCCTTGCTCGGCTTGCCTCTGCTGGTGTTGCCGCTTTTCAAAGGACGCTTTTTCTGCTGGCGACTCTGCCCCATGGGCTTCGCCGCTGAAATGGTCAGCCGCCTCAACCGCCGCAACACCGGCCTGATCCGCCGCCTTCCGTTTATCGGCAAGGGCCTGGCGCTCCTGATCATCGGTAGCGCGGCCATCGGCTGGCCGTTGTTGATCTGGACCGACCCGCTCTGTATCTTCAACGGCTTTTTCGCGGCCTGGCGGAAACCGTTTACTTGGCTCTCAGCCGTCACCGCCAGCGGCTTTGTCCTAATCCTGCTGGTCAGTCTGATCGCCCCGAACATCTGGTGCCACCGCCTCTGTCCGCTGGGTGGTCTGCAAGAGTGGATCACGCAACTCGGCAACCGCCTGCGTGCGGCACGCAAACCGATCACGCAAGAAACCGCGACTGCCCTCTCGCGCGCACGCGCAGGGCGGCGCGTCTTCCTTGGTTTCGCGTTGGGCGGCCTCACAGGCGTGCTCTACCGCCACTTCGGCATGCAGGCCGCAGCAGCCGTTGCATCACGCGAAGCCGCCGCCAGCCAGCGCGGCCAAGGCCGAGGACTTGGTCGGGGTCGCCGACGGCGGGAGCAAGCATCCGGCGAACAGGGCACCTGCGGCCACGATCATGACCACGGCCACGACCATGCATGCAAGTGTGGCCCCGAGCACCATATCGCCATCCGTCCTCCGGGCGCGACCGCCACCGGCTTCAACGCACGCTGCGCGCGCTGTGGTAACTGCATGACGGCATGTCCCTACGGCCTGATCCTGCCCGACCTCGGCAGCGCCGGCATCGATGGACTCTTCACACCGGTTCTCGCCTTCCGCAGCCGCAATAACCAACAGGAGCAGTTCTGCTTCCAAGAATGCACCGCCTGCACGCAGGTCTGCCCCACCGGTGCCTTGCGCCCGCTGACTGTCGAGCAGAAACAGCAGACCGCCATTGGTCTCGCCCGTGTCTTCAGGGGCCGCTGCATCGCCTGGGAAAAACAGGAGTACTGCGTGGTCTGCCAAGAGTACTGCCCCTACCACGCGATTATCGAAGTCGAACGCAACGGCGTCATGTGCCCGATCGTCGATGCCGACAAATGCCGCGGCTGTGGTGCCTGCGAGAGCCAGTGCCCCGCGTTGCCGATCGCCATCGTGGTGAACGGCCGTTCCCGCCAGCCGATCCTCGCTCACCCCTCACCGCAGTTGTAAGCCATACGCAACCATGAACGTTCTGTTGCACACCTGTTGCGCACCCTGCGCCAGTCACTGCGTGCTCGCCCTGCACGAACGGGGCCACGCCGTGACGCTTTTTTACTCCAACGCCAACATCGCGCCGCATGACGAGTTCCTCAAGCGTCTCGATGCCGTGCACCTGCTGGCGGAACGTCTGCGTGTGCCTTTACTCATCGACGAGCCCGACCACGACGCCTGGCTCCGCGAAGTGGCGCACGGATTGGAGCAAGAGCCGGAGCGCGGGGCGCGTTGCGCGCGCTGCTTCCGCTACAGCCTCAGCCGCACGCACGAAGCCATGGTGGCCCAAGGGCTGGACGCCTTCACCACTACGCTCACCGTCAGTCCGCATAAACACACGCCGACGATCTTTCAGGTCGGCCGCGACTTGGACGCCGCGCGCTTCCTGCCCATTAATTTCAAAAGGAAGGACGGCTTCAAGCACAGCATCGAGTTCGCCAAACTCCTTGAGCTTTATCGCCAAAACTACTGCGGCTGCGAATTCAGCTACCGCAGCAATATCACTGTGCCGAAGTTGTAGGCCAGCCGCGCCTTCTTCCCTGCAGCGTCATAAGTCACGATCCAACGCGCGGGCAACGTTTCCGTAGACCCAAACGGCCCTGTGAACGTGCCGGTACAACTGGCGATCGTGTACTTCTTGAAACGCGAGAGCTGTTCCGGATTTTCGACATGCAACGTGAGCGTCGATAAATCTAAATCGCCCGCCACATGCAGCGCGTCCGCCTCACCTTCGGGCGAAACGCTCACCGACAGCGTGCAACCGGCGATCGACGCCGCATTCTCGGCCAGCGTAAGCGTACCGAAACCGCCCGCATCGCCGGGCGCGAGCGTGTCGGTCACCGTCAGCGCCGCCAGATTCGTGACCGTGCCGCCGCCGCCCAGTCCCGCCAGCGTCTGCGTCTTGCCGTTGACATTGAAGACGCCGTTAGACCCCGCCATGACCGTGTTCGCCGCAGGCAGGACATCGTCCCGTCCCCACCTGAGCGTACCGCCCTCGACCACAGTCACGCCGTTGTAGGTGTTGGTGTTGAGCAGGGTCAGCATCCCCGCGCCCCGCTTGATAAACCCGCCATCCTCCGGCGCCCCGGTGTACAACGGTTGCTTGATTGAGATATTCTTGCCCGCCGTATCGAAAATCGCGCCGCCTTCGCGCACATGCACGAAGATGTTGGTCAACCACTTGTCGTTGTTATTGCCGACGAGTTTTTCCGTTGTCCCCAGGAAATTGTCCGTGTTGACCCTAGCCTCAACCGTACCGCCGTTCAGGAACAACATCCCCTTTTGGTTGGGGAAATTATCGATATCGATGTAGAAGTTGTTGAGCCGCATCACGCCGCCGGTGTTGACGCTCACCACCGTGTTGGACGGATTGCCCGTGTTTTGGGAAATGCGTACCCCGTTGGCGATAAGCGTCCCGCTGCCGCTCACCGTGGTGAATCCGTATGTCGAAGCGATGCCGTTCAGGATTTCGTCGCAGCTCGTGGTATCCACTACACCGTTCGTAACGAGAAGGTGCCCGCCATCCACATTGACGTATAGTTTGGAGGTCGTCTTCAGCAGACCGCCTGCCACCAGCAACGTTCCGCCGGAGACCCGCAGCCCCGGACCATTCTGGACGCCGCAAAAACGCGTCACCAGATTGGTGCCGCTGGCGACAACCAACGTTCCCGCCGCCGTGTGAAGCGTGCCGAAGCTGTTCACCGCCGTCGGTCCGGGATCCAGAATCACCGTGCCACTCCCGGTCTTATAGAGTGTGGCGTTCGTATCAGCGCACACGATGGTGCCGCAAATCGTCTGCGTGTTTGTCTGCGGATCGAACGTCGCCGTCACGGCATTAGTCACCCAGATCGTCCGGTTGGCGGCGAGTGTATGCGACTCGCTGGACTGGAGCGTCGCGTCCGTCAGGAAAACAAGGTTCGTGGCTGGCGACGACGGAACGGCGCCCAGATTGTGATCCGCGACAACATTCAACCGCCCGCCTTTTAAAACAGTAGCGCCGTTAAAGGTGTTGGTCCCCCGCAGATACAGCGTGCCGCTTCCTTGCTTCGTCAGTCCGCCGTCATCCGGTGAACCCCGCAATTTGGCGATCACCGTGATGTTGCAGTTCGGGGTGTCGAACACCGCACCGCCCGACAGCACATTGACAAAAATGTTCGTCCAGTTCGGATGGTAGGTGCCCAGCATGTCCCGCGTTTTGGTCGTGTCCCGCGCCCGAATCGTGCCGCCGTTGAGGTTCATGGTGGCTTTTCGGTCCGCCGAATGGTTTGTCTCAAACCAAAACTCGTTGAGCCGGATCGTGCCGCCCGTGTTGATGTTGACGCCCGAGAAGCTCGCCCCCTCCTGATTCTTGACAATGCGCATCCGGTCTAGGATCAGCATGCCGTTGCCCCCCACCGTCGTGAATCCCGGCGAATTAAAGGCATTCAAAAGCTCCTGATTACTGGAGAGGTCGCAGACCCCGTTGGTCACCAAAAGCGTGCCGTATTCGCTGACCCGGGCGAAGGGGCCCGCCGTGGTTTTCAAAAGGCCACCGCCCACGACCAGCGTGCCGCCGCTCACCCAAAAAGCCGGACCGTGCTCCGGGTCGCTGCCTGCCTCTGTCACAAGGTTCGTACCGCCCGCGACCTCCAGCGTGCCGCCCGCAGTCTTGAACGAGTAGAAGACATTCGAGACCGCGCCCTGCGGGTTCAGAACGACCTTTCCACCACCGGTCTTGGCCCAGACCCCGACATTCGTGACCGGCGCGGTCAGCGTGGCGATCATGCCCGCATCGACCGAAGCGCCACCGTGCATCAGCAACGGACCGCCGCCGATCGCATACCCATCCGCCGTGAAAGCGAGATTGTTGAGCGTCACCGGATCGGCCGTAACCGCCCTCGGCCCTTCAGCACCGAAGGTCGCGTTGTTAGCGGCATCATTGGTCTACACCGTACCCGCGCCGGACCAGTTCGCATCCGTCGTATTCCACGACGCACTGGTTGTGCCGGTCCAAGTATAATCGGCCGCACTCACCGACCACGCCGCCACGGACAGCGCAACAACCAAACCCTTCAAAATCTCGGTGTACGTACGCATCTGACTTTCTCCATTTCATTTATTATCAATTCGACCAACACCCAAAACAAACACTGGTGCAAAGTATACGTATTCCGCGTGTGCCTGACAAGACGCGACTGTAACAGACGGTAATCGGTTAGTGACAGTCGTCAGAGGCGCCAATCCCAAATCTAAAATCACAAATCAAGTGTTTTGTCCAGCGGGCTCGACAACCCGCGGTCTGAGTGTTACATTCAAAGCCATCTGTAGCCGGGGAATGGTTGCCCCGGTTTCCTATCCATTTTCAACGAGGCACCTATGGCATTCGGCAGCGGCAGTGTGAGTTTCCGGCTCTTTTATCTTCAACAACAATACGACTCCAGTTTGGTCGACGCTTTTGCACGGCATGTTGCGCCGCCGATTGACTCGCTCAGCCGCGACCCCATCCACGGCTGGGTGACCGGGCGACATCTTTTCGACCGCGCGATTGCGGATGAAACTTGTGTGATCGGCCCCTACCTGCACGCGCAATGGCTACGCGCCGAGAAGAAGGTGCCACCCGCCCTGCTGCGCGCGTATGTGCAGATGGAAGAGGATCTCGAATGTCGCGCGCGAGAAGTCGAATTCTTGCCGCGCGCGGTACGCGCCGAAGTCAAGCAGCGCGTCACCGACTCACTCTTGCCCAAGATGCCGCCGACCTTGACCAGCATCCCCGTGGTGGTCGACTTCCGCAACGACCTGCTCGTGGCCAGCGCGATGTCCGACAAGCAAATCGACACCCTCGCGCCCGCCTTCAAGGAAACCGCCGGCACGCTGCCGATCCTGCTCACGCCCGAGACCGCCGCCATGCGCCGCAAGCAGATCAATGCCAACGATCTCGATCCGGTCAGCTTTTCACCCGACACCACCCTCGATCCCCCCAACGAGCCCACGCTGGGCATGGACTTCTTCACTTGGCTCTGGTTCACTTGGGAGAAGGAAGGCGGCGTCTGTCATCTACCTGACGGCCGCGAGTTCGGCGTGATGCTCGAAGGCCCGCTCACCTTCTTTCGCGAAGGCCAGGGCGCACACGAAGCGGTCCTGCGCAAAGGCTCGCCGCTCAACAGCCGCGAGGCCGGCACGGCCCTGCTCTGCGGCAAGAAACTCAAGCGCGCGAAGGTCGTGATCGCCCACAGCGACGACGTCTTTAGTGCGACCATCGACGCCGACTTTGCCTTCCGCTCGCTCAAACTGCCCAAGGGCGAACAGACTGATGCGGACGGCCGCTTTGAAGAGCGCATGCTCATGATCGAGACCTTCTGGTCGGCGTGGCTCGCGCTCTTCGACCGCTTCTTGGAACTGCGCACCGACGCGCAGGCGTGGCCGAAAACCCTCAACGCCATGCGCCAATGGATCGCCCGTTTCGGCGAACCTTGATCCGGCGACCGACATGCAGAATGACCCCGTCACGCCCCAAGGCCGCCAGCACGTCACGATCGGCGAACAAGTTCTGACAATCGAAACGCCGCCTGACCTTGATGCGCTGCTCGACCGCGCCGCCGCAGTGGATCCGCAGGCTGTCGATGCAATCCCCTACTATGCGATCCTCTGGCCGGCCGCGCACGGTCTGGCGTGCGACCTCTGGGAACAGCGCGAACGGCTACCGCGCCTGCACGTCATTGAACTGGGCTGCGGTCTTGGACTGCCGTCGATCCTCGCGGCGCGGCTCGGCGCGACCGTCACGGCTACCGACTTCCACCCCGATACCGGCGACTGGCTGCAGCACAACGCCGCGCTGAATCATGTGCGGATCGAGTACCAAGTCCTTGACTGGAACGATTGCCTAGACCGCTCGCATCCGCTGTGCGAACAACCGGTGCCGCTGGTCATCGGCAGCGACTTGCTCTACGAGCGACGCCACATCCCGGCGTTGGTCGGTGCCATCGATGCGCTCTGCGCCCCCGGCGGCCAGGCGGTCATCGCCGATCCAGGACGCGACCACCTACCGCTCTTTGCGGCAGCCATGCAGGCGACCGGCTGGCACGCCACCCTGCACCCAGCAGACGATATTTACGTCTGCCGTTTTGAACGTTGAACGCAGAACGTCCGATGCCGAAGAAACCTGAAAAACCCATCAGAAAAAGCGTGATGCCTGGCGGACATCGTCAGCGATTTGGCGCGCGAGTGTCTCAGGCGACGTAAAGGCGCGTTCATCACGCAACCGGGCGAGGAAGGCGACCTCGATGGTTTGTCCGTAAAGATCACCATCGAAATCCAGCAGATGTGTTTCCAGCAACGCGCGGTCGGGGATTGCGTCCGTGAAAGTCGGGCGCATGCCCAAATTGGCAACACCGTTGAACGTCTTCCCCTGCGCCTTCACGCGCACGGCATAGACACCGTTGGGCGGCAACACTTCGGCACTGGGTTGCAGATTAGCGGTGGCGATACTCAGCGTGTGCCCTACGCCGCGGCCGCGGATCACGGTATCGCGCACGGAGTAGGGTCTGCCGAGCATGGCTGTCGCGTCGTCGAGACGCCCCTCGCGCACGGCAAACCGAATGCGCGTACTGGAAATCTCCATGCCTTGGTATTCGGCGTACGGCACGATCGTGACGCGAAATCCATACGGCCGCCCGAGTTGCGCCAGCAACTCGGGCGTACCGGTCGCACGTCGGCCAAAACGCCAGTTGCGTCCGCAACGGATCTCGCTAAGCTTGGCGGACGCACTGCTTGTCGCGGTCTGCGACGCGATGCGCGGCGGGCCGCACAACCAACGGACAAAAGTCTCCGGTTCTTGCACCGCCAGTTTCCGCGTGAACTCAAGCGCCAGTATGCCATCGACCCCGCTCTGCTCCAACAATGCCAGCCGCTCTTCCGAGGTGCTCAGCAGGGGGGGACACTTTGAGGGGGCAAGCACCGCCAGCGGGTGCCGGTCAAAGGTCAACGCCCAAGCTTGGCCGTCCAATTCGCGAGCGCGTTCGACCGCGCCGGACAGCACACGCTGGTGGCCAAGGTGGACTCCATCAAAAAAACCGGCGGCCAAAACCACGGGGCCCGGGATTTTACGGAATTGCGCGGGCTGGGAAATGATCTTCATGGCAAGTGAGCGTGTGCGGCCTGCGCCAGCGGGATCACACGATCCGCGAGTTGGTTGGACGTCAGTGCGAGGATATCTTCAAGCGGCAGAGCGTCTTTCACATGAAATGTGCCGGACGCTGTGCGGCGCAAGGCGTCCAAACAGGCGCCACACCCAAGCGCTTGGCCGATGTCGTGAGCCAACGTGCGTACGTAAGTGCCTTTGGTGCAGTCCACCTCAAAGGTTACCAGAGGTGGTGCCCACACTGTCAGCATCATGCGGTAGATGTGGACAAAACGTTGTTTGCGCTCGACCTCTTGGCCTTTCCGCGCCAGTTTGTAAAGCGGCACACCGTTGACTTTAATCGCCGAAACCATCGGCGGCGTCTGAAAGATATCTCCTGTAAGCGCGGCCATCTGCGCCTCGACCTGCTCGCGCGTCACATCCTGCCACGGCTTTTCCTCCAGCGTCTCACCGTCGCAGTCTTGCGTGGAGGTGGTACGGCCAAGCCGCATTTCGCCGGTGTAGGCTTTGTCGCCGCCCATGATACGGTCTGAAAGCTTAGTACCCTTACCAAGCAAGATCACCAACAATCCGGTGGCGTTGGGATCCAGCGTGCCGCCGTGCCCGACCTTGCCGATACGGAAGGTTTTGCGGATATCGCGGACGACATCGTGCGAAGTCGGTCCGCTCGGTTTATCAACCAGTAGCACACCGTCCAGAGAGGTCTGAGAGGGAGAAAAAGCAGTCATGGTCACGCACAGAATGAAAGCAACAAAGGCGGACGCACGTCGCGTCAGACTTCCGGCTCCGTCGGTTCATCCGCCTGAGGAACATCAAGCTGACTCAGCACCGCGAGGACACGGTCGCCTTTTTCGATCGAGGTATCGAGTTGGAAACGCAGACGCGGGGTGTACTTGAGTTTCAGCTCGCGGTTGATGATCGTTTGCAGATCGGGCGCTTTACCGGCTAGCTTGCGGATAATCGCCGAGCGTTCGTTTTCATGACCAAAGATCGAGACGCTCACCGTGGCGTTGCGCAAATTGCGCGCGGTCTCGACCTGCGTCACCGTAACGGCACTAAGATCGACCGGTTCGCCTGCAAAAACTTTATAGAGCGCCTCGCCGATCGCGCGCCGCAACAGCGCATTCACGCGTTCAAGACGGTCGACAGCCATAACACCTCCTTATGGGGCCGCAGAAAGCGGTTGCACTCACAGAGTACGCGGCAGTTCCTCCAGCGCATAACACTCGACGGTGTCGCCGACCTGGAATTCTTCGAATCCGCTGAACAAAATACCGCACTCCTGTGCGCCCGTGATTTCGGAAACCTCGTTCTGGAAGTGCTTCAGCGATGCGAGTTTGCCTTCCCACAGCTTCTCCTTTTTGCGGAACACCCGGAACATGGCGTCCGCGCGGATCACGCCGTCCAGCAACTGACAGCCCGCCACGCGACCGGTCTTGCCGATATCAAAGATCGCGCGGATCTCGGCATGGCCCTTGATCACTTCCTTGTACTCGGGCGGCAGCAGGTCGAGCATGCGCTGTTTCACGAAGTCAAGCAGTTCATAAATGATGCGGAATGTGTTGACGCGCACGCTGTGATGGCGCGCCAGTTGTTGCACACCGGCATCGCAGTTCACACTGAAACCTACGACTATGGCTTCGCCTGCTGCGGCCTTGTTGATGTCCGTAGCCGACACATTGCCGATCGTCGAATGGATAATGTTGAGCGAAACCTTCTCGCTCTTGATCTCTCCGAGCGCCTCGCAGACCGCCTCGGCCGAGCCCTGCGTATCGGCCTTCACAATCAAGGCCAACTCGCGCCGCTGCGTTTCTTTGAGCTGATCCATCAAGGCGTCCAGTGAGGTGGCCTTGGTGCTGGAAAGCTCCACCAACTTGCGCTCTTCGGCGGCCTCCTCGGCCAAACCGCGCGCACGTTTTTCATTCAGCATGACGCGGAACGCCGCACCAGCCTCAGGCACGCCGGACAGCCCCATGCACTTGACTGCCGTCGCGGGCGACGCCGATTTGACACGCCGACCACGGTCATCGATCAGGCCACGCACGCGCCCGAAATGCTCGCCGCACAACACCACATCGCCGACATTCAGCGTTCCGCCCATGACCAACAGCGTGGCCGTCGGCCCGAGCCCCTGCTCAAGTTGCGCTTCGATGACATAGCCGTCCGCCCGCCGGTTCGGATTGGCGGTCAGTTCCAGCATGTCGGTCTGCAGGAGAATCATCTCCAGCAACTGATCGATGCCCTGACCAGTCATGGCTGAAACTTCGGTACAAATGATATCGCCGCCCCACTCTTCCGGCGTCAATCCATCCCTTTGCAGCATCTGGCGCACCCGATCCGGCTTGGCAACCGGCAAGTCGCACTTATTGATCGCCACCATGATCTGTACACCGGCTTGTTGCGCGGCCTTAATCGCTTCGCGCGTCTGCGGCATGACACCATCATCGGCTGCGATAATGATTACCGCAATGTCAGTAAGCATAGCACCGCGGGCGCGCATGGCCGAGAAGGCCGCATGACCGGGCGTATCCAAAAAGGTAATCTTGCGTCCGCTGACATCCACCGTGTAGGCGCCGATGTGCTGAGTAATGCCGCCGGCTTCGCCCTTCACAACACGCGTATTGCGGATACGGTCCATGAGCGAGGTCTTGCCGTGGTCGACGTGGCCCAGGAAGGTCACGACCGGCGGACGCGGCAACATATCCTCGGGCTTGTCTTCCGGAATGTCATCGTCTGCGTCCTCGCTGCGCAGCACCGGGCGGCGCTCGACCGAACGCTTGGCACGCTCAAGCTCAACCTTAAACCCGTACTTCTCCGCGATCTTTTGCGCGACATCCAACTCCACGCGCTGGTTGATCGAGGCCAAGATGTTCAACTGCATGAGATCGGCAATCAGGCGGTTAGGCCGGATGCCCAATTTTTCAGCCAGTTCTTTGACGACCACCGCACCGCGCAGGGGAATCACGCGATCCGGCGGCACTGACGTATCCCGCTGGGACGGTGTGCGGGCACCTGAGCGTTGCCCGGGAACACCGCGTGCCGCAATACGTCCGGATTCTTTCTCGCGCCCGCTCTTCTGGACCTGCGTCCGCGTCACCTTGGGCGGCTCGCGGGTGGCCCCTTTGGAAATCCGGCCGATAAAAGCGGAGGCCAGTTTGTCTTCGGTCTCAAACTCATCGTCGTCCTCATAACGAGACGGTTTCGACTTGCCAGCGGTCTTAGCGGTCGTCTTGGCAGCGCGGTCGTCGGCCTTAGCCGCAGTCCGAGCCGGGGGAGCGGCATCCTTGGCAGCATCCTTGGCAGCATCTTTGGCAACGGTCTTGGTCTTGGCGACTGGTGCCACCGGCGCGGCGGCCGCTTTGTCGGTCGGCGTGACGAGGTCCAAGGCGGGTGCAGCATCATCGGGCGTCGCGGCTGCTGCCGCCTCCGCTGTCGGCGTCTCGGCCGGTGCTTCGGCTGCGGGTGCCTCTGGGGCGATACCGCGGGCCTTTGCGTCCATCTCCAGCGCACGGGCGCGATTAACCTCCAAAACTGCCAACTCGGCCTGCAACTGCGCCGCGCGTCGTGTCGCAGCGGCTGTCCGCTTCTCTTGGTAACGGGCGGCGCGTGCCGCGTTTTCCGCCTCGATGTCGTTCGCGCTCCGCTTGGCAAACACTTCCTGCAGACGCGACGCATCCGCCGTGTCGAGCTGAGAAAGCGGCGAGTAGGCCTCGATGTCCAAAGCATCGGCCTGTTTGAGCACTTCCAAGCTGGAAGTGCTCATCTTTTTCGCAAGTTCACATACTCTTATCATAACTCTCTTACTCTCCCGCCTCGTCCACACCGCTCGCAGCCTGAGCCGCAGCCCAGATCTTGTTCACGGTCTCTTCATCGAGTCCCGTCACTTCCTGCAAGTAGGGCTTCTCGGCATCAAGGACGCCATCCGTCGTCAGGAAGCCATTGGCCACCAAGGTGGACGCGGTCTCTTCACTGATATCCAACACCTCGGCCAGATCCTTGACTGCGGTTTCACGCTGCTCTTCAAAAGACATCTCCTCGCCGCTCTTCTGGATATTGACGCGCCAGCCTGTGAGCTTCGAGGTGAGGCGAACGTTCTGGCCGCGTTTGCCGATCGCCAGCGAAAGCTGGTCCGGCGCGACGGTCACATGCACCGTGCGGGATTCGTTCGGATCAATCGTGACCGACTCCAGCTTGGCCGGTGCCAGCGACTGCGTCACGTACTGTCGGATATCCTCATTCCAGCGCACGATGTCAATCTTCTCGCCGTTCAACTCGCGCACGATATTGCGCACACGCACGCCGCGCAGTCCGACGCACGCGCCGACCGGATCAACCTTTTCGTCCAACGTCTTGACGGCGATTTTTGTGCGGTAACCCGGATCGCGGGCGACCCCCATCACTTCCACAATGCCATCCGCGATCTCAGCGACCTCAAGACGGAACAGGGCCTTAACGAACTCCGAGCAGGCGCGCGACAACACCACCGCCGGGCCATTCGCACCGGACTGCACGCGGTATACATACGCACGCAGACGATCGCCGATGTTATACTCCTCGTTGGGCAGGCGCTCCTTAGCCGGAAGGATGGCCTCGGTCTTACCCAACTCCACGATCAAGTCGCGGTGAATGATCTGCCGGACGGTTCCGCTGACAATATCGCCGATGCGGTCTTTATACTCGTCATAAACGTTTTTGCGTTCCGCCTCGCGAATTTTCTGCAAGATCATCTGACGCGCCGTCTGCGCGGCGATGCGTCCCAAATGCGAGGGCGGAATCTCAACGTCCAGCGTGTCTCCGGGCTGCACGTCGCGTTTCAACTGGCGCGCCTGCCGCAACGGCAATAAGCCTGCGCCGCTCTCCGTCTCAGAGACCACGACGGTATCAAACGCCCTGATCTTCAAGGTCTTACGGTCAACATCCACGCGAAGGGCATCAGAAACATCTAAGCTCTTACGGGCGGCCTGCTGAATTGCCGACTCGATCGCCTGGATGATGATCTCCCGATTCACCCCGCGGTCACGCTCCAAATAACTGATAATCGACAGCAGTTCATTACTCATCACTGCACCGCCTTCCGCTTCACGATTCCACAACAAAAAAGAGCGGGGAGCCCCCACCCTTCTTATTCCCTAAAAAGCACAATCAACGCATGGTAGCTTATACATGGGGCGGTGTCAATCGACAATGCAACATAATTCGCAACACCCAGATCGAAAGGGCGCCTTTGCCAGGCCCATTCGCCACCCGCGCCGAAAGTAAAGAGAAGATACAGCCGGCAAACCGTCCTCTTGCAGGAACCACCACTTGCCGTCAGACTCGCCGACGCACACGAACCCGCACGTCAGCAAGACGAGCGGCAACGACAACAACAGAACCCTGCTTTACCATGAAACATGAAACTTCATGAAAATTAGAGACTCCCCTTGGCGTTCTTGGCGCCTTGGCGGTTCAAAAAAGCCGAGCCATGCCATCCCAAAATAGTCTGTGTCCATCCGTGGATAAAAAAACCGCGCAATGCCCTCAAAAAAGCTCTGTGCCCTTTGTGTTCTCTGTGATCCAAAAAACCCGAGCAGTGCTTTTACCTCAGCATGAAAACCATGCCGTCAGAGAAATAGAGCCAGACCGTGCCGTTTCCCGCCCTCTGCAGATGCCAGCGCTCGTCCGGCAAGTTGGACCTGCTGAACATGCCCGTCGTCTGCGCGGAGAGCTGAGCGACCGCGTAGCGTTTTCTCCGGCTGAGTTGCGTCACATCCACCACATGCAACGCCACACTGGAGATATCGACATCCCCGTTCAGGGTGAGCGTGTCACTGGCGCCCTCTGCCGTCACGTCCAGCAGGTACACACCCTCCAAGAGGGCACCCTGACCGATTGTGATTAACTGGGTGCCGATGGACGGCGTGCCGCCCGGCGAGAACTCCGTGTGGAGCGTCCCGTTCACCACAGGCCCACTGCCACTGACCGTATTGGTCACCGTGAACGCACCGAGATCAAGCGTCCCCGCCTCCTCCACGGCAATGGCGCTGCCGGGCAACAGGGCGTCGACGCACCCGAACTTCAGCGTGCCACCGCTGACCGTCGTGCCTCCCGTGAAGGTGCCCGCGCCGCCCAGTGTCAATGTGCCGTTACCGAGCTTGACCAACCCTCCGCTGATGTTCTCGGCCAGCGTGACCTGCCCCACGACCGCAGGCGTGAGGCACCCCCCGCCACGCAATGTCACATTCAACTGATCCCCGGCACCGTAACCGCTGCCGGCGGAGGTCACGAGAATGTTCGTCACCTGACCGCAGAGGGGACTCTCCGGCTCCAGGTCAACCAGCGCGATGGCCGTCGCGCCGATACCCGCCCCGCCGCTGACCAGTACAGCCGGCGCGCCGATGTAGCCCGTGCCCCGGATACGAGAGCAATGGCGCTCACGCCGTAACCCTCGGGTGCGACCAACGGCTGATTGAGCGTGACAGTGTACCCGCCCGTGTCGATCCGTGCGCCGCCCGCACGCACATAGGCGGCCGTCAACCCCTCTATCTGCATGGTGTTTGCTGCGGCCTTGAGCAGCCCACCGTTGAAGTTGAAGTGACTAGGCGTTGTGGTGTTCGGCGTGTTGTTGCCGAACAATGCATCCGCCCTATGAAGCGTCAATTCGCCGGCATTCAGGTTCACCGCGCCGAGGGTATTGGTTCCACCGCGTGCAAGGTTGATCCTCTTCTGGATCACTGAACCGCCGCGGTCAAACATCTTAGCGCCGGATCCCAGAAGATTGACTTGGGCGGTGATCCTGTGGCCGTTGGCGTATCCGAGCAGCACTTCGCCACCTCTGGTGTCGCCGCCGCCGTACGAGCCGCCGAAAATATTCAGCACGCCCACCTCCCTGCTCCACGCGACCAGCAGGCACCAACCGTCCACCGTGACCTTGCCCCCAAACAGGTCTATCACACCGACACTGCCGTCACCGAGCGCGCCGGGACCGCCGACCGCGATCTCACCGCTGCACAACTCACCGCCGGTAATGCGGTGATAACCGTAACCGCCGAGATTACCCACCACATGGAAGGCATCGGCCGACACACCCGTGCTGACATTGAGCACACCCGAATGCTGAATGATCGCGCCGGAAGCACCGAGCCCGTTGCCGACATGCAACTTTCTGTTCGCCTCTCCAGGCAACGCCTGAACGTTCAACCCGCCATCCAACACCATCACGCAACGGTCGCCGGCATTCGTGCCCACCCGGATGTTGCCGACGCCGGTCAACTGCGACGCACCGTTGACCCTGACTGTGACCGGCG
>DUPH01000374.1 GCA_012838435.1 Lentisphaerota bacterium | reverse complement strand
GCCCGCAGAAAGTTGAAAGATTTTAACGCAGAGACGCAGAGGCGCAGAGATTTTTACGGGATGGCGTCGTGACCGCCGCCGAGGGGGGAGGGACGAGCGTCTGCTCGTCCACGGGCAAGCAGACGCTTGCCCCTCCCTGTGCTCCGCGATAGAACCTGAAACCATCCTTCCGCACAGCGGAAGGCGGCTCGTGGGGACACTCGCCCTCCATTGCTTGCTCCGGCGGCTCGTGGGGACACTCGCCCTCCATTGCTTGCTCCGGCGGCTCGTGGGGACACTCGCCCTCCATTGCTTGCTCCGGCGGCTCGTGGGGACACTCGCCCTCCAAATCATGTTAATCATGTTAATCATGTCAAAAAAACGTATCCCCCCTTTTCACCAGAAACGCATGATCTGCGCACACCCCCTGTCACCAACCGATTACATTTCGTCGCCCTTCGCACTTGAAAGTTGGACGTTGAGCGTTACAATTGATACCGGTGTCTTGAAACCCGAAATTAAACGACCGTTGTGCCTTGGCGGCTTCGTGTAAAAAAAGAGAGCGATGTATGAAAACTGAAACCAAATGTTATGTTGCGGTACTGTTTGCGGTGGCGGCTTTGTGCGCAAGTGCTGAGACGGTGGCGCTTTCCGGCAAGGGTGCGCGACTCGTTTTGGACGGCGGCGGCCGCGGGGTGGTGTCGCTCAAGACGCCCGGCGGCATAGAGTTGGCGGCGACCGACAAGCCCCCGCAGCGGTTGTTCACGCTGGCGGTCTCGCAGCAGGCAGAGCCGCCGGGCAAACAGATCACAGTCGGGAACTGGGACGCGCGCGCGTGCAGTGTGAAACGGTCTTCGGAATCCGCCGCGACGCTGACCTACACCGATTTTCCGAACGGCGTGGAGCGCGTGGTCTGCACGGTCAGTGCGGACCCGGACGGACTGGACTTGCGCTGGCGTATCAAAGTGGTCATGCGCGACGGATGGGTGCTGGAGGATGTCCGCTACCCCCAGATCACACTGGCCGCGCCGCTGGGCGCGTCGGTCGATGACGACGCGATCGTGGCGGGTGCATCCAAAGGCGGCGTGACCCGTAAGCCGGGAGCATTGAAAAAGGGACACATCTTCTCCATCAGCCAGCCCGGCAACATGGCGGCTCAGTTCGGTTGCTACTACGATAACCAGGCCGGTTTTTACACGGCGGCGTATGACGACAAGGGGTATCCCAAGAGCCTGAGTGTGGCGCGCACCGATGAGGGCGTCGAGTTCTCATGGTTGCGTCCGTGCTTCGTGACCGGCACCGACAGCCAAGCGTATGATGTCGTGGTCTCGACCTTTACGGGGCCGGACGGCGCGCCGGCAGACTGGCGGGACGCGGCCGACCGCTACCGCGAATGGGCCTGGACGCGCCACTGGTGCGCCAAGATATTCACGCAGCGCGACGATCTGCCGGCGTGGCTGAAAGACGCGCCGGCCATGGTACGTTTCGGACGCGGCTGGCTGGCGGAACCCGACCGCATCGAGCGCTGGCTCACCGAGTTCTGGCAGAAGCACTTCCCCAAAACTCCGCTGATTACAGCGTATTGGGGCTGGGAGAAGATCGACAGTTGGGTCACCCCGGACTACTTCCCACTCTACCCCTCTGACGAACAGTTCACCCGCCTGGTGGCCCGGACACGTGAACTCGGCTGCCACGCCTTCCCGTGGCCGTCGGGGTATCATTGGACGCTGACCTTCAAAAAACGCGGCGACGGCAGTTTCGAATGGGATGACCGCGAGCGCTTTGACAAGATCGCGCGCAAGCACGCCGTGCATAATCGTGACGGCCAGTTGTATCTGCGCACGCCCAGTTGGCTGCATGGCGGCAGTACCGCCTGCATGTGCGGCGGCGACCCTTGGACACGCCGCTGGTGGAACGAGGACATCTGCGTGCCGCTGGCCCGGCGCGGCTGCGAGATGATCCAGGTGGACCAAGTGGTAGGCGCCAACTGGCCGGCCTGTTACGCCGACTGGCACGGGCACCCCAAAGGACGCGGCCGCTGGATGACCGAAGTCTTCACCGAGCAACTGATCGGCATGCGCGACGCCATGCGCAAGATCGAGCCCGACGCCGTTGTCTGCATCGAAGAGCCCAACGAGTGGTTCAACCACCTGATGGGGGTGCAGGACTACCGCAACTGCGAACGCAAAGGCGAGTGGGCCTCGGTGTTCAATTACATCTATCACGAATATCTGCCGCCGTTCCAGAGCAACCCGCGCCGCGGCAACCGCGTGTGGGACGCGCACTGCCTGGCCGACGGCCAGATGCCCCACATGGTGCCGTCCAGCCAAGACTTCAAAGAGGTGATGCTCGCCAACGGTGGATTCGATCTCCTGACGGTCGACGGCAAGTTCTTCCGCAACTGGGAGAAGTTGAGCGGATACCAAGGCGCGGTATGGAACGGCGCGGCCTATGTCGACACCGAAGAGAAGCACAGCGGCACCGCCAGCATGCGGCTGGAGAACAACGCCGGCGACACGGTGCAGGTCTCGCAGAACGTGTATGCGGAAGCCGGAAGTTTCGGTGACGGGCGCACCTACCGTCTGAGCGCTTGGCTGAAAACCGCCAAGCTGGCGCAGCCGAACGGGGTCAACTTCGGCGTGTTCGCGCCTGGGCTTAAATCAACCGGACAGGGCGGACGGCTCAAGTTCCCCGAGCCTGGCAGCGGCTGGCAGAAGGTCGCGGCCGATTTCAAGATGCCGGACAGCGCCGAGATGCTGCGCATCATGTGCCATGTGTCGGGCGAAGCGGTCGTCTGGGTGGACGAGATGCGGCTGGAAGAGGTGCTGACGGACGGCAGTGTGAAAGAGGTTGTTTCGTCGGGATTCACATCAGACTCCCGCTTCATGCAGCGCTGGGTCGAGTTGTATCACGGCGAAGGACGCCCTTGGCTGGCTCACGGGAGATTGATGCGGCAGCCTGTGCTTGAGTGCGCCACGATCACGTACAACGATCTGCCGACCCCGGCGGTCTTCCACAACGCCTTCCGCGCCGCAGACGGACGCGAGGCCGTGGTGCTGGCCAACGCCACGCGCGAGCCGCAGGCCGTGACGCTGACGTGGGGCGGTCGCCGCCTGCCCTTGACCGTAGCGGCACACGATGCCGTGCTGATGAAAAAGGAACAGGGACGTTGATGGAAATTTTCGGTCGGTAACCAAGCCAACAGGACGGGTGAACTCATGAAGAAAGTAATGCGCTTTATAGGAATTACTCTGGGTGTGCTGTTTGTTTCTTCTGTTCTTTGGATATTTCGCCCTTATGAGAAGGCAGATCTAAGAAGGGTTGAACCAAAACTTAGAGCACTTGAGACACCTTACCGAGAGGTCAAAGCATTTAGTTTTGGTGACGGTGGCAGCATGGGTTTAGAAATTATCGATCGTAATGGGAAGGCTTTGGTTTTCTGCCTTCCTGCACCTATGGATGAACCTACATTGCGTTACAACAAGTTGTTCATGGGCGCTATATACTACACAGAGCCCGGGTCATCAGAAGTGCCAAATGCACACCACACCAAGCTTCGACTGGCAGAGATAATCCGTTCTCAAACAAAAGCTGACGACGACAATGATGTTTTTGTATATCGTCTGTCAGGACGCTGGAGCGACTTGCTGAGATTTGTTATGCGTGAAGATGTTTTTAAAGTCTACTGATTGATTTTACGGCGGCAGGCTTGCCCGTGAGCATGGTCGATCACAACGAATGATTCGATTCATCGATTCTTTCGACACATCCGCAAAATCAGAACTTCGAGCGGTCGGCAAGCGGGGTTTCAAGCCCGTCCTGCATGACCGTCTTCAGCGTGACGAAGACAGGCTCCATCAGTTCATCGAAAGTGTAGGTGCGCCTCGGATCTTTGGGGCGGTCGTAGGAAACCGAGCATTCGAGCGTGATGGCGGCTGCGCCGGAGGCGAGCGCGAAGAGCGTGTTGAGGTTGATGGAGTTCCGCGCTTTGGGCTCGCCGCCCGGCGTTTCTCTGAGACCCGCCGCACAAAGCGCCGCATTCGCTTTTTTCGCGAGTGCGCAGACGCGCTCGATATTGGCGGGGGTGTCGATGCAGTTCGGATTGATCACGGACGGCGCGAACTCGTAGGAGTGCCCGTTGATCACGGCATCCACGCGCCAACGTGCGGCGAGTTTCAGGAGCGCGCGCGCTTCCGCGCTGCGGATGTCGCCGGGTGCGCAGTCGTGCATGATGTTGTAGCCCTCGGAGTTCGGATAACCGCCGGGATAGGCGACGCGCTCCAGCGGCAACGGGAACCATGCCTTGCTGCCGCGCCAACCCACCTGCGAACCGTCCAGCCAAGCCCCTTGCGAAGCGATACGGAAAGTGTGGTGGTCGACGTTGCGGAGATGATCGGGCGAAAGTGCGCGTCCGTCCATATTCACGCAAGGGACGATGATGAGCCGGTAACGGGAAGCCAACTCGATCAACTCGGGATCGGTCTTGCCGCGATAATCCTGCCCCGTCTCCAACATGCGGATGAGATTCAGCGCGCCCGCGCCTGACTCGGGTTCAGCGCCGTGAACACCGGCGATAAGGAGAATGGTCTGCTTGTGTTCTTGCTCGCCGTAGTAGGATTTCCAAGAGGTCGAGGCGGAACCGGCTGACCAGTTACTCTGCGGCGGCGGCTCCGAAAAATCACCGTAGAACACAGCATGAACAGGATAACCGAGCGGCGTGTGGGCGATCACTTCCGCCCGCCCCTTCTTCACGCTCTCGCAACCTGCGATCATTTCGTCCGGTCGCACGCGCCAGAAATCGGGACGCGCCTCAAGTCCGGGGATGGACATGGGCTTGAAACGCGTGGGCCTTACCTTCAGCGGCTTCACGGACGTACAGGCGGAAAGTGCGCTTGTGCAGGCGGACGCAGCTAAAAACTGACGGCGGTTGATCGACATGGCGGGTTCACCTCTCTTAGTGCGTGGATGGAAAGACGCCAGCTTGAGGCGTCACGATGTTTTCGAAGGCAAAGCGTCCGGAGGAAATCTCGGAACCGTCGGCATCCTTGAACGTATAGCGCGCCTCCCCGCCGATCTCTCCGGTGCGATTGAAAACAATCGCCACTGTCAGCGTACCGTCGCGGTCTTTGATTTTGTAGCCGGGCACGGTCAGGACAACGCCGTCCCGCGTGTCGTCGCGGATGAGGCGCGCGGCGACAGGTTTTTCGCGGGATGTGTCGGTGGCGGTGAGCACATGCAGAAAGCGGTCGTCAACACGCGGCGCGGACGGGGAAACCTCAAGCCGCCAGTTGCCGAAGTACGGTCCCGTCCCGCGCTTGGCCGCCCGTGCCTCCGCTTGCTTGACAAACACGGGATCGAGTTCCCAGTTCTTGCCGGAAGCCCAGAACTCCCGGCCCGGACCGCCGACCTTCGTCAGGACGGCGTTTTCGGGGAGCAGCGTCTGGCAGAAGAGGCGGCCCTTGCCGCAATCCGTGCGGAGAAGTTTGTTCGTTATGACCGGCTCGTTTTGCGTGTGGAGCAGCCACTCTTTTTTATAGGCGGCATCGGTCGCGTTCACGCGATCGTAAACAACGAAGAAGTCGGGCTGCACATGCACGAACTGCCGCACGACCTCGGTACTCTTGTCACGATAGACCGGTGCTGCGTCGGCAGCGATGTAGGTGAGCAGGCTGCCCGTACTAAAAGCACACACCTGCGCGGCACCTCCGATCTGTCCGCCGTGGCCCACCTGCGCCTCGGGTGCCTTGCTCAAAGGCCCCCAGTAACTCGGTGTCTTCTCGCCAGGCTTGTGGATCAGGATGCAGTTGTGGGCCACCGTCTGCGCGTAGTAATAGCGTAGATTTGTGTCGGTCTCAATCCCGCGCGAACCAGAGTCGAGCGCGAGGAAATCGTGCTTGTATATGACGAAGTTATTCTCATCCAAATGCTTGTGCCCAAAACTCTTCGCGCCGGCGGTAAACAGGCAGTAGGTTGAATCCGGTTCCCAACCGGAGCGGAGGAAAAACTGCCCGGTAGATTCAAAGTGGCGCGCCTTGAGCGTGCAGGCCGCAAGCTCTTCGCGCGTGAACGGCACGACATCGTTATCAAGAGCAAGGATGAACGGGTAGTGCGGCCAACCCCCGGCGAGATCACGGTTCGGCGCGAGATCGCGCAGGCTCGCGGCGAGGCGTGCGGCATCCAGATCAACCTCCTTGAAGAAAAACATGGTCTGCGTCATGTGCTGATAGAGCCGGTCGACTGTCAGAAGATTGCCATCGTGCTGGTCGTCGCCCCAACCGAACTGGAGCGGTCGCTGCGGGTCGCGCGCGTTCGGGATCCAGGTCCACCAGATCCAGTTCGGAAAGAGCGCAAGTTCGGGATAACGCATCGCGATATTCTCGCCCGTCGCGGAAAGGTAGGTGTGGAAAAAGTTGAAGTGTGCCCACGGATAGGCACCCATGCTGTACCCCGACACACCGCTCACCAACGCGCCGTCATCGCCTGAGGATGCGGCGCGGAAATCAAGCATTTCGCGATTGAGCGCGTATCCCTTCTCCAATTGGCTGCGAGCGAGGTCGTCGCAAAAACCGTCGCCGTGCGCGGCGAGTCCCGCATACCAGAGCAGACTCGGGACGCTGTAGAACCCCGTTTTCGGTCCTCCCGTGTTGCGGCGTATGATTGCCGGTTTGCCCGGCCCCGGCTGAATTTCGGCGACGTGTTCAAGTAGCGGCACGATGATCTCCCGGCGCTGGTCGGGTGTGAGCGCTTCGAAAATCCAGTCGTAGGCACACAGCGCGAGGATGCGACTGGTGGAATACCAGTTCACAGCACGCCGGTTCGCATAGGCCTGGCGGTAAGCCGCAACGCTCACCACGAGCATCTTGCGCGCCTTGTCCAGATATTCAGGCTTGCCTGTGAAACGCCACGCGAGCGCGCAACGCGCGGCCTGCTCGCCGAACTCTTTGACGCCCGGGATAGGCGTCGAAGGTGGCGTCGTAACGGGCTCATATCCCGAGCAGACCGGATCGGCGGGATACGCATCCACTGCCTTCAGCAAGGCATTGAGGCGCTCGCGCGTGTAGCCGTCAGAGAGCGCTTGGGCTTTAATGGCAGGCCACGTCTCCGCGTTGAAAAACATGCGCGGATGGTCCTTCCGAATCTTGGCTTGCCAGGAAGCATCTTCACCGGCGACAACCGCCAGTGCGCCGAACACTACCACCGACATGATCAGCACTCTTTTCATACGGCTTGAGTGTATGGCTCCCCCTGCTTGCGTGTCAAGGTTGACCGTTGAGTGTTTTGCAACCGCCGAGACGCCGAGAACGTCAAGAGGTTTTTTGATTTCTGCTTCAAGTTCCAGACTTCAGCGCCGGGCGTTCAACGTTCTTCACAGTAGGGCGGCCTGATTTCCGCGACGCTGTCCAATAAAAAAGAGGAGATAGACAATCATTCAAAAATATGCGGCGAACCGTAATTGCCAGGTCGTCTGGAGCGACACCATGATTCAAGTCTCGCGCAATGATGGCGGGTCCGTTGCCGCCCCGATCAAGGGTGCCATCCCAGTGCCGGCGACGGGGAGTTGGTTCCATTTTGCTTGGGTATTCAACGGCACCAGCGACACCCTCTACATCAACGGTGTGGCCGGTAGTACCACGCCATCCCATTCGAGTACGACAACCGGTAATGGCAACAACTACATCGGCACACGCGTGCCATCCGGCAACCCGTTTGACGGACGGCTCGACGAAATGCGCGTCGCCGCCACCGCGCGGAGCGCCAATTGGATCAGTGCGCAGTACGCCTCGATGAACGGCACCTTCAGCACGCTGGGCAACGAACAGGTTGTCGTCACCGGCGGAGCGACAGCCGACGCCATGGATCGCATCGATCCGGTGGCCTCCGGGGATGCGACGACCGCCTACACGGTGGTTCTTGACGGCAGCGAGTGGCATTACAAGAAGCAGCTCACCTTCAACAACGGCTCGCGCAACGAGAACCTCGACAACTTCCCCGTGCTCGTCCATCTGACCAGTACGAATTTCAATTTCGCTAACGCCCAGAGTGACGGACGCGACATCCGCTTCTTCGATGCCGACGGCACCACGCCGCTCAGCTACGAGATCGAATCGTGGAACGCAACCGCGCAGCAGGCCCACGTCTGGGTCAAAGTGCCACGCATTAACGCCTCGTCAAACACTGACAGCATCTGGATGGAGTATGGCAATCCTGCCGCCACGGACGCCCAGTCCCCCGCCGCCGTCTGGAGCAGCAATTTCCGCGCGGTGTGGCACATGGATGAGACGTCGGGTACCGCCGTGGGCGATTCCACCGGCAACGGCTGGAATGGAGTCGCCTCGGCAACGGTCATGCGTGATCTTACCGGGGCGGTGAACGGTGCCGACGGGTATGTTGATGGAGTGGGCTACACCTCGTTGTCGTCCGGCGCGATCATTCCCACCGGTAGCACGGCTTTCACCTTTGAATCGTGGATCTGGGTCGGGTATTGCGAGGAGTTCGACCGCATTTTCACGCAAAGCGTGAACGGCATTGACTATCAGGTTCTCTGGTACAACGACCGTGTGGAAGTCATGTGGTATAACGGCAGCGCAATTTATCCCCGCCTATTGAAGGCAGCCGCCCCGCTTCCGGCACGGAGAACGTGGATCCATGTCGCCTGGGTCCACAGCGGCACGACGGATGCGATTTACGTCAACGGCGTGAACGCGACCGTATCGCCCTCCTCCAGGACCCCCGTAGTTGGTAATGGCAACTACATCGCGGCGCACACGGCATCGGGTCACCACTTCGACGGCCAGCTCGACGAGATGCGCATCGCCACCGCCGCCCGGAGCCAGCATTGGATCAGCGCGCAGTATGCCTCGATGACCGACACCTTCATCACGTACGGTGCCGAGCAGCCGATTCCGTCGCAAAACGTGACGAGCGTGTCGTTTACGCAGGCACCGGTTTTCTGCAAGGATTTCGTGATGCCTGCTAACGGCAATATCTCTGCACGCATTTATGTGGCATCCACAGAGGACAACCTGCCGGTGAACCCCGCCATCAGCGCCACGCTCAAGTACGGCAGCACGACCTTTGCGACTCTCAGCGCCCCCACGGCCCAACGGCTTGCCAATGGCGCCAATGGGGCAGGGATCTACCAAGTTGACTGGAGTGGTACTGTGGGGAGCAGCCCAGTGACGGTGCCCGCCGGACAGGCGGTCACCCTTGAGATCACTACCGCCGACAGTTCGCCCTTCGCGGTGCTCTACGACAGCGCCGACTATCCCTCGCGCGTCAGTCTGCCCGCTGAGACCGTGATCGACATCGAATCGCTGGCGATTTACGACGCACCCTATCCCGGTGGCAGTCCGGTGGGGGCTATCGTCGCAGGTGCGACGGCCTATGTCCGTGCGACGGTCAGCGATCCCTTCGGCGCCTACGACATCACTGGCCTCGATATCTCCATCCCGGAGGCGGGCGTGACGGCGTCGTTGAATGACGCCGAGGTTGTCGATGTCACGTCGTGTACCAAGACCTATGAGTACGTTTGGCGCCCACCGGCGGAGGGCAGCTATTCGGTCGCGGTCACGGCGCACGAGGGCACCGAGGGCATCACGGACACCGCCGCGACACGGCTCGATGTCACCTTCCTCGACTTCGGCACGCCGAGCACCACCGAGTTCACCATCACCAACAACGGTGCCGCCACCGATACCTATGATCCCGATCAGACGGTCTTCATTCGTGTGATCGATCTGGATCAGAACACCGACCCCAATGTCGTAGAAACGGTCACGGTAACCGTCACCACCAGCAGCGGCGACACCGAGACCATCACGCTTTATGAGACCGGCCCCAACACCGGCATCTTCACCGCTGAAGTGCCTGCCAACTCGACAACCGATGGCGGCGACGAAGACGGCACGCTCTACGCTCCTCCGGGGACGGTACTGGATGTGGTCTACGTTGATCCGAACGATCCCACCGACACCTCAAGCGACACGGCAATCGTGACGCAACCGTCCGGCACTTCCGGCTTGGCCATCCAGAAACAACTCGCCGACCCATCCGTTACCGCAGTGGTGGTCGGCGATGAGGTGGTCTATCGTGTAAGGGTGGCCAACACCGGCACCACGGTGCTCGATCCCGTCACCCTGACGGACACCTATCCCATCCAGCTAAAATTCGTCTCGGCTTCGCCCACGGCGGACATCCACAACGCGACACAGCGCCAAGTGACTTGGAATAACGTTGGCCCGCTGGCTGTCGGCGGCTACCGGGAGTTCGAACTGACCTTCAAGGCGCAGACCGCCGCAAATACGGCAGTCAATAGCGCCACAGCCACGTACCCCGGCGGCTCGCAGAGCGACTCTGCCGCCGTCGAGATCGTCAATGCCGGCCACACGGTCACCAAGACGCTGCGCTCGCCCAGCGGTGGCACCGCGAGTTACGGGGATATCGTCGAATACCGTATCGTGGTGACCAACACCGGCACCACGCGTATTACGTTGCTGCCGCTGGAGGATGCCTTTAGCGCCGCCTATCTCGCCTACGTGCCCGGTTCGGCAACGACCGAGCCTGACGGTGTCGGTGCGGGCTTGCTCTTCTGGGAGAACATCGCTGCTCCCGGCGGCCTCGACGTGGGCGGTTCGATCACGATCGACCTTAAATTCAAAGTGGTCGGTGCCGGTACTCCGATTGTCAATACCGCCATTGCCGACTACTCCGAGGACGAGCACGGCAACCCCGTGCCGCCTGCCCGGGACTCCGACACGAACCTCGTGACCACCGCCGGCCTGATCAGCGGCCACGTCTGGAACGACCTCAACGAGAACGGTATCGGTGATTCCGGCGAGCCGCGCCTCAAAGACGTCGAGATCAAACTCTACACCGCTGGCGGTGACCTGATAACAACCACCACCACGCTCGGTAAAGACGGCTATTACGAGTTTTCCAACCTGCCCGACGGCGACTATATTATCGTCGAGGTCGACCCGCCCGGTTACAAGAGTACTGGCGACACGCAGGGGGCCAACGACAACCGCATCGCCGTGACTGTCGCCGGTAGCGGTGTCTATCCCAACAATGACTTCTGCGATGTCCGTATGCCCATCGCCGACTACGCCTCAATCAGCGGCACCGTCTGGAACGACGCGAACCGCAACGGCACAGCCGATCCTGACGAAGTGGGAGTCAAGGGGGTGACGGTCGCGCTCTACAAGGACGCCAACAACAATGGCGAGATCGACCCCGGCGAGGAGGCCGTGAGCCATACACAGACCGACAACAAGGGCGGTTACGCCTTCAGCGGTCTGCCGGCCGGCAGCTACGTCGTGGTCGAGACCGACTTGCCGGGCTACCAGAGCACCGGCGACGTCGTCGGCGCGAACGACAACCAGATCCCCGTAAGCGTCAGCGCTGGCGACAAGGTGACGGGGCGGGACTTCTTTGACGCGCGCTCAGGTACGATCGAAGGCCATGTTTGGCATGACCTGAACGGCGACGGCGTTTTCGATGAGGCGGACAAGGCTGCCGGGTTGGAAGGCGTCACCGTGACGCTCAAGACCAACGGCGTGGTTGTCGCCACGACCACGACGGCGGCCGATGGCAGCTATACCTTTGATAACCTCCCGCCGGGGGACTATGAGATCGTCCAGACCGACCTGCCGAATTGGTCCAGCACGATGGATGCCGATGGCACGAACGACAACAGCATTACAGTGTCGCTGCTTGACGGCGGACGTTCGGCGAACAACAACTTTTTGGACACGCTACCCGCCATGGTCAGGGGATATGTCTTCATAGACACCGTCAACGATCTGCTGCGCGCCAAGGGTGACACGACAGTCACCAATGCGCTTGTACGGCTGATGGTGGACGGCGTTGTCATAGCCTCGACCAACACCGATGCGGTTGGCTACTACGAGTTTGGTTCGGTGCCGCCGGGTGTTGTGTCGGTGCTGGTCTCACGGGTGAACGCGACATTGGTTGACGTGCCCGCGGAAGGCCATGCGGCGTACGGCGACGAACGGCGTAACCGGGCGATCGCCTCGGGCGAGGACGCTGTAATCGTCCACACCGTAGTCTCTGGTGCGGGGATTTTGGCCGGACATCCGGCTGAAACGTTGAACTTCGGGTTCAGGGATCATCCGCTGTCAACTGCGATCGACATCCGTCTGCACGCCACGCCGGAAGGCGTGACCATCCAACTGTCGACGGTGAACGAAGCCGGATGCGGCGATATCGTGATCTACGCGTGGATCGACAATGCGTGGGCCGAGGTTGGCCGTGTGCCCGCCTGGCTTGTCGTGGGCGAGGGCGCGAACACCTACTCCGTCACCGCGAGCAGGCTGGTGGCAGGCAGCGCGTATTACCTCAGGGTGATCGACGAGGCTGGCAATCTGCATCTCTCGCTGACGCCGGTAACGGTTGACTCCTTGCAAGTGGAGGCGGTCCGGCTTGATCTGCAGAGCGTGACGCTGCGCTTCAACACAGAGCCCGGTCGGCGCTATCAGGTCGAGGTCAGCACCGATCTCGTCACTTGGCGGACCGAGTACGTGAGTGCGCCGACGGCGAAAGGATGGACACCGTTCGCAACGGAGCCGTTTATGGCGGGCCCCGGCACGCACACCGAAGTGCGCGTCCCGCGCAACGAGCGCTCGCGTGCGTTCTTCAAGATCCGCCGTATTGAATGAGAGGAGACGTGATGTTGCGAGCCACTGCGTGGTCGCAACAAGATGCACCAGACACTCCAGTGGCGTTTGCGGTATTGGCTGGGTGTGAGACCGCGCTGGCGTTTGAATGCTTTCACAAAATGGCTCTGGTCCCAGAAACCGAATTTTCCTTCCCGGTTTTGCTTCTGTATTTCTAACTGGTGAAGGGCTTTCTGGTTGGTAGGCCTAGTAGGAGGTAACGTACATGAAAAAGGTTGTGACTCTGGCCGTCGGAGCGGCCGCTCTGGCGTGGGCGTTTGCGCCGATGCCGGCATCAGCGGATTACGTTGCAAGCGCCAATACGGTGGCCCTGTGTATGCAAACGCAGGCGAGCGGCTATTGGCGGTTGACCTCGAACACGCTTGATGTGAACTGGGATTGGGATTGGGAATGGATCCCGATGAATGCCACCGGCGTGACCGTGACGGTGAAGAGCGAGACACTCGGCGTGGACCGCACCTGGTCTACGTCGGATACGTCCGTCACAAACGTGGTGCTGACTGACCTCTTCGCCGTGGGCAGCGGCATGAACACGGGCTCGCCGGTCGTCACGCTCACCTTCGCCAACGCCAACGGGACGCGCTCGAAGTCCCGCACGTACGATGTCTTCGCCGGCGCGTTCGGCCACACGGACGTGCGGCGGGGACCGATCGGCTCTAGGTCGTGGAAGGCGATCGAGTATCCGCTGGTGATCCCGGCCGATACGCGCTGGTTTGTGAATATGGCGACGTCTGCTCACTTGGTATGGACGAACACCGCCACCCAGGTCGCTTCGACGGACAGCATTTGGCGCGGCACGGGGCTCTTCGTCTACGACCAGATAGCGAAACCGAAAGCCGCATACACGGTGGACCTCTATTTCTGGTCCACTGATCGCGCCGTCAACCACCACGCATCAGCCGAGCTCGATTCCTTCGATGACGGTACGATGGTGATCATCCGTTGAATCCTTTTCCCCAAACTGGAGATATGATATGAAAATCACTCACATGATCGGCCTTCTCGCATTCGCGGTGCTCACCGCATCCGCCGGCGACGGCGGCTTCACCGTCCGCGACATTTCTGCCGCCCAACGATGGCCGTGGGCGCAAACCGTGGACATTGAGTTTTATCTGGCAGCACCCGAGAGCGCGACGAAATCCACACTCGGTGCGCAATTCCGGATCGACGCTACAGTCAAGGGCGTCACCAAAACGCTGACGGGGCTCAATACCACGGCCGTCTTCGGCGAGGGCTACCACTCGGTACAGTGGGACCCGACGGCTGATTTTCCGGACGCCTCGCTGAGGGGCGCCTCCTTCAATGTCGTCATCACCAACGCGCCGTACAACTACCGTTATATGACGGTGGATCTCGATACCGGCAATATCGCCTATTACGACATCGACTTCTCCAATCAAGTGAATACGGTCGCGTACAAAACGCGGTACATGGCGTTCAAATACATTCCCTCCACGCTCTCGGCGGAGTGGCAAGCGATCAGCGGCAAGGACTCGTTCACGCTTGGCGCGGGCGACGAGTCGGCGTATTACCAGTCGGCGAGCGATAGGTATCGCGAAGCACCCGCCGAGGTACGCCTGACAAAGGGCTTTTGGCTGGCGGTGTTCCCGGCGACGGTCGGCCAACTCAACCGGCTCGGAGCCGGAACCGACACAAACAACGTAGGGTCGGCCGGTCACTGTACCTATGAGGCGCTCCGCGGCGCGGACACACCCGGCGGCCCGTACTGCTGGCCGCAGACCACGGCTGTCGATCCCGCGAAACCGCTCGGCGTGCTGCGTGCGAGGACGGGGCTCAACTTCGACTTCCCCACCGAGGCGCAGTGGGAGTACGCCGCCCGCGCAGGCACCACCACGCCGCATGTGTTCGCGTCCGACGCCGCGTCCATCCGTTCCTGGGCCTCGCTCACCACCGCAGTCGGTACAAAGTCGCCGAATCCCTGGGGGCTCTACGACATGATCGCCTGCCGCCATCAGTGGACGCTGACGCTCGGCCGCAGTGCCGACAACACACAGGACGCCTCCTTTTGTTTGCATACAACAGGCGATGATCCGGTAGGCCAGACGCCGACCTACACCACGCCCTACCGCGTGACGCGCGGTACGCACAGCGGTTGCGGCAGTTCAGATAACGTGATGATCCGCGTGACGCGCTCGGCGTATCGCTATCCGCAGAAGTCGGCGAACCCTGGCGAAAAGGAAAACTGCGGCGCGCGGTTCGCACTGACGACGAATCATCCGTAAAACATCTGATTTCTAGCGAGGAGTGCGAAACATGAAAAAAGAAATCCTCTTACTGGCGGTAACGGGCTGGGCGCTGGCATCGACGGCGGCGTTGGAGAACAACGGCGGTTTCACAATCTCGGAAGTGACGGTGAAGTCGCGTCAGCCGTGGCAGGACTATGTGGATGTGGACTTCACGCTCACGGCGCCTGCGGGGCGCGTGGGCGAGTGGGTGGAGATGGATGTCGTGGCGTCAAACGGTCTCGACAACGTGACGATCGCAGAAACCTCCCTGCACGCGCCGCTCGCGAAGCACGGCCGGAACCGCTTCATCTGGAATGCGGGAATCTCCTACTCTGGTTCGACGCTCGGCAAGCTGCGCTTCTATCTGGCCGTCGCCCAGACGAACGTGCAGGAGAAACTCTACTTCACCATCAACCTAAACACCGGCGAACGGAATTGGTATTCGGCGGCATTCTCGAACCGCGTGAACGCCCTCTTTTACAAGGGCGAATTCATGCCGTTCCGCTACATCCCGTCGACAGTGTCGCAGGCATGGAAGGAACTCACAGGCACAAACACGTTCGTGATCGGCTCGCCGGACGATGAACTCTGGAAATCTGAGAATGACTTCTCCCGCGAAAAACAGCGCGAGGTGAAGCTCACGCACGGCTTCTGGCTGGGCGTTTTTCCCGTGTCGGTGATCCAGTGGGAGGCGTTCGGGTTTACGACACCACACAACGCAGGGAGGGTGAACTACGCCGTCAGAGGAACGACATACGAGATGGTCCGCGGGACGGACAGACTGTCCTCCGGTTTCTGCTTCCCCATAACGGCAAACGTCGCGCCGAACTCCTACATCGGTCTCCTGCGCGAGAAGACAGGGCTTAACTTCGACTTTCCCACAGAGTACCAGTGGGAATACGCCTGCCGGGCGGGCGAGACCAACGCCTACTGGTGGGCGCCGACGATCGTCACCAACTACACGATGCTGAGTAATCCCGGTGCGTCAAAGAACATCGTGCTGGGAACGAAACGACCGAACCGCTGGGGCCTCTACGACATGGTGGGGTGCGTGCATAATTGGACGACGACCCTCGGCCGGAAAGCAAACAGTTCGGCCGAATCGGCGGTACACGTCTACGCCGACGATCCGGCGGTGGACGCCGACGGCATCCTCGTCGATCCGGTGGGTTGCACGCCTACGTACGACAACGCGACACTCTACCGCGTCACACGCGGGTCGCACTACGATGCCGGTGGCGAAACAACGGACCGCTTCGGCAATACAGGGCCGATTATGCAGCGCGTCTATCGCTCGGCTTACCGTTACCCGCAGATTGCGGATGGTGGTGAGGTGTATGACGAGGGTTTTCGCCTCTGTCTGACGGAGGATCAGGCGGATACGGAATGGTTCCCGCCGGGAGAATAGTGGTGGAATGCTGATCTCTAAACCACGAATTGCGCGAATGGCAAACTGTGGCGTCATTCGCGATTTGAAAAGATGATGCCACGAACAAAAAGTCCGATGAAGTTTATTCTTGTCTCAGTTGCGATGTTGTGCGCTTGCGCGGCGTCCGCCGCGCAGAGTGAGCTGATGGCCCGCGTTGCCGCCTATGACGAGGCGGCGGACGCCGCCGTGGTGGCAATCCGCACGCCGGAGGAACTGGCCGCGAAGCAGCGGACGTGGCGTGCAACGTGGCTGGAGAGCCTCGGCGGCCTGCCGGAGCGAACGCCGCTCGAAGACCGCACAACGGGCGTGATCCAGTGCGAGGGCTACCGTATCGAGAAGGTCGTGTTCCAGTCACAGCCGGGCGTGTACGTGACAGGGTTGCTGTATCTGCCGACCGACCCAAAGTTCAAAGCGCCGTATCCGGGGCTGCTGGTTGTACACGGCCACTCGAACGAGGGCAAACTGCGCGATGGCTACCGCCGTATGGCGACTCTCGCGGTGAAGGCGGGGTTCGGCGTGTTCGCGCCAGACCCGATCAGCCAGGGTGAGCGGCGACAATGCGCGGCGAAATACGACACGCAAGAGAATTGCTCCGTGGAGCACACGTCAATCGGTGCGCGGTCGTGGCTAGTGGGCTGGAACTTTGCGCGCTTCCGTCTCTGGGACGCAGTGCGGTCGATCGACTACATGGCGACGCGCGAGGAACTCGATCTTTCGAAGCTCGCGGTGGTGGGCAACTCTGGCGGCGGCACGATGAGCGCTTACCTCCAAGCGTTCGACGAACGAATCAAGGTGGCCTGCCCGAACTGCTACATCTCATCCCTACGTGAGGTGATCCGCGAGCGGGGCTGTCACGATTCAGAGCAGTTCTTCTACGGACAGTTGGCGAATGGATTCAACCACGCCGCGCTTGTTGTGCTCGGTCAGCCGCGTGTGGACCTGCTGATCGGTGCGCGCCACGCAGACTACTTCCCGATCGCGGGCGTGCGCTCAACCTTCAGCGTCCTCGAAGGTCTCCACAAGCGTGTCGGCGCGTCCAACAGCGTGGCACTCTACAGTTGCGACGGCCCGCATGGCTGGGCCGAATCCTCACGCCAAGCAGCTTTGGCCTGGCTCCGCTACCATGTGAAAGGCGAGACGACACCGTACTGTGGCAAGAAGGACGGCAAGGTGTTCCTCGACGTAGCGGAACTGCGCAAGATCCCCGGCGATTTCAAATACGGCACGGAGGATCTACCGTTCCCGATGGAGAAGGGATGGGTGACAAAAGGCGGTCAGGTACGCGACCTGCCGGGATTCAAATCGATCTACACGCTCGTCGCCGAAGAGGCGGACCGGCTGGCTAAAGCCCGTGCGTCGGGCAAGCGCGACCTGCGCGCCATCGTCCGGCGGCGGGCGGGCATCCGGCCGCTCGCCGAACTGCCGCCGACAGACGAAACGGCGTTCGACCACAATTTTAAATGGTGGTATCTGAAGGGGCTCGAAGGGACGCTCGCTGAAAACCATACCGCGATTCTCGCGACGCTCGGACGTTCGCGCGTGGGCGTGAAGGCCGAGGCGCTGCTCAGGAAAGCCGCGGCTGACGTGAAGGCGAACGGCGGGAAGCCTGTGCCGCTCACCGCAAAGGGTGCCGACTGCATTGCCGCCGCGCATGCGTTCGCGGCCGAGCCGCAGCTCTTCTCCTCCATCCGTCTTGACGACGCGCCGCCCTCGTGGACCGACATGCTGATGAACCCCGATCCGCGCGCAGACTCTTATGCGGTCGGCGTGTGGGGTGCGCTACAAGAGTACGATTGGACGGAACTCGTGCCGCCGGGAACGTTGCCGGTCAAAACCGCCATGCCTGTGTCGGACGGCGAGACACTGCCCGGGCAGGGTGTCGAACGTTTGACCGATGGCGTCATCAACCCCACCTGCGCGTGGCGTTGGCAGAAAAAGCCGATTACCGTGGATTTTGATTTTGGTGCGGAGCGCGACATCGGCGGCGTCCGTATCATGTCCGGCCGTTCGTGGGTCAACTGCGGCGTGAAGACCGCTTCATTCTATGCTGTGCCGCGTTTCGAGGGGGCGGGTGCTCAGATCACGCCGCTGGCTGAGCATGTGGCGTTCCGTCCGTCGCACACCTACAAGGAGAATGTCGCCACTTGGAAACCCGTGACATGCCGCAAAGTCAGGATGGTGATCGAGGACACTTACGACTTCAAGCCGAACTACTACTCGGGATATACGCAGGCGGCAACGCCGATGCTGCCGAAACTTTTCGATACGCCCCCGTACCCCTTGTTCTCGGGAAAATCGCCCACCGTACAGATCGCCGAAATCGCTTTCTTCGGTGCGGATCAGCCGGCAGACCTGCCGTTGCCGAATCAAGATGAGAAGATGGCCTATCCCGCCGCCCGGCTCATCCGTGACTGGATGTACCAGAGTTGCGCTGTCTCCAACATCTCGCATTGCGCCAACGTGGAGCCTGACACCACCCAGCCTGATCCGCTGGGCGAAGACATCTCGACCGTCATGCGCACGACCGACAACGGCCGCGACCCGGCATGGCGCGACGCGCGCGCGGCAGAGCGGAAGGCGTTTCTCGCGGCGTTCCGCAAGGAATTCACGCAGTTCGTCTACGTCAAACACATCGTGATGGGCAACTCCATCATGCACGCGACGGATGACTTGTCGGATGCGTCGTACCAAGAGTGGCGCAGCGTGCCCGACTACCGTTTCGGCACCTCGCAACTGATTCTGGCCACGCTCGCGGAGGACGGCTCCGTTTCACAGGAGGTGCTGCTGGAAGAGCCCGACGGCATCATCCGCGACCCGGACCTTTCATTTGACGCAAAGATGCTGGTGTTCGCGAAGCGGCGCAGCCTCGAAAAAGACGACTACCACCTCTGGACGCTGAATCTGGAGACGCGCGAACTGAAGCAACTCACGTTCAACGGCCTGCTCAAAAAGGAAGCCGTGAAGGGACAGACCGCCGACTTCGATATGCCATGCAGCGACATTGAACCGTGCTGGTTGCCGGACGGCTCGATCGTCTTCCAGTCCACGCGCTGCGGCCACTCGGTGGACTGTTGGCCGCTACCGGTCTCTAACCTTTTCCGCTGCGATGCGGACGGCAAGAACATCCGCCGTCTGGGATTTGACCAAGTGCAGACCTTCTATCCGCAGTTGCTGGAAGACGGCCGCGTATGCTACACGCGCTGGGAGTACAACGACCGCAGTGCGTCCGGCTTGCAGCAGCTCTTCGCGATGAACCCGGACGGCACGCGGCAGACCGGCCTCTTCGCGAACAACAGCGAGTTTCCCTTCTCGCTCATGCACACGCGCGGCATCCCCGGCACGCGCGACATCATGATGCTCTCCTGCGGACACCATGTGGCGCAGAAAGGCCGTCTGGCAAAGGCACTCCTCGCCGAAGCCGATGACTACGCGAACTCCACCTACGACCCCGCGAAGTGCGTGTGGGGCATGAACACGAACCCTGTCGTGATGTACTTTCCCGGCAACCGCAAGATGATCATTCCGTGGTCGCAGTGGGACAATCCCAGCGGACCCGCCGTTCCCAACATGCCGGGCATGTACTACGTGGCCGGCGCGGCAATGGATGCCAGCCCCGGCGTGCAGCCTGTCAGAATGCCGCGCGACTACCACTACAACGTTTTTGACGTACACACGCAGTTCGGTCCGCAGTGGGCGTATCCGTTCCCGCTCGGCGGCGGACGCTTTCTCGTCTCATTCATGCCGGAGGGATGCCGCTACTACCGGGGGCCGTACTCCTCGCGCTTTGGCGTCTACGCGATGGACGAGACAGGCCGCCGCGAATTGCTCGCCTTCGACTGGGGCCAGCATTGCATGCAGCCGATCCCCGTCAAAAAGCGTGTGCCGCCAGCGCGGCGCTTGGCGGACATCGATTATTCGCAGGGTTTCGGCACCTACTATGTGCAGAACGTTTACGAGGGCGCGGCCATGGCGGGCGCGCCAACAGGCTGCGTCAAGAAAGTACGCGTGATCGGCCTCGAATACCGTCCCGTCCACATCGGCTGGAACTGGCAGTACGGCTGGCACTCCACGCAGGGCAAGATCGGCACACCCATCGCCGTAGGCAACGGCGCGTACGACGTGAAACACGTCCTCGGCGAGGCGGACGTGGAGGCCGATGGCAGTTGCAGCTTTAGGGCTCCAGCGCGCACGCCGCTCTACTTCCAGCTCATCGATGAGGACGGCTGCTGCATCCAGACGATGCGGAGCTGGTCCACGCTGCAACCCGGCGAGATCAACGGTTGCGTCGGCTGCCACGAACATCCGCATCAGGCGGGTATCGACTCCGCGCAGGCGATCGCTCTGCGGCGCGCGCCGCAGACACTGAAGCCTGTCCTGCCCGGCGGTGACGCGCACCCATTCCTCACGGCACTGGAGAAGGAGGGTCCGCTGGCGAGTCTGGACAACTGGATGGGGCTCAACCGGACCAAGGCGGTGGTGGATACGGAGCAGAACGACGGCTTCAGTTTCACACGCCTGATCCAGCCGATCCTCGATGCGAAGTGCATTGCCTGTCATGATGGTTCCGGCGACAAGGCTCCGTCGGAGATGGACCTGCGCGGCACGCGCGGTCAGTTGCCGCCTTCGGATGACCAGTCGAAACGCAAATACTCAACCGCCTATCTGGCGCTCACGTACAAAGGCCAGTGCAACGAAAAGATCAACTTCGCGCATGGCCTTGGGTTCGCGCCCTTCAAGCCGCCTTACTCATTCGGCGCAGCGAGGAGTTCTGTGTGGCAGATGCTCGCGAAGGGACACGGCAAGGTGCGGCTGACGGACGCTGAACTGCGCACACTCGCCTGCTGGATCGACCTTGCCGTGCCGTTCTGCGGCTCGTACGTGGAGCGTCACGACTGGAACGACTGGTACCGGCAGCGTTACGAATACGCCTGCAACAAGCGCGCTGCATTCGCATGGCTGGAGTTGAATGAAATCCGGGAAAAGCTACGTCAGCCGCCTGTGCCGCTGACCGGCTTTATCCCGAACATCGCCGAACCCCGCCGCCAGAAATACTGGAGCGAGTAGCAAAGAGTCTTCCGCGCAACGCGCGGAAGACTCAAAGAAAGATTGTGCAGATCTGCCACCCGGCGATACCGGGGAGGGTCACCTGAAGCTCGTCACGCGATGCGTCGTGGACGCTCTCAAGAGGTACGTCCGGGTGTTGCGGAGAAGCCAGCACCGGCTTGAGCCCGCGCGGGTTGCGGATCTTTACCGTGAACGCGTCTGTATCGCCGATGGAGAGGTTGAGTAACGTCACGGAGTCGGTTTTGCCTTCTGCATCAATGCGCGGCAGGACACGCATGGCATGGGGCAAGTCGATACGCACCGGGAAGCGCCCGCCGCTTACTCGGTCGATCTCATCAAGCCACCGCTGCCGTGTTGAAACGAGCGGGTGCGTCTCGGGGATCAACTCAACAAACCCCTCCGCCTTGACCTTTGCGAAGTCTGCTTCTGTCATCGCTTTGCGCGACCGGTCGGTCGTGTACCAGACCTTGTGTTTCGCTGTCGCCTCGGCCACCGTCACCGGAATGCCGCACCGTGCCAACGCCAAGTCGGCATCATCGCTCAGCGAAAAGCCGCTCTGCTCAAACGCCTTCGATCCGAGGCAGCGCGCGACACCACCGAGCGAGGTCCGCAGGGTCGATGCCGAAAGCCGCTCGAAGTAACCGCGCGCGCGGGCAATCGCCCTCACGAAGCGTTCGTAATCCTCGATCCGTTCCGGCCTCTCGCCGTCCGCCCAATAGAACGACACCGTGTCGCATCCGCTGGCGATCGCGAGTGCCGCTTCGGTGACGATCGCATTCGGCGATTTGTGCATCACCCGCCGCGGATAGGTCTCTTCTTCGTAGCAGACCGTTCCGCAAAGACGACCGAGACGCCGACTGCGTTCAGCTTCACGGGTACACCACAGCGCTTTCTTAAGGAAATCAAACGGCTGGTCTTCGCGATAGCAACCGTGCCCCGGTCGTACACCCGACGGCACGCGCCCGTTCGCGGAGAGTTCGCGCAGAATCGGACCGTAGTCACGCCCGTTCAGGGTACAATCCGCGCTCACCGTCTGCAAGGCGAGCCGACACTTCGGCATCACCTCGTCCGCCGCCTTCCGCGCTGCCTTTCCGTACAGCGCGAGCGACTCCTCGTTGAACGTGATCCATTCTAATCGGATCGGATCAAACTCCGCGCCTTCGAAAAGCCGCTTCACAAGTTCGTCGCGCGTGAGCGTTGTACCCGCCTTCTGATTGAATGCCGCGAGACAGCGCGGACAAAAACAGCCCACCTTGCCGACGCCGAGCCTCAGGTCGTCATCCAGCCAATATGTGACGGGCCGCAACTCTTCCAGCGTAGCCTTGACGAAGCGGTATGCGTAATCGAGCACAGCGGGCGAACGCGGACAGAGGCAGCGCTCTGTCGTCTTCTCACCATTCTTCCGTACCATCCAAGCATCATCCGGGAACGGCTCCGCCTCTTCACGGGCATAGACACCGGCGGCAGCCTGTGTTCCGGGCACGCCCACGTACACATAGTCATGGCCGGTGGTGAGTCCCTGCTGGAACGAAAGCTGCATCCCCGCCTTCTCGATCCAAGGTCTCATCACGGCCATCTTCTTCAGGTCTTCACGGCACACCTCGATTTTGCACAGCGGCTGTCCGCCCCCATACCAGAACTCGTCAAAGGCGCCCTTATACTTGGCGTGCACCTCACAAGAGGCCTTAAAGAAGTCCGGGTTGTGGACGGGACTGCCGGTAAGCCGGAACACGATAAGCGGATAATCCGCCGCGCTGACCACGCACGCAGCCGCGATAACCGCTGACAAGACGAATCTCTTCATGACAACAGGCTCCTTTGAACAGTCTTCTACTCGGCACACACTCTAACCATCAATCAACATCGCTACGGCTTGGGTAATTTCATCGAGATCGCTTTCAGAAATCGAACCGAGTTTTTTGACGAACCGCATGACGGAAACCGACTTGATTTGAAGCGCATCTGCAGATGATGTTTTTGAAAGCCCCGTCTGTTTATTGGCTTCCACCTTGTAGTGCCACGGGAATTGATCGAACGCCGGAGACCAGCCCGTGAGCGGAACAACGATTCTCAGCTTGAGACGAATAAGCCGTGTCGACGACAACACAACAGCAGGACGCTCTTTTCTGATCTCATCGCCGACCGACGGGTCAAATCTGACCAGCCAAATCTCTCCACGCTCAGGCAAGTCCGCCATCATCGTGTACCTCCCCTGCCTCCGCGACGCAGTCGAACCGGTCACTGTTGTAGTACGATTCCGCTGCCGCTGCCGCTTGGCTCAAAAGTTCTGCACGCTCAGCTTTGGTCTTTTTGCGAAGATCCCATTGCGTCGTGTGCATGTCCTGTCCGATCAGCCGATTAAACTGTTCATCACCTAGCCAGTCGCGAGCCTGCTCTTCGGTGATGATTCGCTCAGCATAGCCCTTCATGACCTGTCGATGTAGCCATGTACTATCTTCCTTGGGGATGTTGTCTGCCTTTTTCACTCCGTTCTTGCGGAGAAGTCTCGACCAAAATGCGTAAGAGTCCTTGGTAATGATCTCCAAATCGTATGCGCGACGGATGATTGCCTCAGGACTCATACCAAATTCTTCACTCAGTGCGTCCAACTCCGCCCTTTTAATCCGGTTTCGTTTCTCTCCGAGTTTCCGAAACATCACTTCTTTCGGAGCCAATAGTGCGCCGGCAAAGCGAAACGCCTTATCTTCGTCCTCTGTGTCAAGGACGAGGTGTCCAAGCTCATGCGCCAGCGTCAGGCGTTGACGTCCGCCAGACTCCATTTTCCGAACACCAACCGCGTAACCACACAGGGCACCTGATGCGCCTTTGGCGACTGCGCAAACGCCGTCAAACTTCTCATCGGCATCGAGCGGGATCACATGAATCTGATGATCTTCCATGGTGATCGTGAGGCTTGCGATGGCCGCTTCGCCAAGCGACCAATGTTGCCGTAATTTTTTTGCGGCGCACTCCGGCTCTTCTCCTGAACAGACTCCTTGAAGTTCCTTTTTCACTCGGAGTTGTCCTGCGCACTTGAACTGTACAGCGAAACGCTTTTGCGCCTCTTCAACAAACTGATCGCGAAGCGACTTTTCGGTTTTGACCCGCAAACCGGCTCGCTTTCTAAACGCCTTGATCTCAACCAAACAGTCTGGCCCGGTGACCAACTCAAGCGGGGTCACACCAAAAACACGAGCAAGTTTAGTCAAAATCGAAGGCGAAGGCGTCGCGTCACCATTCTCGTACTTGTGCAGCGACTGCCGACTGACAGCACCGTCCAACTTCTCGGCGAGGTCTTGCAGGGACCAGCCTCGGCTCATCCGCAAGTCACGCAACACGGTTGTTTCATTCATCATGGCCTCCTTCCGTTCATCGTGGTTGACAAACTCATCAATAATTTATTATTCTGTCAACCGTGATTACCGATAAAAGGCCGATGCGACAACACCGGCCAAGGAAATCACATTCTGTCACTAAGACGGGAATGCTGTTCCGATCAAAAGTACGAACAGTATGGCATATGATGCCGTCCCCGTCAATGCCCAGATTCCGAACGGTTCGGGCAGCCGATGAACGGTGTGGCAGACAGTTCGGAAGGATAACGAAACATGGAAAAAAGAATCCATGTAGTTCCCCGAGGGGACGGTTGGGCCGCTGTGCGGCCCAACGCTGGAAGGGCCTCCTTTGTGGCCCCGACGCAGACGCAAGCCGTGCGCCAGGCAACAGACCTTGGCAAACGCGAAGGTTTGGAAGTCGTGATTCATCGGCCAAACGGTCAGATTCGTGACTCCATTTCTTACGGAAACGATCCCTGTCCGCCCCGTGACCAAAGATAGGACATCGGATCCCGTGGCCCCTCCCGAAACGGAGGGGCCTTTGTTTTCTCTGTCTCCATTCGTGCCTACGATTCATTTCGTTAAAGCACAATATGCGTCTGCATATCCCATTCGATCATGCCCCAATCTTTTTCGTGCCCAAGATCAAGGCTTCGATCTCGTCGTTGATCTCGCGGGAAAGACGCTCAGCCTTCGCCGTCTCGCGGGCAATTTCTTCGCGCCCGGCTGCCACGCGCACCATGATCTCGCGCTGGACGGACAAGGGCGGCAGCGGTCATTTCGTCGTCTCCTCGATGAAGAACGGCGTCGGGTCGCGGCGAAAGTCCTGATAGAGTTCGACGGCGGTGCGCGTCACTTCGGGAGGCAGGTTGTCGTTGGGATAGAGTTCATTCTGGTCCTGCTCGCCGGTGGCGGTGATGCCGACCTTCTCGGCTTCGTAGAGAAAGATCGGATACGGGAAACGTTCCTTGAGCAGGGCGCGGGTTTCCGTCGT
>DUPH01000373.1 GCA_012838435.1 Lentisphaerota bacterium | reverse complement strand
TCAGCTTCCGCATTGGTTCCTGAGCCAGAGCGTGGCGGAGTGGACCAAATCGGTGGCCGTGCGCAACCCCATCTTTTGTTTGATACGTTCGCGGTAGGTCTGCACGGTTTTCGGGCTGAGATTGAGTCGCGTGGCGATCTCCCCCGTGGCCATACCGCTGCCGATCATGTTGTACACCTGCAGCTCACGGCAGTGTCGCCTGACCCGCCAACTCTAGATCGTCCGTCGATTGAAACAACATCTTGAGACCGTAACCGACCACCGGATGGTTATCGACCAGCATGACCTTCCGGCGACATGTTGATCGGTCTCTTGTCCTTGTCGCTTTTCCCTGAGACTTAACGTCCATTTCAGCCCCTCTGTACTTAGCCTCATCCCTTACACGCGGTCATCCTAACGCAGGCGAAGCCTACGCCGTCCATCCCGGTCCTCCCCCCAGAGGGCGGGGATGAAAACAGCCTGCTTTTATCATGCTTGCCGAGCCGTAAAACGCCAAGCAATCCCACACGCGCGACCGCAAAGAGAGTGGGGCTTAACACGACGTAATAAATATATCAAGTTGGGAGGGCAAAATCAAACAGGTTTTACCTGTAAGTTGCTTAGCCCGCCGCCCGCGCTTCGCACGGGAATGTAAATGAGGACAACTTTGATCGGTGTGAGTGATAGGCAAGGAGTTTTCACCTTCAGAGTTCAGAGTTCGACGTTCAGCGTTGAACGTTACATGTTGGGTTGAGGTGCCCCTTCAGGGCACGCTGGCGCGGGGCGACGACACCCGGGGCTGCGCTCCGCTTGCCCCGGGCTATGGTGCATCCGGCCCTTTGGGCCGGTGGGCAGTCCGAGACGTCCCGCCCATGAAACACGGGCAAGATGCCCGTGCCACACCCTCGTGGCATGGGCGTCCCGCCCATGGGGCAAACACGGGCAGGATGCCCGTGCCACACCCGTAAACAAAGAGGTTTGCAAGAGCCTCGTAAAAAGAAAAAACGCGCTGTGCGCACTCGACAAGAGGCGGAACATACGCTACGATGAAGTGGTTATGTTTGCGATGGTGCTTGTTGAGATGCCTTGCGGTAAGGGTTCGTAGTCCGACGGGCCTTTCCATTTTTTACCTCACGTTATGCTCGTTTTCGCCAATCCAACTTTTCTGTGGGCGCTGACGGCCGCTGCGATCCCGCTGATGCTGCACATGTTTCAGCGTCGCCGCACTGTCGTTACTCCCTTCCCAACCCTGCGCTTCCTGAAGGCCGCGCAGAAGCGTTCGTCCAGCCGGGTGCGTTTTGAGAATTTCCTGCTGTGGTTGTTGCGCACGTTGCTCCTGCTGGTGATCGGCTTTGCGTTCGCGCTGCCGGTGTTGCGCTCCGCCACCGGCGGCTCTTGGCTAAGCCGAACGCGACGCGACGTGGCGATCGTGATCGATGCCTCCTACAGCATGAACTACGAGTTGGATCGCGGCAAGGTTTTCGCCATCTGTAAAGACGCCGCCGTCAGTATCGTCAACGGGCTTTTCGCCGGCGACCGCGTCTGCGTGTACGTGGCGGGCGACACGCCGCTCCCGATCATTGAAAAACCGACCACTGAACATGCGACGGTCGTGCAGGCGATTCAGGCGCTCGCCTGTCAACACGGCTCCAGCAAGCTGGATGACGCGGTCGCGCTGGCCCTGCGCACGCTGGAGCAACAGGACGGCCGGCGTGAACGCGAGGTCTACATCCTGACGGACGGCCAAGCCCTGGCCTGGCAGGGATTCCGCGAAGCGCCCCCGGACGAGGCCGCAGACGATAGCGGCCGGGTTCGCATCACGCGCGAACAGCGTGACAAGGTCTCCTTCTTCGCCCTGTTGGCTGGCGCGTTGCAGCCGGACAACACCTGTCCGACCGACGTCAAGGTCTCGCCCGCGCTGATGCTGGCCGGCCAGACCGCGCGCTTGAATGTCCGCGTCGGCCGGACCGGCACCGCCAAGCAAATCGCGGTCGCCGTGGAGGTCGGCGGACAGGAGCGCGGACGCCGCAGCATCATGACGGAAGCCGACACCGAAGCCACTGTCGACTTTGTGCTCAGCGGACTCGAGCCGGGTGTACATGTCGCCACCGTCAAGACACCCCAAGACGCGTTGCAGGAAGATGACGACTTTCAATTCCTGATCCGTGTGCGTAAGCAGCTTCCCGTTTTGATTGCGGGTCCCCAAGACGCCACGCGCTATCTCAAGGCCGCGCTGGCGCCCGGTGCCGACGATGAGAGCGTCAAGCAAGTGGAGACGCCTGAACTGGCACAGATCGACCTGCGTGATTACCAAGCGCTGTTCCTCTGCGATGCCTTCCCGCTGGATGGACAGACCATTTTGCGCGTTGAGGAGTACGCGAAGAACGGCGGCGTGGTCGTGGTGTTTCCCGGTTACCGTGCGGAAGCGGGTGCCTATGCCGAGTTGAAGGTCCTGCCCGCTTTTCCGTCCGGCGTGATCGATATCCCTGTCGACATGGCGGCCCGCCCGCTCAGGCGCATCCCGAATAAAGAGGGGCAGGTGGTGACCTTCACGCTGCCGCTGCCGCCCGGCACGGTGCCGACAGTAGCCCTCAAGCGGGCGGTGACGCTAGGCGAGCTTGAGGAAAACGCCGCCGTGCTGATCACGGCCGGCGACGACCAGCCCTTCATGGCGGGACGCGCCGTGGGCCGCGGCCGAGTCTTTCTCTTCACTGTCGGCGCGAACCGCGACTGGAGCACCTTCCCGCTCACCGCGTTCTTCCTGCCGGTTGTGCACCAACTCATCCGCCAAGGCGCAGGCGCATCTGTTCAGCCGCCGCACCTCACCTTGGGCACGCACCTGCCGGTCAACGAGGCCGTCCCCAATTACCGCGATGATGACGCGATCACCATGCCCTCCGGCCTGCCTTTGCAGATCAAGGATAGCGGTAACCGGACCTTCTTCATCGAGGACCTGCCCGAACCGGGCATCTACACGCGCGCCAAGACGGGCGCGGCCGAACCGGAGCCCGTGCTGGCCGTCAACACCGACCGCTTTGAATCGCGCCTGACTCCCGCGAGCGAGGAGGAACTCGCCGAATGGACCGGCTTCAAAAAATTACTGAGCGCCCATGATCCCGAGGAGATGTTGCGCTTGATTGATGAACACCGCAACGGACGCTCCCTCGCTGAAATCTTCCTCTGGATCGCGCTGGTGCTCGCCTTGCTTGAATGGTGGGTCGCCAACCGTGCGTTGCGTTCCCAAGTCGGCGCAACGGAGAAGATGACGGTTGACTCCGCCGGCAAAGTCGTGACCTCTTGACGCCTTACCCTGACACCCTTTGATATGCCTACCACAGAATGGATTTTTGAGAACAGCATCTCCGGCGCCCTGATTCTCGTGGCGCTGGTGGTTGCGCTTGTTGTCGTGGCCTACGCTGCGTGGCGTTACCTGCCGCGCTCGGCGACCGGTCTCGTCTTGGTCGGTCTGCGCCTGCTCTTTTTGCTGGCCTTTTTCTGGGTGCTGTTGTTGCCCGGCAAGAAAAGCGCGCTCACCGAAATCATCAAGCCGCGCTTCATTGTGCTGCTGGATGTCTCCGGCTCCATGAGCCAGAGCGCCGACGAAAGCGCCCAGCGCACCCGCTGGGAAGCGGCCATGGCGTTGCTGAACAAGTCCGATTGGGTTAAAAAGCTACGTTCATCTTGCCTGTTCGAGGTCTATCCCTTCCACTCTGACCTCGACTCGCCGATCGGCCTTGAGCAGCTCGACACGCTCAAGCCTGAAGGAAAGTCCACGCACCTCAACCTGAGTCTCAACCGGCTTTTCGAGCGTCTGCGCGGTCAAGAGTTGGCGGGCGTGCTGGTGTTGACGGATGCGATCGACACGCGTGAGAAGCGCGACACTTGGGCCGAGATGAGTTGGCCGACGCCCCTCTATGTCGCGGAGTTGGAAAAGCCCGGTCTGCCCGATGACAAGCCCGACATGCGCGTGGACATGATCGACACCCCGCGTCGCGCGATTGTCGGCTGGGATACGGCGATGTCCGTCACGGTCGCCGGTCAGGGCGGCAAGGGCGAACCCTTCCAAGTGCAACTGCTCAAGAGCGGCAAAGAGATCGACAAAGTCGCGGTTCAGCTTCCGCCCGAGGGCGGCAGCCGTGACGTACAGTTCAAGCTCGCCCATCCCGAAGTGGGCAGCGAAACCTATACTGTGCGCATCCCGGTTCTGCCGGGTGAAGTGCAGACCAACGATAACGAACTCGTGGTTGTCGTGGATGTCTTGGACGCCAAGAACCGCGTACTGTTCCTCGAAGACGTGCCGCGTTTTGAAAGCAAGCACTTTGCCCGCGCGCTGTTCGCCAACAAGGATATCACGCCGCTGGCGTTCTTCCAGATGCCCAGCCGCGCCGACCCCAACACCAAGGAGTGGATCGCGTACGGTGATCGCCAAGGGCTCGTTTTTGATCTCACGCCCGAGCAACTCAGCCTCAACAAAATTATCATACTGGGTGATTTCGACGCCCAAGCACTTTCGGCCGAACACTGCCGCGCGATCCTCGGCTTTGTCGAAAAGGGCGGCAGCCTGATCCTGCTCGGCGGACAGAAGCTGTGGGGTTCCGACGGTATCGCAAAAACCGAACTCGCCAAGTTGCTGCCCTTCACGCGTGCCGGCGCACCGGCGCTTGAAGGCCGGTTTAACGTCGTCTGGACCGCCGAGGGACGCGCCCATCCCGCCCTGGCCAACAACCCCGACATGCCGGCCACCCTACCGCCCGTGCTCTCCGTCTTCACCGGCGCCACCCTCTCTGGCGGTGCGTTCGCGCTGGCCGAGGCCCAGACCGATAGCGGCAATCACCCGCTTCTGGTCTCACGCATCTACGGCCAAGGCAAGGTGCTGGCCGTGTTGACCGACTCGCTCTGGCGCTGGGTCATGCAGCCCGGTGAAGACAAGCCCTATCCTAAGTTCTGGCGTCAGATTGTGCAGTGGATGTCACCGTCTGAAAGCGATCTCGACAAGTATCACCTCGAACTCTTTACCGATGCCGGCACGATCGCCGTGGGCGATCCCGCGATCCTGCAAGGACGCTTGGTGATTCCGCCCAACGAAACCCGCAAGAATTGGAAGGTGGCGTGCGAGATCACGACGCCCTCCGACCGTGTCATCCCGCTCACCATGGCCGGACGTACGATTCAGGCCGCAGGCGGCGCGGAGATCCCAGGGTACGTGGCCGAGTTCACCCCGAACGAGCCCGGCAACTACCGCGCCATGGCGACCGTCGAGATCGACGGCAAGAAGGTCCAGTCCACGCCGTGTCTCTTCACGGTGCGCGCGACCTCGCAAGAGATGGTGCTGAAACCCATCAACGATAAGGTTCTGAAGGCGTTGGCGCGTTCGAGCGGCGGGCGTTACGGCACGCCGGCGGAGATCGACGCCGCTCTTCAGGACTTGCATGTCAGTGAACGGCGCGAACGCAAGCTTGAATACCGTTCGCTTTGGCAAACGCCGTTCGTGCTGGCTTGCCTGATCGCGCTGTTATCGCTAGAATGGGTCATACGAAAATTGAAGAACATGTCGTAATGAGGAAGGAAATGACCGTTACCCCTCGCTTGCAGGTGTGGCACGGGCATCTTGCCCGTGTTCCATGGGCGGGACGCCCATGCCACGGTTTTTTGCAAGGGCCTCTTTTTTCTTGTCCTCTTCCGGCGCTCGCAAGTCTGGCGAGTGGATTTGGAGTGCGGCGGCAAGCGGTATCCCGCGCGACGCCGCTTTTCCGGCGCAAGACGTTCACAAAACGGCGGCGTGGAACGCCGCCCGGACGAGCAGACGCTCGTCCCTCCCGGCGCTCCGCGAGACGAATCATGGGCTGGAGGGCGAGCGTCCCCGCGAGCCGCCTTCCGCGCCGTGCGCGGAAGGAAAGCGGTGCCGCGACCCGCGCCGCGCGCGGCACGAAAATCAATCATATCTAAAAAGGAGACGACCATGACACACACCTCACGCTCATTTTTCTGGATCGCCGCAGCGCTGATGCTAGGCGTCTGCGCGATACACCCCGCGCACGCGCAGCGAACACCTCCCGACGCGCTGAACCTCGTCAAAAACGGGCACTTCGATGACGAGACCGACCCGCTCAACCACTGGCTCTACGTCTTCGACCACAACAAACACTACTTGAATAACCACAAGTACGTGTCGGTTGTAGAGGACAAAGCCTCCATGCGGAAGCATGTGATGCGCCTAGACGCCTCAATCCACGAGGTGTGCATCAACCAAGGCGTTCAGGTTTACACGGCCCCTATCCGGTTTGATCCCAAGAAGAAATATATGATTTCACTCTCGGCGCGCTCGATCGGCACCACCGGCGGGCCGGGCCCCAAGTGCCGTATCTATCCGATCGGTTACCGGTGGCACCCGCGCGCTGTCAAAAGCAACAACCCCGCATTTGGCGACCTGCGCGAAGCCGTGCGTTTTCAAGTCATTTACTTCAACAACGCCGAAACCGGCGAGTTCTCCCATGTGCCGAAACAATGGAAGCGGGTTGAGCGCGTCATCCCGACCTTCGGCCGCTCCGAGTTGCAGCAGAGCCATCTGGAAAACTGCGAGTGGCTGATGCTCAAGATCCTTGCGCTCGATGCCACCGGCGTTGACAAGTGCAACACCGGCTACCTCTACATCGACGATGTCAAGATCGTGGAGATCGGTCTGGCCGACGAGGTTAAGATCACCCCCGGTGCCGCGACCAAGGGATTCGACGGCAAGTCATGGACGGGCAGCAAGCCGGGCGAGACCAAAACCTTCACGCCGATCGGCGGGCCGAAACCCTCGCGCAAGACGAAGAAGTAGGTGGTTCCGCGCACGCGCGGAAGGAAGCGTTCAACGCTCAACCTTCGACTCTCAATTTGCGCAACAGATTGCGCAGATTCAGGTTTTTTGTTTTGCCCGCAGGATGGGAGGGACGAGCGTCTGCTCGTCCGCGGGCAAGCAGACGCTTGCCCCTCCCGGCGCTCCGCGAGCCCGGTAGCGATACCTACTACCTATTACCCATTACTTATTACCTATTCTCACCGCGCCTTGAGTTTGACCCGCACGGGGAAGTGATCAGAATAGCCTGTCTTGAAGGCGTTTCCTTTGGTTTTGCTACGCACAAACCGGAAGGGAATAGGAGTGCCGTCCTCGTCGCACTGCGCGGGCGTTCTGACCACTGAGTATCCGTCCTTTACCACGCGCCAAGGCGCGGTCGGCTCGACATCTTCCAGCATGCCACGTGTGACACTGATCGAGTCCATGACGTTCCACTTTTTGCCCGCCGCGTAGTAGTAGGTGGCTCTACGCTCTTCGGGCAGACTGGCTGCCAGATTGAAGAGGGAACGGCCGCTCGTATCGGCGCGCACGCGCGCTTCGTCGGGCACCAGTCCGGCCGTTTCGACCAGTATCTCCGATTCTGGATTATCGTTGAAATCACCGGCCACCAGCATGGCAGCGGCTGGATCACGCTCCAGCCGCTTGTCCAGATATGCGCGCACGGTCGACGCCTCCTGACGGCGGATAAAGTCACTCACCGCCTTCTTGCCAAGCTGTGATTTCCAGTGGTTGACCAAGACCGTCAAGGAGCGCCCATCGACGTTGAATTCACACACCAGCACCTCGCGCTGGCCCTCGGCGGATTCCAGCCAGTTCGTAGCGACCGGTGTCAGATGCGTCATGAGCGCCACATCGATGCCACGTTTGTCACGGCTGTCACGGTGGACAATGACCGACAACTTGCAGGAGTGGCGCGACAGCAGGGCCTCTGACAAATCCTCGAGCACGCGCCGGTTTTCAACCTCGGTCAGGCAGAGCACATCCGGCTTCATGTGCGCGATGATCTCGGCGAGGTGCTCCAGTTTTGTCCGGTAGCGCCAGGGCGTCCAGCGCATCCAACCGCTCGGTGTATAGGCATCATCCCCTTTGTTATCGGGGTCGTCCTCGGTGTCAAAAAGGTTTTCAACATTCCAAAAGGCTACGACAAGCGTCGGGGTGTCCCCGCGTGCGCCAAACGCCATCCACAGTACCAACAACAAACATACGGTTGTTCTCATTCACCAGCCTCCAATGCGGGTGCTACATCCAGCCTCATTGCCTCCTCGCCGACGATACCGACACCCATGCCCGCCAGCCCCGCGATCATCGCGGCATTGTCGCCGCAGAAACGTGGCTCTGCCATCAGCAACGCCACACCGGCATCCGCCGCAACCTCTTGCAGCCGTTCACGCAGACGGCGGTTCAGCGAGACCCCGCCACCGACTGCCAGAGCGCGGTAACGGGCATCGCGCAAGGCGCGTGCGCAGCGTTCGGCCAGCGCCTCCACAATCGCCTCCTGATACGCGGCCGCAATCTCAGCCACATCCGCGTCATCGCGCGGCGGATGCTCACGCAACCGATACATCAGGGCAGTCTTGAGCCCGCTGAAGCTCACGCACAACTCAGCACGCATATCGCCGAGCGCCGGATTACCGGGTTTCGGACTGCCTTTGGGGAAAGCCACGGCATCACGTCGCGTAGCCTGACGTGCGACACGATCAATCGCCGGTCCGCCGGGATAACCCAGCCCCAACAGCTTCGCAGCCTTGTCGAAAGCTTCGCCGGCCGCATCGTCGAGCGTCTGGCCGATGATCCGGTAGTGACCCGGCCGCTCTGAATCGATCCAGCAGGTGTGTCCGCCCGAAACCACCAGTCCCAGCAGCGGCCCGATCTCAGATGGATCGGGCGCGGACGGTGTCAGAAAAACCGAGTGCAGATGCGCCTCGATATGGTTGATCCCCACCAGCGGCTTGCCCAGCCGCAGCGCCAGCCCTTTGGCGGCTGAGAGTCCGACGATCAGCGAACTGGCGAGACCAGGGCCGTAGGTCACGGCGACGGCGTCGATCTGCGACCACAACTCTGGCGCGACCGGCCCGTCGGCGGCACCGGGCGCAAAAGCCTCGCGCATCGCCGCACTGATCACCCCGCCGATCTTTTCGACATGGCTGCGCGACGCGATCTCCGGCACTACACCGCCGTAGGGTTGGTGCAACGGGATTTGACTAAAGACCACATTCGAAAGCACGCGCCGGCCGTTCTCGACCACAGCGGCAGCAGATTCATCGCAGGATGTTTCGATCCCCAAGACAAGCATCGCCCGACCTCTCTCCTCCTCAGCCGTTGTTCGGAACGCGCGCGCCCTTCAGCAGCTCTTGGGCGCGCTCCAACTGCACGTCACGGACGTCGTTCACGGTGTTCGTCATACCGCTGCGCGTTGCGCCCGGCCGCTCTTCAAGCATCCGCCGCATCTGCACCTGTCGCCACACATGTTTCGAAACCGGGACCGTCACATCCGGCGTGATTCCTTTGCCATGGATCATCAGGTCATCCGGCGTGTAATAGTAGCCCGTCGTCAAACGCACCGCGCAATCGGGGCGCAACGCCAATTTGATCACATTTTGCACCGATGCTTTGCCGTAGGTGGTTTCACCGACCAGCACGGCCCGCTTGTGCGCTTTGAGCGCGCCGGCCATGATTTCTGCCGCGCTCGCGCTGTTGCCGTTCACCAGCACCGCGAGCGGGATTTTTGTGAAGCGGTTTTTGCACGGCCCCGCCGTGTAGCGCTGTTGCGGCCGCTTGTTATCACGCCCGCGCACGCTGACGATTTCGGTACCGCGCTCCAAGACCTGCTCGGTCACGGCCACGGCCGACTCCAACAACCCGCCCGGGTTGTCGCGCAGATCCAGGATCAGTTCCGTGACATCGGCTTTTTTCAAATGGGCCATTGCCTGGGCAAAATCTTCACCCGCATGCTCATTGAACTGCGTGATGCGCAGATAGCCGATGCCATCGCCCAATTCACGCACGCCTTTGACACTGTCCAGCTTAATGTCGTCGCGCACGAGAGCCACGTCGACCGTTTGGCCGTCCGCGCGCTGCACCGTCACCTTGACCTCAGAACCTTTGTCGCCACGCATGGCCTTGACGGCCTCCTCGATCGAAGTCCCGGACAGCGCGACACCGTCGACCGCCTTGATCGTATCGCCTGCATGGATGCCGGCTTTGAACGCCGGAGAGTCTTCCATTGGCGCGATCACCTTGACACCTTCCTTTTCTAGACCGACAGTCACACCAATTCCGCTGAACGAGCCGCGCGTCTCCTCTTCCAATTCGGCCAGCGGCTCCGGCGGCAGGAACGAGGAGTTGGGGTCCAGCCCGAGCAGCATACCGTCGATTGCGCCGTAGATCATCTTTTGCAACGGCACCTCCTCCACATAGTGCCGCTGCACCAGCAACAACGCTTCAGTCAGCACCGCGAGATCATCGTACGCCGCAAGCGCGGCATCCGTCTGTGGGAC
>DUPH01000372.1 GCA_012838435.1 Lentisphaerota bacterium | reverse complement strand
TAGCGTGTCAGGGGGAGGGTGAACAGCGAATAACGAATTCAGTCTTTTAGGCTTTTATATCACGCGTTCGACCACGATCTCAGGGTCGATCGACTCCCGCAAGCAGCGCTCGATGCCCTGCTTGAGCGTCATTGTGGCGTGCGGGCAACTCCCGCAGGCACCGCGCAGGCGCAGCTTGACCGTTTTACCTTCAATCGCCACCACGTCCATGTCGCCGCCATCCGACTGCAACATGCCGCGAAGTTCTTCCAGTTTGGCCTGAATCTGTTCCGTCATTGTGGACTCCTTCTCAAAAGGCGGTATGATGCCGAAAACGCGCCGTGCCGTCAAGGGGCGGCCGTCTAAATAGTCGATGCTGGACCGTCTAAATACCTGTCCCTTAGTCGTCTGTTTTGTTCCGCACGCACACGGAGGTGCGTGGGTACGGGAAGGGGCGGCCGTCTAAATACCTGTCCCTTAGTCGTCGCACAGCCCATCGCGGGCTTTGCCCGCGCACGGGAGCGAAACACGTTGACTGCAAAACAGAAGGCATTTATGATGGCTGCGTAACTGGTATTAGTTTGAGGAGTTTAAAATGAAAAGAGTGATGATTTCTGCGGTTGCTGTCATGATGGTTTTCGCCGCGGCCGCCCAAGATTCCGGGAAGGCGCGGGCACCGGTCCGCAGCGAGATCGGTGATGTGCGGCTCAAGGGTTTTCTCGGCGAGCGGCTTGATCTGATGATCGAACGTCATGTGATCGGAACAGATGTCGATTACATCACCGCCGTGTTCCAAGAAAAGACCGAGACCAAGCGCTGGTGGCAGACGGAATTTTGGGGCAAGTACATGCACTCTGCCATGCCGTATCTGCAATACACCGGCTCCGCAAAGCTGAAGACGGCTGTCGACCGCGGCATCGAGCGCATGCTCGCTTCGCAGGAGAAAAACGGTTACATCGGCAACTATCCGGATGAGCTGCGTTGCGGCGAAGGGTGGGACGTCTGGGGCATGAAGTACACCATGCTGGGGTTCTTGCACTACTATGACGTGACGAAGTCGCAGGAGGTTTTGGATGCGTGCAAGCGGCTTTGCGATTACGTGATTGCAGAGCTGGGGCCGGACGGCAAGCGCGGCCGGCGCCTGTATCAGACCGGCAACTGGTCCGGCTATGCCAGTTCGTCGATCTTGGAGCCGGTGATGTGGCTCTATAAGCGGACGCAGGACAAGAAGTACCTCGATTTCGCGACCTACCTCGTCAAGGACATGACCGAGGTGGAAGACGGCCCGCGGCTGCTCGACCTCGCCCTGAAGGGCATTTCCGTGGCGGATCGCAACGGTTACGGTAACAAAGCCGAAGCTCACGGCGGCTACGTGATGAAGCACAACCGCTGGAAGGCCTACGAGATGATGAGCTGTTATCAGGGTATGCTTGAGTACTTCGAGGTGACCGGGCGCAAGGACCTTTTCGATGCGGCGGTCATGACGGGCAACGACATTATCAAAGAAGAGATCAATCTCGCCGGCGGCTGCGCGTGCTCTGAGGCGTGGTTCCACGGCGCGCGGAAGCAACACCTGCCCTATCTGCGGCTTCAGGAAACATGTGTCACAACGACGTGGATGCGCTTTTGCGAAAAGCTGCTCGATATGACGGGCGACCCGAAGTGGGCGGATGAGATTGAGCGCACATTCTACAACGCCTATCTCGGCGCCATGAAGCTGGACGGATCGGAGTTCGCCGGTTACACGCCGCTTTCCGGCAATCGCTATCACGGTCAGCACCACTGCTACATGCACACGGACTGCTGCACGGCGAACGGCCCGCGAGGTTTTCTCTGCTTCCTCAAGGGGTTCTTCCGCACGACGGGCAATACGGCGATCTTCAACTTCTATGCATCCGCGCTGGTGAAGAGCGTCATTCCCGAGACCGGCAAGACGGTTGCCTTTGACATGTACTCGCTCTATCCGCGCTCGAATGCTGCCCGGATCGTCAGTCACACCGAAAACGCCGGCGTGGTTCCGCTCAAGCTGCGCATCCCGAAATGGAGCGAAAAGACGGTTGTTAAAGTGAACGGCCAGGAGCAGCAGGGCGTCGCGCCCGGAGCATACTTCACGATCGAGCGCGAGTGGAAGCTCGGCGACATCGTTGAAATCTACTTTGACATGCCGGTCATTGCGCACAAACTTGAGCACAACATCGCTTTTACCCGCGGTCCGGTCCTTCTGGCCCGCGACAGCCGCTTCGGCGATGGCGATTTCACCGAGCCGTTCCGGCAGGGCATCAAGGATGGACAGCGCATGACAGGGTTCTCCGACGTGCGCACGCCGTCGGGTGATATCTGGATGGCGTTTTCAGCGACGCTGCCGATTGGCTCGCATCATGAAAACCCGGAAGGGCGACTGCCGAGCACCGTCTTCTTCTGCGATTATGCGTCAGCCGGCAACACCTGGCAGCGCGACAACTACTACCGCACCTGGTTCCCGGAAGAGTACGGCCCGACGGAGTAGGGAACGCAGAACGCAGAACATCGAACGCAGAACGTATAGCGGTTTGCAGGGACGCGCGAGCGTCCCTGTTTTTTTTTTGACTGGCGACCGGCGAGGCCAAACTCCTTGCCTATAAATTGACGGTATTTCCCGCTCCGCGGGCACATGTATCCAGAGTTTTCAGGATTGAACAACATCATGTTTTGTGTGTGCGCAGTCGGGAGCGCGGGCGTCCCCGCCCGCTCTGTGAAAGGCCGATCGAGATTCCGATGCGCGGCATCCGGGCTCGCGGAGCGCCGGGAGGGGCAAGCGTCTGCTTGCCCGCGGACGAGCAGACGCTCGTCCCTCCCCCTGCGGGCAAAACAAAAAAAATCTGCGCAATCTGTGCAAATCTGCGGATAAAACCGGAAAACCGCAAGACACGTTGTTGCGGGCGAGGACGCCCGCGCTCCCGACTCCCTGTCCTCCTTTTCACCAGAAACGCATGATTTTCGCCCCCTGTCGCTAACCGATTACGCGCGTAGCGCGGCGACCGCCCCACTTCTTCGATGCGTTTTCGCGGATCCAGGCGCGGGAGACGTTCACGGCATCAAGATTCATGTCCACGAGCGGGGTGCAGTGGAAGATCAGCCCGTCGATCGCTCCGGCGGCGAGGAGCCGCGAGGCCTGCGCGAGTTGGTTTTCCATCACCGCGCCCGGCATCTGTTTGCGGCCGCCGAAGTCGTACATGTATTGCCCGAGCAGGATCGGCTTCTCCGATCCGATCAAATCCCTGAGTTTCTCGACCCGCGCCTCAATGGTGCCGACGTTCTTACCGTGCCAGAACCAGAATGTGACTTCGTCGCAAAGGTCAAGGACGCTCTTGAATTCGGGCTTGATGTCGTTCGCATCGGAGTAGAGCACGACACCGAGCTTCATGCCGCGTTCGCTGGTACCGCGCTGTACTTCACGAATCGCGTCGAGCGAAAGCCCGTAGCCCTTGTAGCTGAAGAAATCATCCATGATGAGCGTCGTCAGGTTCGGCATCTTGTCGGCGTACTCGAAGCCCAGCCTGACCTTCTCCTCGAAGCTCTCTTCCGCGCTGTCGGTGATTGAGAAACCGATCCGCTTCATATTGCGGAACTGCTTCATGTATTCCGGCAACTCCGCTTTCTTGGGGTTGTTCGTCCAGCGGACGACAAAGCATCCCGGAATGCCCATGGACTTACAGGCATCAGCCATATCAATGCGCGTATCGTAGGGAAGGTTGTACTGCTCCTTGCTACCCTTGAGCGCCTTGAACGAATCGCGGTGGTGCCCCCACATCCACAGGCGATCGCCGATTGTGTCCCCGTATGGCACACGTCCGTCGCGCCCGACTCCACCGCATATCCGGCACCCGCCGGTCACCGCCGCCGCAGCCGTGAGAGCGGACACTTTCATGAATTCTTGTCTGTTCATCGAAGCAAAACGCTGCATGCTCTTCCTCCTTTTTACAGACGCGCTACTGACAGCCTGACGCGGAGCAACGCCCGCAGCACCGGCGGCACCCGCAGTATCGGGAAAACCTCCGCGCGCAACGCTACGCCAGCAGGCGCGCGGCGGCGGTACCGCCGTCTTGCGCGAGGGCGTCCACCATCTCTGCGGTGATGCGGATATCCTTGAGCTTGGCGTTGCTCGGAGCCTCGAACATGATCTCCATCATCAGGTCTTCCATGACAGCCCGCAGACCGCGTGCGCCGGTTTTGCGTTGCGTGGCCAGCTTGGCAATGCCGCGCAGCGCGTCGTCATCAAAAGCAAGCGAGACGCCACCCATGGCGAGTAGCTTCTGGTACTGGCGCACCAGACAGTTCTTGGGCTCGGTAAGAATACGCACCAGATCGTCTTCGGTCATCTCGCTCATTGAGGTGATCACCGGCAGACGACCGACAAATTCCGGGATCAGGCCGAAGCGGATCAGGTCTTCCGGCTGTACAGACAGCGGCGCAGGACGCCCGTCCTTGGCGGTGGATTTGCGCGTGTTCTTGTGCTGCTCGCCATAGCCGATGGTCTGACGTCCTTCGCGCTGGCGTACGATGGTTTCCAGCCCCACGAAGGAGCCGCCGCAGATGAAGAGGACATTGCGCGTATTGATCGCGATGTACTCCTGCTGCGGGTGTTTGCGGCCGCCCTGCGGCGGCACACGCGAAATGACGCCCTCAAGGATCTTGAGCAACGCCTGCTGCACGCCTTCACCGGAGACGTCGCGTGTGATCGAGACGTTCTCGGTCTTGCGGGCGATCTTGTCGATCTCATCGATATAGACGATGCCGCGCTCGGCCTTGGCGACATCCATATCCGCCGCTTGAAGCAGGTAGAGCAGGATGTTTTCGACGTCCTCGCCCACATAACCGGCCTCGGTGATGGTGGTAGCGTCGGCAATCGCGAACGGCACATCCAGCAGGCGCGCCAGCGTGCGCGCAAAGAGCGTCTTGCCGCAACCGGTGGGACCGATGAGCAGGATATTGCTCTTTTCGATCTCCACGTCTGCGAAAGGATCAGACTTGCCGCCAGTCGGCTGGTTCAAGCGTTTGTAGTGGTTATGCACCGCGACCGCGAGCATTCTCTTGGTGTGGTCGTGGCCGATGATGTACTGGTCGAGGAATTCCTTGATCTCAGCGGGCGGCGGCACTTTAAGGGCCGGTAGCGTAGACGCATCACTGCTCTTCTTTTGCGGCGAGTTTTCACTGATGATCCTGGCGCAGATATCGACGCACTCTTCGCAGATGTTCACGTCGGGGCCAGGAATGATCAGCACACCGGAGCGTGCATTCCTGCCGCAAAATGAGCAGGCCAAGTCGCCTGACGAACTTGAAGAGCGACGGGCCATCTTATTTCTCCTGCACGCGTTTTACCAAAACCTCGTCAACAAGCCCGTACGTCTTGGCTTCGTCGGCAGACATGAAGAAGTCGCGTTCGGTATCTTTCGCCAGCGTGGTGGCTTTCTTGCCGGTGTGTGCGGCGAGGATTTCGTTGAGGCGGTCTTTGAGGCGCAGGATCTCTTTGGCCGCAATGCTGATATCGGTCGCCTTGCCTTCCGCGCCGCCCCAGGGCTGGTGGATCATGATACGCGCGTTGGGTAGCGAGTAGCGCTTGCCCTTGGTGCCAGCCGCCAACAGTACAGCACCCATGCTCGCCGCCTGGCCCACGCAATAAGTCGCGATGTCGCAAGTGACGAACTGCATGGTGTCGTAGATAGCGAGGCCAGCGGTCACCGAACCGCCCGGCGAGTTGATGTAGACCGAGATGTCCTTGGTGGCATCCTGCGACTGCAGGAAGAGCAGTTGGGCGATGACCAGATTGCTGATCTCATCGCTGATTGCCGTGCCGATGAACACAATGCGGTCTTGCAACAACCGCGAATAGATATCGTAGGCGCGTTCGCCGCGACCGGTCTGTTCAACCACGATCGGCACGAGAACGCTGTCTTGGGGATTGATCATAGTGGGCCTCGTTTATTTCTTGGCTGCATCCAGCAGGCTCTGCATGGTCTTCTCGTCGCGGATCCGGGAACGCAACATATCCATGCGGTCGTTCTTTTCGATCTGAGCGCGGATCTTCTCGGGCGTGGAACGTTGTCCTGCGGCCAGCGTCTGAATCTTGGCGTCGACCTCGTCATCGCTAACCGTGATGCCTTCCTCCTCCGCGATGCGGCCAAGCAGGTAGCGCAAGCGCAGTTGGCGCTTGGCGGTGAGGGTGGCGCTCTCAATGATTGCATCGCGGTTCTGCTCCAACTCTTCGCGCGTGAGACCGCGGTAATGCGCCTCGTTCACCACGGTGTCGAGCACGGCATTGATCTCGTCCGCGACAAGTGACTCGGGCAGGTCGAACTCGGCTTTCTTGAGCAGAAACTCGACCACGGTGTCTCTACGGCGCTGCTCCTCGGCCTGTACCGCAGCCTCCAGCATACGTTTGCGGGTCTGGTCGCGCAGTTGGTCAAGCGTTTCGAGCTTGAACTGCGCCAGCAGTTCGGCGTCTTCCGCCACCTGACGCGTGCGAACAAGTTTGGGTGTCACAGTGTACACGGCTTTCTTGCCGCGCAGCGCTTCGATCGGATGATCCTTGGGAAACTTGACCTTGACCTCTTGGGTCTCGCCGACCTTCACGCCAACGAGCGCATCGAGAACCTCTTGGACAAAGCGTCCTTCCTCAATCTGCACCCAGAAACCGGTGCCTTCGGAGATCGGCTTGGCCTCCTCCGCCAGCGTGTGGATCGGCTGGTCATCCACAAGACCCGTGAAATCGATACTGACCAGATCGCCGGCCGCGATCGCGTATTCAGGAGCTGCTTCTTCAAATTTGGCAAAGGCTTTGCGCAACTGGTCGAGTTGCTCATCGACCTGTTCTTCGGTGACGGTCGGCTCATCGAAAGTGACCGGAATCTTCTTGTACTTCGGCAGGTCAAACTCCGGCTCGGCATCGACCGTCATTGTAAAGGTGATGCCGGTTTCGGGCGAGAAGAGCACGTTGTCGATATCGCGCAGTGCCACCATTTTGACACCGGCCTGTTCCAGCGCAGGCTTGTAGAAGGCCTGGAAGAGCCGTCTCTGGACCTCCTCCATAATCTGCGAATGGAACTCGCGCTTGATGATCTCGCGCGGCACCTTGCCGGGACGGAAGCCGGGGACGCGTCCTTCGCGCATAAAGACCTTCAGCACTTCGTCATAGTCGTTGCGGGTCTCATCCGCCTCGGCCTTTACGATCAGCTTGACCTTACACGGGCCGACATTCTGGGTATCCACTTTCATCCGATTTCAAAACCTTTCGCTACTTTCGCCTCTTCCGCTATCAAAAAAGTCAGACAGGGTAACATGCCTCCACCCCGAATTCACGCAAAAAAGCACACCGCGCGGTAATTGGTAATCGTTTAGTAACAAGGAGCATGCGAGTTTAGTGCGTGGTTTGTGTGTGCGCAGTCGGGAGCGCGGGCGTCCCCGCCCGCAGAAAGTTGAACGTTGAGCGTTAAACGTTTTTTAACTCTGAACGCTGAACGTCGAATGCTGAACGCTGAAGTGAAAAACTCCTAAATCCCAACTCCTAAATTCTCCTTCGGGTGCTGATTCAACCGGTTGAATCAGCACCCGTCATCACGCATCCTTGATGGTGACCAGGAACTCGGCATTGCTCTTGGTGGCCTTGAGCCGCTTGACGATCATCTCCATCGCCTCGACCGGCGGCACGCCGCTGAGCGCGCGGCGCAAAATCCATGTCCGGTTCAGCTCTTCGGGATAGAGCAGCAGTTCTTCCTTGCGGGTTCCGGACTTTTCGATGTTGATAGCCGGGAAGATGCGCTTGTCCACGAGCTGGCGATCCAGATTCAACTCCATGTTGCCGGTGCCCTTGAACTCTTCGAAGATCACCTCATCCATGCGACTGCCGGTGTCGATCAACGCGGTCGCGATGATCGTGAGGCTACCGCCGTCCTCAATGTTGCGCGCCGCACCAAAGAAGCGTTTTGGCTTGTGCAGCGCGTTAGCATCGACACCGCCGGAGAGAATTTTGCCACTGTTGGGTTGCACCGTATTGTAGGCGCGTGCCAGACGCGTGATACTATCCAGCAGGATCACCACGTCCTTGCCGTTTTCCACTTGGCGCTTGGCAACCTCGATAACCATCTCGGCCACCTGCACATGGCGCTCCGGCGCCTCGTCAAAGGTGGAACTCAAAACCTGCGCCTTGGTGTGGCGTTGCATGTCGGTCACCTCTTCCGGGCGCTCGTCGATCAAGAGAATGATCAGGACGGCCTCCGGGTGATTAGCCGAAATCGCGTTGGCGACCTTTTGCAGCAACACGGTCTTGCCGGTGCGCGGCGGCGCGACGATCAAGCCGCGCTGGCCGAAACCGATCGGGGTGAAGATGTCCATCACGCGCATCGATATCTCGGTGTCGGTGGTCTCAAGGCGGATACGCCGGTCCGGGAAGAGCGGCGTGAGGTTTTCAAAGTGAACCGTACGCCGCGCCTCGGCATGGGGTTTGCCGTTCACCGAATCGACGCGACCGAGCGCAAAAAACCGCTCCTTCTCTTTCGGATCGCGTACGGGACCTTCGACGTGATCGCCGGTGCGCAGGGCAAAGCGCCGTACTTGCGACGGCGAGACGTAGACGTCTTCGGGGCACTGCAGATAGTTACTCTTGGGCGAACGCAGGAAACCGTAGCCGTCGGGCAGAATCTCCAGCACACCGCTGGTGATCACCGTGCCGCCACGGCGCAAATAGCTACGGATGATCTCAAAGATGATCTCATGCTTGCGCAACGAGCCGACGTCTTCGGGGTCGACATTGGGCAGCAACTCAAGGAGTTCAGCAACCCCTTTCTTCTGCAGGTCGGTCAGATACAAGTCGGGCAGATCCTCAGGAACCGGCGGCTGGTAGACCTCGACGACAGGGCCATTGGTGAGCGCGCCATCCGCTGGCGCGGCTTGCTGGCCGTTTGCGGCAGGCGCCGATACGGTAGCACGCGGCGGCAGATCAGGCTGGCCATAATCGGCCGGCAGTCCCGCCGGTGGTTTCTTCTGCGCCCCGCCGCGCTGTCCGCCGCGGCTCTGGTGCTTCTGCGGACGCTGGCGAGCGCTCCCCCCGCGTCCGCGCTTGCTACGGTCTCCCGAGCCCGACGGGCGCGCCACCGGATTGGTCGGCGGGCGTGACGCTAGACGCGACCATTTCGAACGCTGCGCGTCGTCATTGCTTTCGCGCTTAGCGGTCTGGGCCGTCGTTGTGTTTTTTTCAGGAGCCTCGTTTTCTGTACTCATTGGCTTTCTCCATCAAGAAGCGGTAGACTTTTTTCGCTTCCCTCGCCAACGCCTCAGCATCGGCATCATTATGAACCACGAGATGCGATCGGGCGGCTTTTTCCGCAACCGGCATCTGCGCGGCGATACGTTTACGGGCCTGTTCATCAGTCAGACCTCTAAAACGCATCAGTCGTTCGCGTTGAAGCGCCTCGTTTGAAACGAGGCAGATGATGATATCCCAGTCGTCCGTCCATCCCGCCTCAAACAAAAGCGGGATCACGACAATCCTCAGTGTATCTGAAGGTTCCTCCAGCCAGCGCCGCAGGGCCGTCCGCACCAGCGGGTGCACAACCGCATTCACCTGCCGTCTGGCTTCCGGATCACTGAACACGCGTTCAGCGAGCACGGCACGGTTGATTCCGCCATGCTCATCGAGAACGGAGGAGCCGAACAGGCGCACCAAATCAGGCACGGCCGCACCGCCGGGCGCCTCCAGGCGGTGCACCACGTCGTCGGCGTCCAACAATTCCACGCCTAATTGCTCAAGGGCTCGGGAAAAGAGACTTTTACCGCACGCAATGCCGCCGGTTATCGCTACACGCATGACCATGCAGGATCGTCAACAGGGGATAAATAACAGGGGCGGGATGGACACACGTCCATCCCATCCCGTAGTACGTACACTGCTGTTGACCAGCGGCGTCCCGTCCCTTGGGGGACTCAGGCCTTATTGGACGGCCGCATCCGGTGCCGGTGCCGCGCCACCTTCCGGCGCACTCGGAGCCGAAGGCGTACCCGCCGCCAGCAACGCAGACTCGCCGCCGGTCCGCACCACGCGGCCGGCAGGATCCACCAAGCGCGC
>DUPH01000371.1 GCA_012838435.1 Lentisphaerota bacterium | reverse complement strand
TTGATAGACAAGATCCCCTCACCATTGACAGGACCGCCGCTGGCGTTCGGGCCGTAGAAGGTCAGTTCAGGATCACCGGAGAAGCAGAGCGCCGGCAAAGTCTGACGTGCCGCAGACTGCGCAATAAGGAATGTGTGCGTGACGGTGTCGGACGGGATCTCGCCGTTCTTGAAGCAGCGGGCGCGCACAGTGGTCGCGGCTGTCAGCGTGATCGGCGCGTTGTAGACAGTGCCGACCGTCTCGCTGGGGACCCGTCCATCGGTGGTGTAACGGATGACGGCCTCAGGATCGGGCGAGGCGAGTTGCAACGGGAACGATGCGGCGTGAAATCCGCCCAAGTGACTGAAGACCGGCGGCGGAGTGATGGCAGAAAAAGCCGTGCCCGCATTCGCCGCACCGGGTGTGGCGGTATCGCAGTACACATACGAGCCGAAGGGGTTTCGGGCGTACACGTAGAATGCAAGTTGGCGGGGATACGCCGGCGCGATCGCGCTGACCACCGCGCCGTTGGCATCCACCAGACCGACATACTCGCCAGCCTTGCTGAGTTTGAAGTTGGTATGCAGGTAGGTCGCGCCATCGGCTGGCCCGATGTTGAACCCGGTGGCCATTACAACCAGATAGCCGCCGGCCGGGATGCTGCTGCCGGCCGGGAAATACCATTTGCGCGGTTTGTCGGCATCGTCGGTCAGCGACCAGCCGGTCAGGTTGACCGGCTCGCCGCTGGTGTTGTACAGCTCAATCCAGTCGCTCTCCGAATCAGGCGTGTCCTCCTCGATATCGGTCTCATCCTCCTCATCGTCGGACGGGGCTTGCGGCTCGCGTGTACCGACAAAGAAACGGCCGAGGTCTGTGGGGCGTACCAGCGTGCGTGGGGTCGCACCGGTCGTTTCAAGCGTGGCGCGTCCGATCAGATCGGAACTGGTCAGACTGTTGTTATGGATCTGCAGGGCGAGCACATTGTCGCCACCGGCCAGCAGAGTGTTGGCGGGACCGAGGGTCACCACCTCTATGGCGCCGCCATCCTCGCTGGCACCGTGACTGGAGCGGGCAAACTCCGAGTGGGGGGTGATCGTGTTAACGACGCCCACATTCCTCCGGGCGATCTCGCGGCCGTTGAGATAGACGATGATGGCGTCGTCGTAGTCGAGCGTGAGCCGGAGCGGCCCGCTGGAGGCGGCCTCAGCCGGTGTAGCGGTGAACAGGGTACGAACATAGAGCGAGGGCGTAATGCCGTACATCTCGCTCAACAGGTTTGTACCGAGCACCAAACCGCCCGAACGCTCATAGCCGAAAGCACCATAGGCCTCAGGCCACGAAGAGTCGTTGTACCCCAGCATCGCCCACGTCGCCGTCTGCGGCACACCGTCGATGATGCCATAATCGATGAGTCCACCCGAGGGCTCGGCCACACCTGCGAAGTAACGCCAGACGTCCGTGTTCGCGACGAGGGTGACGGCCGGCGAGCCGGAAATGCGCAGGTCCGCCATAGAGAGAAAGTCGCCGCTGGTCACGGATTTGTTGTGAGTCTGGATGCAAAGCCGGTTCGTGCCGGCGCGCAGGCGCGTGTTGGCGGCTCCAAGATCAATGACCGTAGCCGCTGCGCCAGGGAAGTTGGTGTTGAACGCGGTCTGGTCGCGGTAGGCGTACATGCCGGGATTGCCCATGTTGCGCCGGGCCACCTCCACGCCATTCAGAAAAGCGATGAATCCATCGTTAAAACGCGTCACTAGTTCGAGCCGGGCGGTCGAGGACGCCTGACTGATGGTGACGGGAAAGGACTTGCGCACATAGAGCGAGGGCACTCTGCCCTGCATCAGGCCCGACACATTCAGACCAAAGCTGACGCCGCTGAACGCGCCGAATCCGAACGGGCCTTTCGATTCCTTCCAGTGGCTGTCGTCAAACGCATCCGCATACCAAGAGGGCGTGGTCCCCAATACGGGGTAGCCGTCCCCCGTCCGTCTCAACTGCCGGTCGGAGTTGGCCGCCGATATCTCGTTGATCACGACTTGACCAAACAGCGGGCATACCGCGCAGACCATCAGGAAAAGGCACGCCAAGGCGCGTGCCCGAACGTGCGGCACCGCCTTCGCACCCGGCAAGGTTCGCCATCGCTCTGACCAGTCACTCATAGCCACCCTTTGCATGATAGCCGGTGTGAAAACACCGTCCCTTCAGGCGTTAAGTATATCCTTCCGGGGAAGATCAAGTCAACGCGCCATCGCTAACAAAGCGCTTGCGCCACGGACGCAAGGTGTTATGATATGTGCCCATTTTCACGCATCGTGGTGTCGACGCCTGGGACGGACAGCACGGGCGACATTCAAACCGAGGAGTAGTTGATATGGCAAAGATCGATTTTGGCGGCGTTGTGGAGACCGTCGTCACACGTAAAGAATATCCGTTGAAGAAGGCGCAGAAGGTTCTTAAGGACGAGGTCATCGCTGTCATCGGCTATGGCGTGCAGGGCCCGGCGCAGTCGCTCAACATGCGCGACAATGGCATCAATGTCATCATCGGTCAGGACAAGCGGTTCGAAACCGACTGGAATCGCGCGGTGAAGGACGGCTTCAAGCCGGGCAAGTCGCTCTTCGATATCGAAGAGGCCTGCGAAAAGGCCACGATCGTGATGATGCTTGTGAACGACGCTGCGATCAAGCAGGTGTGGCCGCGTATCGCGCCCTTCATGACCGAAGACAAGGCGCTCTACTTCTCCCACGGCTTCGGCTACATCTACAACAAGCTGACGGGCGTCAAGCCCGGCCCGGACGTCGATGTAATTATGGTCGCCCCGAAGGGCTCGGGCACCTCGGTGCGCCGCAACTTCCTCGCGGGCGTCGGCATCAACTCCAGTTTCGCCGTGGCGCAGGACGCGACCGGCAAAGCGCTTGACCGTACACTGGCGATCGGTATCGCGGTCGGCTCCGGCTACCTCTTCCCCACCACCTTCGAGCATGAGGTCACCTCTGACTTGGTCGGCGAGCGCGGTGTGCTGATGGGTGCGTTGGCAGGCATCATGGAAGCCCAGTACGATGTGCTGCGCAAAAACGGTCACAGCCCCTCCGAAGCCTTCAACGAGACGGTCGAGGAACTCACCCAGAGCCTCATCCGCCTGGTCGATGAGAACGGCATGGACTGGATGTATTGCAACTGTTCGGCGACGGCGCAGCGCGGCGCGCTCGACTGGCGGCCGAAGTTCAAGAAGGCGGTTATGCCGGTCTTTACGGATCTCTACGAGGCCGTTAAGAGCCAGAAGGAGGCACGCCGCGTGATCAAGGCCTGCGGTACTCCCGACTACAAGGATAAGCTGGATGCCGAGTTGAAGGCGATGCGCGAATCCGAGATGTGGCAGGCCGGCGCGGCCGTGCGCAAGCTGCGTCCGTGCG
>DUPH01000370.1 GCA_012838435.1 Lentisphaerota bacterium | reverse complement strand
TGTGTTCGGCGTGTTCCGTGGTTAAACAATCGATCCCGATAGCGATCCCGATCCCGATTTGGATGAAACCATGAAACCTTGAAACTAGAAACCAAAGAGAGTTGAAGGTTCAACTGCTCTTTTTAGGATTACTTCTTACTCCCACTATGGCGCTATACGCCATCAAGTGAGCACGCCCCTGGGAGGTGTGTCGTTATCGTCCCACCAACTGGGCTTTTTGGTGGTGATCCGGGCGATGTCCTTAGAGGTCATCTGGATGCCCCTCGCGCGGACGCCCTTCAGCAGAACTTCAGAGGGTGTGAACATCTGCTGGTGGATGCGTTGTGACTTCGCCGGCTTGTATTTCACGAACACGGCATCCGGCACGCCTTCCTCGAACAGGATGATCTTGCTGCCTTCTGGCACAAGCCAATACTCCTTGTTCTGGATGGCGCCGCCGAACGCGAAGCGCTTGATGTAGGTGAAACCGTATTGCGGTTCGGTGTAGACGCAGGTGAACGTTTTGTCACGGTCGAAAATCTGACAGTAGGTCGCGCCCTTCTTGTCGACGAACAGCTTGTCGGGCGGCGGCATCATCTTGTACCGGCCGTCGTTCCAGACTACGATGATCTTGTCGAGCGATGAGCACTTGAAGAGTTCTTCTCCGTTACGGATGTCGGTGCCGATGTAACCGTTTTCGCTGTCAAACTTGAGCGACAATTCGCTGGCTGTGAGCGCGCGCACCTCGATCTGCTTGAAGGGGGCTTCAGCGAGTTTGGTCAAACGCGGGTAGAGGGGCTGGTATTTCTTGATCAGGTTTTTCAGGTAACGCACGGCATAGGCGCGCAGTCCTTTGATGTTCTTGGCGACCTCGTCCTCTTCGCGCAGGATGCCCTCGATCTCTTGGCGGTTGCGTTCAATGTCGTATCGCGAGATGCGCCGGATCTGGATCTTCAGCAGCATTTCGACATCGTCACGCGTGACCTCACGGCGCAGGCGGTCGAGGAATGGCACGAATCCATCAAGCACCGCCTGCTGCACCGCTTCGTAGCTGGTCTGCTCCTCGATGCGCTTGTAGATACGTTCTTCGATGAAGATCTGCTCCAGCGTCTTGCTATGGAAGAGGTTGTCTAATTCGTCACGCCGCAACTCGAGTTCGCGCAGCAGCAGGTCCATAAGCTGTTCGGTGCAGGCGTGCAGGATCTCGCTGACCGACATCTCGCGCGGCCGGTCGCGGAACAGGACGACCGGTCGGCTGGTCAGGGAAGATTCGCAGGTGGTGAAGGCGTACAACGCTTTAATCGCCTTGTCTTGTGTGACACCTGCGTTGAGCGTCAACTCAATCTCAACCTTTTCCGCCGTGTAGTCGCTGATCTGTTTGACCGGCACTTTTTTCTTCTTGATCGCGTCTTCGATGTTGGCAATCAGCGATTCAGTGGTTTGTCCGGACGGCAGCGCGGTGATCACGAGCTTGTTGTTCTGGCGGTGCTCGATCACGGCGCGGAGCTTGATGCGGCCGTTGCCGTCCGCATATTCCGAGACATCCATAATGCCGCCGGTTTGGAAATCCGGGAAGACCTGGAACGGTTTTTTCTGGATGATCGCGACTTGGGCCTCCAGCAACTCAATGAAGTTGTGCGGCATGATCGAGGTGGAGAGTCCCACCGCGATGCCTTCGGCACCGAGCATCAACAGCAACGGCAGTTTGCAGGGCAGCAATATCGGCTCTTTGTTCCGGCCGTCGTAGCTGGGGATAAAGGAGGTCAGCTTGGGGTTAAAGAGTTCGTTGCGCGCAAGCTCTGTGAGACGGCACTCAATGTAACGCGAAGCGGCGGCAGGATCGCCGGTGAAGATATTACCGTAGTTCCCTTGGCCTTCGATGAGATAGCGCTTGTTCGTCAGATTGACGATCGCGTCCGCGATTGATGCATCGCCATGCGGGTGGTACTGCATCGTGTGGCCAACCACGTTCGCGACTTTGATGAAGCGTCCATCGTCTTTTTCCCACAGGCTGTGCATGATGCGGCGCTGCACGGGTTTGAGTCCGTCTTCCACTGTAGGGATGGCGCGGTTGCAGATGGTGTAGGAAGCGAACTGCAGGAAGTTGTCGTCCATCAGGTCACGCAGCGGGCCCGCGCCGCCGTGCGCATCGGACGCGGGCGGCGAAGCATCGCCGCCCCGTCCGGAGCCGTCCGCCTCTTCTTCGGTGGATGCGGTCGGCATGGCATCGAAAAGATCCATGTCGTCAAACAGGCTGGGGGGCTGGATGGCGTCTGCATCCGTCTTCTTTTGGCGTTTCGGTTTTTTGGGAGACTTACTCACGACAGCGATTCCTCTGTGATCACCAGGTTGTCCATGATGTACTGGCGCCGTTCCTGAGTGTTGCGCCCCATGTAAAAATCGACCGTGTCTTTGAGGTTGCGGTCGCGTGAACTGTCAACCGGCGTCAGCCGCATGTTCTTGCCGATGAACGCCTTGAACTCGCCGGGTGAAATTTCTCCCAGACCTTTGAAGCGGGTGATCTCCGGATTGCGGCCGCAGGCTTCGATCGCCGCCACGCGCTCATCCTCACTGTAGCAGTAGAAGGTTTCTTTCTTGTTGCGTACGCGGAAGAGGGGTGTCTCCAGGATGTAGAGGTGGCCTTCCTTGATGACCCGGTCAAAGAAACGCAGGAAGAGGGTGATCATCAGATTGCGGATGTGCAGGCCGTCGACATCGGCGTCGGTGGCGAGGATCACCTTCTGGTAGCGCAGGCGATCGACGGTCTCTTCGATGTCGAGGCTCTGCATCAGGTTGTAGAATTCGACGTTTTTGTACAGGGCGTCGCGCTTGGCGTCGCACACGTTGAGCGGCTTGCCCCTGAGCGTGAAGATCGCCTGCGTGTTGACGTCGCGGCAGCTCACGATCGATCCCGCGGCCGACTGGCCTTCGGTGATGAAGATCATGGTGTCGAGCCCGGTGCCTTTTTTCTTGTGCAGATGGCGCTTGCAGTCTTTGAGCTGCGGCACACGGACAGTGACCGTGCGCGAGCGCTCGCGCACCAGCTTCTTGACCGCGTTGAGTTCGGCGCGCAACTTGCCGGTCTCTTCGACCTTGCTGATGAGCTTGGCGGCTTCGTCCGGCTCGCGGTGCAGCATCTCTTCGATCACGCGCTTGATTTCGGCCACCAGCTCGGAGCGGATTTCCTGATTGCCCAGCCTGTTCTTGGTCTGCGATTCGAAGATCGGGTCTTTGAGCCGGATCGCGATCGCACCGACGACGCCTTCGCGCACGTCGTCGCCGTCGAATCGCTTTTTACTGAACTCGTTGACCGCCTTGAGTAGGCCCTCTTTGAAAGCCGACAAATGCGTACCGCCATCATTAGTGAATTGGCCGTTGACGAACGAGTAGTAGTCTTCACTGAAACGGTTGGTGTGCGTGAAGACCAGTTCCAGCATCTTCGAGCGGTAGTGGAAGGGCTGGTACAGCTTCTCGAACTGCACTTCGTCGTGGATCAGATCCAGCAGACCGTTTTCGGAGACGATCTTGGTCTTGTTAAACTCCAGAGTGAGTCCGGCATTGAGATAGGCGTACATGCGTAAACGGCGCAGCACATGCTCCTCACGGAACTGGAACTTTTTGAAGATGCTGGCATCGGGGATGAAGCGCACATAGGTGCCGTTACGCTGCGGCGAGGCGCATTTGCCGCGCTTCTGCGAAATAAGATCGCCGCGCTCGAAAAAGGCCTCCGAGTATTCGCCGTCGCGGAAGGCGCGCACCTCGAACTGTGTGGAGAGGGCGTTCACCGCCTTGGTGCCGACACCGTTCATGCCCACAGAAAGCTGAAAGACATCATCGTTGAACTTGGCACCGGTGTTGATCTCCGAGACGCACTCCACCACCTTGCCCAGCGGGATGCCGCGGCCGTAGTCACGTACAACGACCTCGCCGGTGTCGTACTTCAGGGAGATTTCGATCCGCTTGCCGTAGCCCATGATGAACTCGTCTACGGCGTTGTCGATGACCTCCTTTAGGAGGATGTAGATTCCGTCTTCGTATTGGCTGCCATCGCCGGTCCGACCGATATACATGCCGGTACGCTGGCGGATATGCTCAATCGCTGAGAGGGTCTGTATGTGTTTGTCGTCGTACGTGCTTGCTGACATGGAATGGGGTGGGGGGATTCAGTGGGCTCGCCGCTGCTTCGCTTCAGGGGGTGGCGGGCGCGGCGGCCTCGGTTTTACGCCGGATACTGGTGATGACCACCGGCTCTAACGGCACGTTCTGGTGTCGACCCGAATTCCCGGTCGGGGTCTTCGCGATCTTGTCCACCACGTCCATGCCTTCAATGACCTTGCCAAACACGCAGTATCCGTAGCCTGCGTCGGTCTTGGCCTTGAAGTTCAAATGTCCGCTGTTGTCGGTGAGGTTAATAAAAAACTGGCTGGTGGCGCTGTCCACGACCATCGTACGGGCCATGGCCAGTGTGCCGCGCTCGTTGCGGAGGCCGTTGTCGGCTTCATTCTTGATGGGGGCGTTGGTCTTTTTCTGGACCATGTCCCGGGTGAAGCCTCCGCCTTGGATCATGAAGCCGTCGATCACCCGGTGAAAGATGGTCGCGTCGTAATGCTTGGCGTCGATGTAGGCCAGCATGTTACTGACCGTCACAGGCGCTTTGTCGGGGTACAACTCGGCCGTCACGGTCCCAAGGCTAGTCTCAATCACAATCTGCATAGTTTTACGCTCCTGATGGGCAGCCGCTTGCGGAGCCGCTGTTCCCAGCGGAGCGTCTGCCAAAACCCAACACGGTAACACGAGCAACGCGGCGAAAAATCCCTTCATCTCTCAGTCCCCCTTTTTGCTGTATCACATGGTACCCAAGCTTACCGCCTTCCGTCGGGAAAATCCAGTGCAAAAGTGTGAAAAAAATCAAGGGGATCTGAAAAATCCGATTTGTGCTGGACGGAAGGGGAGGGGTTTGGTACTTTCCCCCCTTCTCTGTCGCAGAGGCGATGGGGTTCACGATCCTGCACGGGCGATCATGGCTGGCTGCCCTGTGGGTTCAGGCTTCAACTACAGGACTAGGAGCAATCATGCCTACAATGAAGACCAAGAAGTCCGCTCGCGGGCGGATTAAAATGTCGGCCACGGGTAAAGTGTTGCGCACGCAGGCGGGCAAGTCCCACTTGAACGGCTACAAGCCGCGTAAGCGTAAACGTAATCTCCGTGGAACCACCCTTGTGGACAAAACGTTTGTCAAGACTGCGGTGCGTATGCTGCAGGGTAACTAATACGGAGTAAGGCCCATGTCACGAGTAACAAATGCACCCATTTCACGCAAACGCCGTCGTCGGCGTTTGGAGTTAGCCAAGGGTTTTCGTGGTGCCCGCAGCAAGCAGTTCCGTCAGGCGACCGAGGCGGTCGACCGCGCTCAACGCTTGGCAACCATACACCGCAAGCTTCGCAAGCGCACGTTCCGCCGTCTGTGGATTGCCCGTATCAATGCGGCGGTCCGCAATGAAGGGATGACCTATAGCCGCTTCATGGAAGGACTGGCCAAGGCTGGCATCGAGGTCAACCGCAAGATGCTGTCCGAGATCGCGATCGCCGACGCCGAGGCCTTTAAGGCTCTGGTCGAGAAGGCGCGCGCCGCGCTCGCTTGATGACTTCGCGGTTCAAAGACCGGTTCAAAATCCGCTTGCTTCGCACGGCCGGTCTTTGATATAGTCCCCGCAATTTTTAGGACTCATGGGGCGGTAGCTCAGTTGGTAGAGCATCACGTTCGCAACGTGGGGGTCAGGAGTTCGAATCTCCTTCGCTCCACCATGATCGAAAAGAGAGGCCGCCGCTCGGCGGTCTTTTTTTGTGTGGTGGGTTCTTGCTCCCCCGTGGCATGGGCGTCCCGCCCATGAGACACGGGCAAGATGCCCGTGCCACACCTGCACGCAAGGGGCAAGGCTCTCGTGCGGTTAAGCGGGTTGTGGTAAAAGCCGTAGCCGGCCGCCGTTGCGGTCGCGTACAAAAGGAGCGCTGGTGTTTCTAATCCTCATTTTGCTGGCTGTTGCCGTCGCTGCCTTGAGCGGCCTGCCCGGTATTCTGCTGCGGCGGTCTGACGATGGCGGCGAACGGATATCCGCTATCTCCATGGTGTGCGCTGCGTGCGTGGGGTTGGTCGGTGCCGCGGGGGGCTTGCTGGGCTATGGCGGCAAGCCGCTTGCGTTGGTTTGGCCGGCCGTCGGCGGCGGAAGCGTGGGACTTGACGCGCTGAGCGCGTTCTTTCTGGTTCCGGTTTTTTTGATCGGGGGCTTGGGTGCCGTCTATGGGCTCGGTTACTGGCCGCACTGCCGCCATCCGGTGAGCGGGCGTCGCCTGCGGTTCTTCTGGGGAATGCTGGTCGCGGGCATGGCGCTGCTGGTGGTCGCGCGCCATGCGATGATCTTCCTGCTGGGCTGGGAGATCATGGCGCTCTCGGCTTTCTTTTTGGTCACCGCCGAAGGGCATCGCATCGCGAGTCGGCAGGCGGGCTGGATCTATTTGATTTCAACCCATGTGAGTGTGCTGGCGCTGTTCGCGCTGTTCGCGATATGGCGGCATGTGACCGGTTCATTCGCTATGACACCGGTAGCGCCGCAGACGTTGGGGCAAGGGGTGACAGCCCTCTGCATGGTATTGGTCTTGGTGGGGTTCGGTCTCAAGGCCGGTGTGATGCCGTTGCATTTCTGGTTGCCCGGCGCACACGCCAACGCCCCCAGCCATGTCTCGGCGATCATGTCGGGAGTCGTCATCAAAACCGGGGTTTACGGAATGATCCGGTGGAGCGCGTTGTTGCCGGATGTGCCGGTCGCATGGGGGGCGTTGATCTTGCTGTTGGGCGCACTGAGCGGTGTGCTGGGCGTGTTGTTCGCCCTCGGCCAACACGACTTTAAGCGCCTGTTGGCCTATCACAGCGTCGAGAATATCGGGATCATCCTGATGGGTTTCGGTGTTGCGTTGCTGGGGCGTGCCATGAATCGTCCAGAATGGGTCACGCTGGGGTTCGGCGCCTGCCTGCTGCATGTGTGGAACCACAGCTTGTTCAAGCCGCTGCTCTTCTTCTGCGCGGGCGCGGTGATGCAGGTGACCGGCACGCGCCAGATGGACCGGCTGGGCGGCCTCGCCAAGCGGATGCCGTGGACGGCCGCCGCTTTCTTCGTTGGTGCCGTGGCGATTTGCGGACTGCCGCCCCTCAATGGCTTCGTCAGCGAATGGCTGCTGTATCTCGGTCTGTTGAAGGGGGCGGTCGGCACGGCGGGCGGTGCGCTGGCGGCTTTGGTCGGCGTGCCGACGCTGGCGCTGATCGGTGCGCTGGCGCTGGCGTGCTTCGTGAAGGTCATGGGGACGGTTTTTCTCGGTGCGCCGCGTACGCAGTCCGCAGCGGATGCGCGCGAGGTGTCGCGCCTTGAACTCGTGCCGATGGCCGTGCTGGTTGCCGGATGCGCGCTCATTGGTGTGTTCCCATCGGCGGTGGCGTTCGCGCTGGACGCGGCCACCGGCTGCTGGTTGCAGAGTACGGGCGCGACTGCGATACCCGTCGCGCAAACAGTGCCGCTGGGCGTGATCTCGTTGCTCGCCCTGTTGCTGCTCGCCTGTGTGGCGGGAATCTTCTGGCGGATGCGGATCAAGGAGGTCGTCACGGCGGCGCGCCGTAGCCTCTCTTGGGATTGCGGCTACGCGCGGCCGGACGCGCGCATGCAGTACACCGCCGGATCGTTCGCGCGCACGCTGGTGTTGATTTTCCGCGGGGTGTTGCGGCCGGCCGACCACCCGCCGCAGGTGACGAAGCTCTTCCCGGTGCCGACGCGCGCGTACAGCCACGTCGATGACGCGGTGCTGGACCGGGTCTTGATGCCGGCGGGCAGAAAAGTCGAAGAGGGCTTCGCCTGGTTCCACCGTTTTCACCGCGGCCTGACGCAGCACTACGTTTTGTATGTGCTCGTGATCCTGCTGATTCTGATGTGTACGCTCTTCCCGTTCAAGAACCTATTCGCATTTGTTTTTGACCGCAGGGGGGGAGGGACGAGCGTCTGCTCGTCCGCGGGCAAGCAGACGCTTGCCCCTCCCGGTGCTCCGCGAGCCCAGATGCCGTACACGTACATGGCGACGCTTTCCCCCGGGAACCAAGCCGCGCATCGGAATCACGGGCGCCCTTTCACAGAGCGAGCGGGGACGCCCGCGCTCCCGACCGCGTACGCATAAACCACGCGATCGACTCGCATGACCCCTGTCACTAACCGATTGCGTGGGAAGGGTTTTTAATCCATGCTCGAAACCTTGATTCATATTGCAGTGCTGTTGCTGCTGCCGCCGCTTCTGCCGGGCGTGATCGCCAAGACCAAGGCGTGGTTCGCGGGACGCACCGGGCCGTCGGTGTTCCAGCCTTACTATGACATCGTCAAGTGCCTGCAGCGCAGCTGGGTGCTCAGCGAAACCACGACTTGGATCTTTTGGGCCGGACCGATCATTACGCTGGCGGCAACCCTGCTGGCGGGCCTGATGGTGCCGCTGGGCCGGGCGGCTGCGCCGATCGCCTTTACGGGCGACCTGATTCTTTTCGCCTATCTTTTCGCGCTGGCACGTTTCTTCACCACGTCAGCAGCACTGGACACCGGATCGGCGTTTGAGGGGATGGGAGCCGCGCGCGAGGTAACTTTCGGCTGCCTGTCCGAACCGGCGCTGTTCTTTGCCTTTATGGTGCTGGCCAAGATATCGGGGACGCTCTCGCTGACGCCGATGCTGCACGCGCCGGCGACCGCTTTCGCTGCGGGAATCACCGCGCCGCTGATGCTGATCCTCATCGGGCTTTTCATTGTGTTGCTGGCGGAGACCTGCCGTGTTCCGGTAGATGACCCCAACACGCATCTGGAACTGACGATGATTCACGAGGCGATGATCCTCGATCATAGCGGGCCGCTGTACGGCATCATTCTCTATGGATCGGCGATGAAAATGCTGGTGCTCGGTTCGATGGTGCTGCAGGTGCTGCTGGCCTTCCTGCCGGAACGCGAGATGTTGCGCGGGCCGCTCTTCTTGGTTCTGCTGGTGCTCTTGGCGGTGGTGATTGGCATCGTGGAGTCGGTCATGGCGCGTCTGAAGATGCTGCATGTGCCGTATTTACTCATTAGCGCGCTGCTCTTTTGTAGTTTCGCTTTCATTCTTTTAATCAGGTGATGGCATGTCTAATTTTTTCAATCCGATTCTAGTGGTCGTCCTGCTGCTGAATCTCTTTGTGCTGGGGACGAGCCGGATCACTTCGGTGATCCGCGGGGTGGCGATACAAGGTGCCTTGATCGGCATGTTGCCGCTGCTGCTTCCCGGACATGTGTCGCGCGGTGCGTTCCTGATGGCCGTGCTGACGATCGTGCTGAAAGGTGTGGTGATCCCCGTCATGATGAACCGTGCGTTGCGCGATGTGGAGATCAAGCGTGAGGTCGAACCGGTGATCGGCTTCCAAGCCTCGGTGATCCTGGGAGCGTTGGGTGCCGTCTGGGCGCTGCTGTTCGCCGGACGGTTGCCGCTCACTGAGGCGCATGCCGACAGCTTGGTGGTGCCTGCTTCGCTCGCGACCGTTCTGACCGGTTTCATCCTGCTGATTACACGCTTCAAAGCGTTGACGCAGGTCATGGGGTATCTGGTTCTTGAAAACGGCGTCTTCATTTTCGGTATGCTGCTGGTGCAGGCTATGCCGCTCGTGGTGGAGATGGGGGCGCTGCTGGACTTGTTCGTTGCTGTTTTTGTGATCTGCATTATTGTCAATCACATCAACCGCGCCTTTTCCACGCTTGATACGCGCCAGTTGGCGTCGCTCAAGGAGTAGTTGTCCATGTCCATGGCACCCCTTTTTCTCATCTTTCCCGCTGTGGCGGCTGTGCTCGCGGCACTGATTCCTTCCAATCGGTGGCGTCCGTGGCTGCTGCCGGTGGCGGGCACCCTGCATGCCGCCTTGACCGGCGTGGCGCTGGTGCGGCCGGAACCGCTGTCCCCGACGGCCTGGCTCGCGCTTGACCCGCTGGGTAAGGTGATCCTGCTGGTGGTGAGCCTGCTCTTTCTCTGCTGTTCGTATTACGCGGCCGGTTATCTGCGCAGTCGCAGCGAGCAGCCCAACCGGGTCTTTTGCATCTGCCTGCTGTTCTTCCTGAGCACCGCCAGTCTGGTGGCGTGGTCGCGCCATCTGGGGTTGATGTGGGTGGCGGTCGAAGGCTTGACGCTGGTTACCGCGCCGTTGATTTTTTTCAACCACACGCAGCAAAGCATTGAAGCCACATGGAAGTACATGGTGGTCGGTTCGGTCGGCATTGCGCTGGCGCTACTGGGAACCTTCTTCCTGGCGTATTCGGCGCAGCACGCGGGACACGGTGCGTCGCTGATGGTGAGCGATCTGCTTCAGCACGCGCCCGCCCTTTCCAAGCCTTGGCTGCATGCGGCGTTCGTGCTGCTGCTGGTCGGTTACGGCACGAAAATGGGGCTGGCGCCCATGCACACCTGGAAGCCCGATGCCTACGGCGAGGCTCCCTGCGTGGTCGGCGCCCTGTTGTCGGGCGGCGTGACCAGTTGCGCGTTTCTCGCGCTCTTGCGCGCCTACCACATCAGCGTGGCTGCGGGCGAAGTAGCCTATGTTTGCCGTCTGCTGCTCTTCATGGGGTTGCTCTCGATGGCGACCGCCAGTCTGTTTATGGTCGGGCAGCGCGATATGAAACGGATGCTCGCCTACTCCAGTGTGGAGCACATGGGGATTCTGGTGCTGGGGCTCGGCCTAGGCGCGCCGGCGCTGTTCGGCACACTGCTGCATGTGGTGAACAACGGCCTGACCAAGGGCGTCCTGTTCCTCTCGGCCGGTAACATCCACCGTGCCTACCACAGCAAAAGTACCGAGCAGGTGAGCGGCGCGATGCAACGGGTGCCGCTCTCCGGCACACTCTTTTTCCTTGGGTTTCTCGCCATTACCGGTTCGCCGCCCTTCGGCCCCTTCATCAGTGAGTTTCTGATTCTGAATGGCGCATTCAGATCCGGTCGCATGGTGGTCGGCGCGCTTTTCCTTGTCCTTTTGCTGATCGTCTTCATTGGTATGGGTGCCACGGTGCTGAAGATCGTTCAAGGACGCCCGTCCATCGCGGCACGCAAGACGTCGTACCGCGATACCGTGCTGAGCGGTGCGCCGATCCTCGCGCTGCTGGTGCTGGTGCTGCTGATCGGTGTGATACTGCCCGCACCGCTCGCCGCATTGATCAACGACGCAGTCCGTTATCTGGAGGGTCAGCCATGAGTACGTTTTCGACTGACTTTGTCCGCCTGACCAATGGCCAATCGGTCGCGCTTGACTCGGTTCCGGTGCTCGATCTGGAGCGCTTCCACGCCTCGATTGTGGCGGGCGTGAGGGGCGGTTGCCGCGTCAGCGCGTTGTTCGGCGCGGCTTCGCCGCAGCCCGATGCGACGCGCCTGTACGCCGTGCTGGCCGATGACGATCAGAATCTGCTTTTGGCGGCCGCGGCGGATGTCACCGGCGACGCCTACCCGTCGCTCACGCGGCAGTGCGCGCAGGTACACATGTTCGAGCGCGAGATCGCCGAGCAGTTCGGTCTGCGCCCTGAAGGACATCCTTGGCTCAAGCCGGTGCGTTACCGCCGCTCTTGGACGGATCGCGATGTGTGGCAGCGGTCGGCAGATGAAACGATCCTGCCGGCGGTCGGCGACTTTTACCGCGTGGACGGCGAGCAGGTGCATGAAGTGGCGGTGGGCCCGGTACACGCCGGAGTGATCGAGCCGGGGCACTTCCGCTTCCAGTGCTACGGCGAGACGGTGTTCCACCTTGAAATCGCGCTGGGCTATCAGCATCGCGGGATTGAAGAGACGCTGCTGGGCGGCCCCGACGCGCGCACGATCCATCTGATAGAAACGCTTGCGGGCGACACCTCGGTCGCGCATGCCACGGCGTACTGCCAGGTGAGCGAGGCGCTGGCCGGTTGCGCGGCGACGGCGCGCGGCCAGGCTCTGCGCGGCATCGCGCTGGAGCTGGAGCGCATGGCGACGCACATCGGCGATATCGGCGCATTGTCCGGCGACGTGGCGTACCTGCCGACCGCCAGTTTCTGCGGGCGGATTCGCGGCGACGTGCTCAACATGACCGCGCTCTTGTGCGGCAGCCGCTTCGGTCGCGGATTGGTGCGTCCAGGCGGCGTGGGGTTCGATGCCGATGCCGAGCGGATGGCCGAACTGCGGCGGCGCCTTGACGCGTGCGAGAAAGATGCGCGCGTGGCGATCGAACTGCTGTGGAGAACCTCTTCGGCAGTGGTGCGTTTCGAAGAGGTCGGCGCTGTCCCGCGCGCGATCGCGGTGGAGTTGGGCTTGGTCGGCCCCGCCGCGCGCGCGACCGGTCTGGCGCGTGACATCCGGCGCGACCAGCCGAGCGGCATTTTCAATACCGCCCAGATTCCGGTGGCGACCTGCAAGACCGGCGACGTGTATGCGCGTGCGTATGTGCGCTGGCTGGAAATCCAACACGCCATCGCCTTCATCCGCGAGCAGATCAACGCCCTACCCGAAGGCGCGGCGCGGACGCCGGTGACTGCTTGTGTATCGGAACGCTTCGCGGTGGCGCTGGTCGAAGGCCTGCGCGGCGAGGTCTGCCATGTGGCGGTCACCGATGCGTCCGGGCGTTTCACGCGCTACAAGGTGGTAGATGCCTCGTTCCACAATTGGCCGGGACTGGCCTACGCGCTGCGCGATGAAGAAATCTCTGATTTCCCGATCTGTAACAAGAGTTTCAACCTGTCCTATTGCGGACACGACTTATAGGCCGAGGACGCTGTTATGATTCCAGAAATCGTTGCTCGCTTGCAGCAAAAGCACAGGACGATGCGCTATCCTAAAGCCGCGCCGCCGCCGATGCCGGACCGCTTTCGCGGACGGCCAGTCGTGCATAAGACGCGATGTGTCGCGGGATGCAACAACGCCTGCGAGGCAGCATGCCCGACCGGCGCACTCAGCGCGTCAACGCCGAAAACCATTGATCTGGGCAAGTGTCTCTTTTGTCCGGAATGCGCGGCGGCATGTCCGCACCAAGCCATCTCCTATTCCGACAATTACCAGCTCGCGGCGCGTGAGCGCACGGATCTCGTGGTGTCGCGTGAGCGTGATGAGATCGAGGCCAAAGGTGCTGCGTTGGACGAGGCGCTGCGCAAGCTGCTGGGACGCTCGTTGAAGCTGCGTCAGGTCAGCGCCGGCGGTTGTAACGCCTGCGAGGCCGACAGCAACGTGCTGACGACAGTCGGCTGGGACCTGAGCCGCTTCGGCATCAAGTTCGTAGCCTCGCCGCGGCATGCCGACGGCCTGCTGGTAACGGGGCCGGTTTCGCAAAACATGGCGCTGGCGTTGAAGAAGACGTATGACGCGGTGTCCGATCCGCGCATCGTCATTGCGGTCGGCACCTGCGCGATCTCCGGCGGCGTGTTTGCAGACAGGCCGGAAGTTTGTAATGGTGCTTCTTCGGTGGTGCCGGTGGATCTGTACATTCCGGGCTGCCCGCCGCACCCGCTCACGATTCTTGATGGACTGCTGCGCCTGATCGGGCGCATCGGGTGAAGGTAAGAGGTAATAGGTAAGAGGTAAGAGGTGAGAGGTGAGAGGTAGCGGGGAACGCTCAACTCTCAAGTAGAAATTGAGAGTAAAAGCGCTGCTCGGATTTTTCACGTGAGGGCGCGACGCCGCCTTTTGAGCAGTGGTGTTGATCATCACGTAGTCGGCTCACCCCAAGCCCGAAGGCGTTCG
>DUPH01000040.1 GCA_012838435.1 Lentisphaerota bacterium | reverse complement strand
AGCCGGGGCCGGCGGTGGAGATCGATCCAGAGATCGCGCCGCTGCCGATCGGTATGGCGGAGACCGTGGAAGAAGCCGACGGGGCGGACGGTGCGGCGGTCTGGTTCTGGGCGCTGGGCGACATGCTGCCGTTGGCCTGCGAGACCGCAGCGCGGCTGCGGGCGGACGGTATGCGGTGCGGGGTGGTCAACGCGCGCTTCATCAAGCCGCTCGACACCGAGCGCCTCTGGGCGCAGGCACGCCAGGGCGCCCGCTTCGTGACGCTGGAGAACGGGGCGGTCGCCGGCGGGTTCGGCACGGCCGTGCGCGAGGCACTCGCGGCGGGCGGGTTTGACGCGCCGGTGCGTTCCTATGGCTGGCCGGATGAATTTGTAGGCCAGGGTTCCACGCCGCAACTGATGCAGGACCACGGACTCACGCCGGAGCGGCTGGCGCAAAAGGTCGCGAACTGCTATGCTGTGGCCACTCATTAGGGCCTTCGTGGTGCAGGCGGAAACAAGGGAGATGCGATCATGCGAGGAAGCAGGAAACTATTCGCATGCGCAGTGATGCGCAGCGGTCTGGCACGGTTGACGGTCGGTAGCGCGGTATGCCTGTGGCTGATGTTCGTGGCGGTCACCGTCCATGCGGAAGAAAAGTGGTTCAGCGTAAACGATGCCGGAGGCAGCCGTTTCTGGGACGTGGCAGCCGGCTGGAAGCCGACTGCCGCCCTGCCGACAGAGGCGGACACCGTCACCTTGAACAGTTCACTGACTTCTCCGGACGCCCCGCTGATGATCACAAACGGCGTGCAGGCGATCGCCCAAAAGATCCAGATCGCCACCCTCGACAGCCCCAGCTACGCCACGGATGGCCGCATCCCGTCGCTACACATCTCCGGCGGCCAACTCACATCAACGACCAATAATTGGTCGGATTCGATTTCGGTCGGCCATCATGTCAACGGATACGGTTTGCTAACCCTCTCAGGCGGTCTGCTCTCCAACACTTGCATGACGGTGGGACACGAGGGTATCGGTGTGGTAACGAATGCGGGCGGTACCGTGAAGTTGGAGGCCCCCGGACTCTTGATCGGACGGAATGCCTCGGGACGCGGAACGTATGTTCAGGAGGGCGGAGCTTTTTCTGGCGAGTTGTCGGTCGGGCATATGGGAACCGGCGTTCTGGTCTATGCAGACGGCAGCATAGCCTCGTGGAGCCACGTCTATGTGGGACGCTACATCGGCTCTGAGGGCCTGCTGGATGTCCGCGCGCCCGGAATCAACGTCGGAAGCGGGCAGACGCTTTTTATCGGCTATTCGGGCAGGGGCATCTTGGAGCAGCGCGCCAATCTGTCAGCAGACTACCTAAAGGTCGGTGGAAATCCTGATATCACCAGCGTTGCGACGATCTATGCGGGAGCGACCAACACGGCGGTCCATTCATGCAACGTTGGCGGGTATCCGGTATGGGGCCAAGACGGGATTGAGGAGATAATCGGCGACGGCGTCCTCGTTTTGAGAGGGGGCGTGCTGCATATTTCGAACGGAAGTTTGCAGGAGCGGCTGTATGTCGGCAGATACGCGGGAAGCCGTGGAAGGATTCAGGGATGGGGCAGAATCTCGCATCCGAGTTCCGGTACAACCAACATCCGGCTGGTGCTCGGCGAGGGTGTCATCCAGGCGGACGGCGAGGGCGAGGTGCGCACGTTGGATTTGAACGAGATCGTCAGCACCTCGAACAGTGTGCCGAACGGCGCGACAGGCACCAATGGCTGGTATGCGGTGAACAAGGGCCGAGTGCTCTTCCCGCGGACGTGGTTCAACAACTCCAGTGGCACGCAAGCGCGTTGTATGGGGGACTGGCACGGCAATCCGGCGCCGGGTCTGGTCAACAGCGTGCATGCGACCTTCACCGGGATTACGTTGAGTGCCAATTTCTGGCGTGGCGGCGTCTACGCGCCCGACCGCGACGACATCCCGGCTGGATTGCCCACCGACGCGGAGCCCATCGGCATCTGGCAGTTGGGCCTGTACAGGGACCTCTCTTCTTGGACGGCCGACCAAGCCGCACCGTTTACTACAGTCACGTTGACGTTCCGCTACGATCAGACCCGTGTCGGGAGTTCCGATCACTTGGTCCTCTACCGCCACACGACAAGCGGATGGAGCCGGGTGGAAACGGCGGTCAATTCGGATCACTGCGTGACGACAGCCGCGCCGCTCGCCCGCTTGACGAATGCCGACGCCAACATCGGCTGGTTTGCACTGGTCACGCGGCAACGCGGTACGCTGGTGACGGTCCGTTGAGGCGGTTGAGCGTTGTGGTCGCGGCCACGAAATGAGGGGATTTGAATGAGAAAGATACGGCTTGCGGTGGTGATAGCGGCGGCACTGGGGTTGAACGTAACCGGCGCTACGCTGTGGTTCCGTCCGGTGGATGGATACGGCTGGAACAGTCCGGCGAATTGGCTGACCGGCGCAGGCACAGCAGTGAACCGTCTGCCGCAAACCGATGACGCGGTCCTGCTCAGCTCCAGCCGCATCCAAGCGGACACACCGCTGGTCGTGCCGGGCGGCGTCACGGCGCTCTGTCAGCGGCTGACAGTCGGCGAAATATACAACAATGGCAGCCATCCGGTGGTCTGCATCGAGGCCGGTGCCACACTGCGCTGCGCCGGGACCAATCTGACCGATAGAATCTGTCTCGGCGACGTCGGCAGCGGTACGCTGTTGCTGCGCGGCGGTACGGTGACATTTGGCCACACGACGGCCACGCACCGCAACTTTGTCCTCCGCAAGAGCGCGGGCGTGAAGGGAATCCTGCGCGGTTGGGGAACGGTCAATCCGACACCGGAAGTGACGCATGTGCGCATGGAGAATAACGGTACGGTGATCGCTGACGGCGAAGGGACGGCGCGTGACCTGGATCTGCACGGGATCGTCAGCACGACCAACACGCTGGCGCGGGGTGCGGACGGTTCCAACGGCTGGTATGCGGTCAATCAAGGGCGTGTGCTCTTCCCGCGCACCTGGATCAATGGCGCGGCTTCGCCGAGCTCCATACGCTGCCTAGGCGACGCCACGACTCGGATCGATCCCGAGTTGGTGAACAGCCTGCGCGCGTCGTTCACCGGCCTGCCCGGTTCAGGCGTATTTTTTCGGGGCGGCCTCTATGCCACCAACCATCCGGCGTTGCCGCCCCTGCCCAAGGGTCGCTGTCTGGGGGTGTGGGGCTTGGGGCTTTACGCCAACAACACCGGCTGGGAGACGTCGGACCTGACGACCTTCTCAACGGTAGGCTTGACTTTTCGCTATGATGACGCCGCATGTGCCGAGAGCACGAATCTCTTGACGCTTTACCGCTATGAGTCCAATGCCTGGGTCAAAGTCGGTGCGCGTATGGCGCGCCCCCCCTATCGTATTTCGACCAAGCGTCCACTGCCGCGGCTCACATCCGGCGCGTGGAACGTAGGACTGTTTGCGCTGATGGCTTCCAATACCTTGGGGACGGTCGTTTTGCTGGACGACCAGTCGGAGACCGATCCGAACGAGCGACTCGTGATCGACAAGAACCTGTCGGCGGGCAACATCCTGCTGGAGCGCATGGAGGACGACACGATCTATCTGCAAAATGAAATGCGCGACACGGCGGGATGGTGGTTTTACTGGGCGTTCCGCGCCCGTGGCGCGGCTGGCCGCACCTTGACCTTCTCCTTCACCAACGGCGATCCGGTCTGCACACGTGGACCGTGCGTCTCGCTGGATCAGGGCCAGACGTGGTACTACGCGGCGGACAGTTTCACCACGCGCTCCTTCACCTACACCTTCCCGCCGAATGCGCAGGAGGTCTGGTTCGCCATGGGCATGGTCTACACGCAGCGCGACTGGGAGGCGTTCCTGGCGCGGCACACGGCGAGCAGCGCCTACATCGAAACCGGCACGCTCTGTACTTCGCCGGCCGGTCGCGCAGTGGAGAAGGCGCGCATCGGCTGCATCGATCGTCCGCCCAAATACCGCGTCTGGCTCTCGGCACGCCACCATGCGGCGGAAATGATGGCCAGCTATGTGTTGGAGGGGATTCTGGACGCCGCGCTGGCCGACACCGAACTCGGAACATGGATGCGCAACAATGTGGAGTTCATGGTGGTGCCGTTCGTTGACAAGGACGGTGTCGAAGAGGGCGACCAAGGCAAGAACCGCCGACCGCACGACCACAACCGCGACTACACCGAATTTCTGTACCCTGAGTGCGTAGCGATCACCAACTGGATCGCGACGCACGCGCAGAGTAAGCTGGAGATCGTGCTCGACATCCACTGCCCGTGGATCCGCGGCACCTACAACGAGTGGCTGTATCAGGTCTACACCGAAAACAGCGAGAATGCAGCGGCACAGCGGCGGTTGGGCGAGTTGTTGCAGGAGCATCAGCGCGGCGCGCTCGACTACCGGCTTGCCAACGATCTGCCCTTTGGACAGAGTTGGAACACCGCCGCGAACTACAGTGCGGGGCGTAGCTTCAAAATGTGGGCGTTGGACTGCGTATCCAGTAACCGGGTCTGCACGACCTACGAAGTGCCGTTTGCAACCGCCAACACGGCCACCGTCACGCGCGAGGCGTGCCGAGAGTTCGGCGAAGACACAACCAAAGTGTTCCGGCTTTTCTTGCAGGAGACGGATCCGCTTTGACATGATTGACATGATTAACATGATTTGGAGGGCGAGTGTCCCCACGAGCCGCAGCCGCGCTGTGCGCGGATACACTTAATCGTGCTTTAAAAGCGGTGTCGCGCGGAATACCGCTTGCCACCGTCTCCAAATTCTACAGAAGGAGAATTCGAAATGAAAAAATGGATCGGATGTATCTTGGCCGTAAGCTGCATGAACGCAGCACAGGCTGCTGACGCGCTGGCGACGACGGGCGCGACATTGGAACTCGGCGAGCCGAAATGCGAACTCGCCCCTCAGCTTTTTACGCCGGAGTGGCACAGCCAACGGGCGTCCGGCGCACTCGAGCGCACGCCTGACGGCACCTACCCTTTCACCCTTCAGGTCAAGGATAGCGGCACGATCCGCGGGCAGGCGCGTTTTGAAATCGCGTCTGACGGTGCGATCCAAGCGCGTTACACCTTTAAGCCCGAGCGCGACATCGCATTGAACGCGCTGTACGTCGGGCTGACGTTGCCGATCGACGGCTGGGCCGGCGGTGCCTGGACGAGCGATGATAAAAAGGGGACGCTGCCGCGTGAGCATGGTGCGCTGATGGTTGTGTCGCGTACCGCGCGCGCACTCACACTCGCCTCTGCCGACGGCCAAAAACGCCTCGCTTTCACCTTTCCGGAACCGACTTCGGTGCTGATTCAAGACGACCGCCAGTGGGGACCGACCTTTTCGGTGCGGATCGGCGGACTCGCCGCACGCACCTACAAGGCGGGCGAATCGTTCGACGTGCGCTTTGCCCTCGCCGCGCATGAGCCGCAGCGTTTGGTCTTCGACGAACCGCTGACGATCAAGGCCGGTTCGGAGTGGATACCGCTCAAGCAGGAGACCGACATTTTGGCTGGCTCGGCACTGGATTTTACGCGCCTCGGACTGATCGACGCCCCGGCCGGCCGGCACGGCTGGGTGGTGGCCAAGGGACCGCACTTCGAGTTCGAACGCAAGCCCGGCGTACCGCAACGCTTCTACGGCGTGAACCTCTGTTTCACCGCCAACTTTCTGGAGCCGACGGATGCGGCGCGTCTGGCCGAGCGGCTGGCCCGGATTGGCTACAACGCCCTGCGTCTGCACCATCACGATGGCGGTCTGGTGGAAGGTTCAGCCGACGGTACCACGCTCAACCCGCAAAATCTGGCGCGTCTCGATGCGCTGATGGCGGCCTGCATCTCGAACGGTGTGTACGTGACCACCGACCTCTTTGTCTCGCGTTCCGTGCCTTGGCGCAGCGTGGGGATCGATCGTGACGGCAAGATCGCGATGAACACCTACAAAATACTGGTGCCGGTGCATGAAGGCGCCTTCCAGAATCTCATCCACTTCTCCCGTCAGCTCCTGACGCACGTCAATCCGTACACCGGCCGACGCTACGCAGACGAGCCGGCGCTGGCTTGGCTGGCATTGATCAACGAGGGCAACTTCGGCAACTTCTTGCGCGAGATGCGCGAGATCCCTGAGTGGCAGCAAGCGTGGGCGGCATGGCTGGCCGAGCGCCAGAAACGCGAACCAGAGGCATTCAAAGACCTGCCCGCCACGTTGCCGGACAACATCTATGCGGGCAACCGCCACACCGCCGCCTTTGTGCTCTTCCTCAAGGAGATGGAGGATCGGCTGATGACGCGGCTCAAGGCTTTCCTGCGCGATGAGATGGGCTGCCGTGCGCTGGTGACCGACCGCAGCTCTTGGACTAACTTTGCCCCGGATCAGGTGCCGCGCAGTGAACTGTTCGATTTTGTGGATGACCATTTCTATGTGGATCATCCGCACTTCATTGAGCAGCCGTGGCGGCTGCCCAGCCGCTGCGCGAACGCGAACCCGCTCAAAAATGATGCACTCGGTGCGCAACGCGTGGTGTTCACGCGCCTGCTGGACAAGCCGTTCACGATCACCGAATACAACTACTCCGGCCCCGGCCGTTTTCGCGGCGTGGGCGGTATCGTGACTGGTGCGATGGGCGCGTTGCAGGATTGGGGCGGGCTCTGGCGCTTTGCCTTCAGCCACAACCGCGACACCCTGATACGCCCGGAAGGGGCATCCATGGGCTATTTCGACATGGCGGGCGACCCGCTTTCTCTGGCGGCGGAACGGGCGTCCATCTGTCTCTTCCTGCGTGGCGACCTCGCGCCGCTCACGCGTACCTATGCCATGGTGCTGCCCAAGGACGACGTGCTGCGCATGCGCGACCGCATCCCCCAGAACCACACGTCTTGGCCGTGGCTGGCGTGGTATGCGCGTCTCGGCACGTTGGTGGCCGAGCGTGCACCCGACGGCACGACCTGGTCCGGCCGTTATCCAGAAGTCTATAACACCGACAGCGCGTCGATCCGTACGCTACTGACCTCTGGGGCCGACACGCTGCCGCCAGCGGGCGATGGCGCGGTGGAGATCGACCGAGCGACCGGCCAGTTCACCCTGAAGACGCCCCGCACCTGCGGCGGGTTTACCGAGAAAGGCATCATCAACGCGGGCGACCTGATCGTAGACGTCGGCGATACCGCAGCCACGGTCTGGGTGAGTACGCTTGAAGGTGAATCGGTGCAGACATCGCGCCGTCTGCTGCTGACGCACCTGACCGATGTTCAGAATAGCGGCATCCGCTACGCGCAACAGTCGCGCAAGGTTCTGTTGGCGTGGGGCGGTCTGCCGCATCTGGCGCGCAACGGTAGGGCAGATATCCGGCTGGCGGTCAAGCCGGCGGACGCATTCAAAGTGTACGCGCTGTCGACCAGCGGGCGGCGCGTGGCTGAGGTTCCCGCGCGCGTGGTCAAGGGGCGGCTCGCCTTCACAGCGGCGGTCGACGCGCAACCCGAGTCGGCGACGCTGCTCTACGAAATCGTGCGCGAATAACAGGAGGCTCTTGCAAAACCCCTCGTGACATGGGCGTCTCGCCCATGAAACACGGGCAAGATGCCCGTGCCACACCTGCAAACAAAGGGTTTGCAAGTCTCATAGGAGAACGGATGACATGAAGCGCGGAGTGACATACGCAATCACAGCGTTGGCGGCGTTGGCCGTGCAGGCGGGAGTGACGTTCGGACCGGTGAAAAACTATCCGAACCTCGGCTTTATGATGCCTGGCCTGGCGCGTGCCGTCTCCGAGCCACTACCGATGCCGCGCGCCCGTGCCTTTCTACTGACGGATGGCGAGGCGTTGGCGCGCGAAGATCGTTTCGACCCGTACGAACTGTGGTACGCCAGCCAGTGTTGCGGACGCTGGCGCGATGATGCCGGCAACCGCCTGATCCTCGGGCGCGTGGCGCAGCGCCTGCCGGTGTTCGACGATGAACTAGTGTCGCGCGCCCGCTTCGGCCTGCGGCTGCGCGACGCGGCGTATGAGGTCAATCCACGAGAACGCACGCAGATCAACGAGTGGGTGGCGACCTTCGCAGGCGTCACGGTCTACGAGCCGGAGGCGGTCAAGTTCAACCGGTTTGCGCTGGAAGAGGTGCTCGCCTATCCGTGCGAAGAGGCAGGCACACTGGTCTACGCCTTCCGGCCGCGACGGGTCGGCAATGCGCCGTCGACCGGCTGGTTCGCAGTGGTGCTACACGCCGCCGGTGCGCCGGATGAGGCGGTGCTGCGCAAAGTGTTCGAGGAGGGTTTCGTGGCGGCGCTGGCCCTGCCCTCGCGGCTGGAGAAAGAGAAGGGCGTAGCGGCGACGGAAGTTTCGGTGCTGCGCACCGGCGAGAAGGCGCCTGACCAGCCCAACCACCCGGTGCGCGTCGAGGCGCGCCGGAGCGTTGAGAATTATGACGACTGGTGGTTTGCCGAGACCGACGGGTACATCATTCTGTCGGATGTCCACACTGAAGTGGGCAAGTCACTGATCCGCGAGTTGAAGGAGACGCTACCGGCGTTGCGCCGTGCTTATGCGCGGTTGGTGCCGCCGTTGACGCATGAGCCGGAAGTGGCGCTGTTACGGCTGTTTGCGGGGCGCGACGACTACGTGCGCTATGTTGGCGAAGCGTATGCGTGGTCGTCAGGGATGTGGATGCCGGCCCGGCGTGAACTGGTGCTCTACCAGCAGGCAAACCGGGAGACAATGATGCAGATCGTCCGTCACGAGGCTTTTCATCAATACCTCTCCCACGCCACTTGCATGCTGGGCGCCGCGCCTTGGTTGAACGAGGGGCACGCCTGCCTGTTCGAACATGCACAGGTTGATAACAAAGGCCGCGTGACGCTGCCTGAAGATCCGGCGCGGACGCCGGTCCTGCTGGAAAACCTCGATACAGCGGTCACGCTGCTTCCCTTGCTGCTGCAAACCGATTACGAAACATTTTATGACGGCACATCGGCCGGACGGCGTCTGAAATACGCCATGGCATGGGGGTTGATCTACTATCTGCACAAGGGTGTACCGTTGGAGCGCGACCCGCCGCATGCGCGGGTGCTGAGCGACTATCTGGTGGCACTGAGCGTGTCGCACGATCCACACGCGGCCACGCAGATCGCCTTTGCCGAAGTGGAGATGGAAAAGTTTCAGGCGGCGTTCCGCGATTTCTGGCTGCGTCGGCGTGAAGCGGCGCTGCGGGTGGATCCACTGGAGTGAACGCAGAACGCAGAACGTAGAACGTAGAACGTAGAAGTGGAAATTTTTAAACGCTCAACGCTCAAGTTGGGAACGGGAGGAATGATGGTACGAAAAACAGTGCTGGGAGTGGCTGCGGCAGGTGTGTGGCTGTTGGTTTCGGGATGCGTCTACTCCAATGTGCGTGTGCCGATGAGCGGCGAGTTCCGCAACACCCAGACCGTGACTCGTTCAGGTGAGGCTACAACGCGTTCGGTAGCGTGGCTGGTTGCCTGGGGTGACGCGGGCTTGCAGAAGGCCGCCGAGAACGGCGGGCTGAAGACGCTGGAGTATGCCGACCACGAGTTCTTCAATGTGCTGTTCGGCCTTTATATGAGCCACACCACGGTGGTGTATGGCCAGTAAGCGCAACGTGTGGCTTGTGGCGCTGGCGTTGCTGGGGACGTGCGGCTGTTTGACACCGCACGGGTATCTGGTCACCTACAGCACGCGCCCGTACGCGATGCCCGATCACGAGGGATGCCGTCAGCGCGGCCTGAAGTCGTGCAAGGTCAACCTCACCCAGATCAAAGAGCCGTTCACACAGGCGCATCTGTCGGTACTTTGGACGGACCGCGCCGTGGCGGAGGCGATGGAGCGGGTCGGCATGACCGAGATACGGTATGCCGACCTTCAAACCTTTTCGATCCTCAACAGCGTCTATGAGCGGCGTCGCCTGATCTTCTACGGCGAGTGAGCCGCTCAGTCCACCTTGCGGATCTTGAAGAACGCCTTTTGCGTATTGCGCGGAATTTTCACAGTGATCGTGGTACCGGTGGCCGTAAAGGCCCCGGAGCCGTAGCCCCATCCGCCGTCGGTCGGATAGT
>DUPH01000369.1 GCA_012838435.1 Lentisphaerota bacterium | reverse complement strand
GTGCCGCTCGTGGGATACACCCGGAGCGTGCGTTATGGTTGGACAGTGGACGAGCACGCCCACGCCGGGTGCCTTGAGATCGGGCTCTGCCTCCGCGGGTCGCTGGTCTTGGAGAGCGGGGCGGACCGGCACACGATCATGCCGGGCGATCTCTTCGTCAACCATCCCGACCAGGTACATCGGCTGCAAGCCTTACCTAAGGGGGGCGTCCATTATTGGATCCACCTTCGCCTCAGTGATGCGCCGCCCGGTTTCTTGGGACTTCCCGCGCCGGAGATCCACGCGCTCCGGCGCAGGTTGAACCGGTTGCCCTGTCGCGTCACGGCGGACACGGCACGCATCGCCTCCGCATTCCGTCGCTTGTTAAAGTGTCACAGCAGTCTGTCCGGAAACTACCGGATGTTCGCGTTGCGTAGCGCCTGCATGTCCTTGGTCTTTGAGATCGCCGAACTTACCGGCAAACAGCAGCCCCTTGCCGGGACGGACAAGCTGTCTGCCATCATCGAGCGCATCCGCGCACATCCGGAGCAGAAGATCAACCTCGACGCGCTGGCCAAAGAGGCAGCGCTCTCGTCAACCCGCTTCATCAACGTCTTCAAGCAGGTTACCGGGTTTCCGCCACTGCACTACCAGCTCGTGTGTCGCCTCAACGAGGCCAAACGTCGTCTCAAGGAGAGCGACGAATCTATCACGGATATCGCCGCCGCGCTGGGCTTTTCTTCATCGCAGCATTTTTCCACGCACTTCAAAAAGATGTTCGGCTGTACGCCGACGTCCTATCGGCGGTCCGTGCGCGCGTGAGACCGTGCTCCGCGCCAGCCTTGCGCCGGGCGCTCAATTTGGAGTGCGCGTGACAAGCACCGCGCTGTGCGCGGGGCGCGGCACCGCTTTCCTTCCGCGCTGCGCGCGGAAGGCGGCTCGCGGGGACGCTCGCCCTCCAGCGTGGGAATCCGACCCATTGACGCGAGACATGAGACACAAGACAAGATCACGACCTCGCACAAGCCCGGTCACCGGTCTTTCGCGGAGCACCGGGAGGGACGAGCGTCTGCTCGTCCGGGCGGCGCTTCTCGCCGCCCCACGGGCAAGATGCCCGTGCCCCCCCCGAAAAAAGCACCTTCAGGTCAGTGCGCCGCCTCGCGGTAGCGCACATGGGTCATGCGCACATTATTTTTTATGTCGGTGCGCAGATAGCCTTCGCCAAAGGCGACCAGTATCTCGCCCGGCACGGTCTCGATCAGTGCCGTGTAACCGGAGTGGTCTCCTGGGTCCACCAGCGTCAGGTCGTGCCAAGTATCGCCGCGATCCGAACTGAACAGCACATATGCGCCGGGACGGCCGGCCGATAGCGCGAGCCGTCCGTCTGACAGCGCGGTGACCACCGGATAAGCCCCGTTGACTCCGGTCCGCCACGGTTTCTTCCAGGTCCGACCGCCGTCGGCGCTGCGCGTGACCATGACGGGGTTGTCCTGACAGGCGATGTCGGTCATGTTGCCGGTGCGCAGAACGGCGACGATTTCGCCATTGTCCAGAAGCGCCAGCGTGCCCTCGTTGTATCCCTCGCTGCCGATGGTGTCGTAGCCGATCGTTGCGAGATACTCCCACACGCGACCGCCGTCGCTCGAGGTACAGACGTACGAACGCGAGTAGGGACGGCCATGCCCGTGCGGACACAGGGCATCGTCACCTGTGAACCACCCCATCATCAGGGCCAGCAGCACGCTGTCGGCCCGCTGCACGAATGATCCGGTGCAGAGTGGCCCGCGATGTTGCGCGTGACCGCGCGCCGCTTTGGCCAACGGTACGCGGCACTCTGCCGGTTCACGCATCACGGTTTTTCCACCGTCGACGGTGCTGCGCAGCGTGCCTGTGTAGACGCCCGGCCTCCCGTCAATCGGCAGCAGACTGTAATCCAGCGCGATCACACGCCCGTCGTGCAGCACGGGACAGCCGCCCACAATGCCGCCGCTCTCTGGGCGGGTCCACGTCCGTCCGCGATCATTGCTGATGCGTCCGCCATAAATCAGCGTACCGTCCGGCAAGCGCGTGAAACGTCCTGCGCTTGAGCCTTTGCAAGCTTCCCACGGTTCCGAGACCGTGACGTGCAGCCGGTCGGCCGGGTCTTTGATGCACAACGCGATACGCCGCGTATCGGGGCGCCCCTCATCGGTGTGCGCTTCGATCGTAACGAAGTGGAGCCCCGGCTTCAAACCGTCGGTTCGCAGCGGCACGCGGATCGCGCCGTGCGCCGGATCGGTGTCCAGTGCGCCTTGATCCAGTACCAGTTCTGAACCAGGTTCGGCGAGGAACGCTTTACGGCCCGTCTCATCGTAACGGAAACCGGGCAGTGTGTTTTCCGGTGCCATGCGCAACGCTGTCGTGGCCTTCAGGCCGATCATGTTGGTCGCAGTCAGCACCACAATCAGCGCGGTGGGGTCGCCGGCACGCACTGCGTCCGGCAGAAACGCGGCACTGCGGATGCGGGTCGGCGCGGGATTGCAGCGGTCGATCAACCGCACGGTATCATCTTTCACCACGACCGCGAATTTTGCACACACGGCTTCATATTGGCCGTGACGCTTGTCGGTGCTGTTGTGCGCGAACAATCCCAGCTCGTAGTGACCGGGTTTCCAGTCGGCCGTGCTCACGCGCAGCCGGAAGGCGTTGGGTGCCGGATCATGGTCACGCGATCCGCCGTCGATCATTTGCACGCTCCGGTTGGTCTCGGTCATCGAGGCGAAGCGGCGTGTCGCGTCGTAATGGCTCAACACAGGCGGCGCGTCTTCTTGCTTGATGGGCTCGACTGTCCGCAGTACAAACGTCAACGTGCCCGCATCGCGATTCTTTACACGCAGGCTCACTTCAAACGTATCGCCGAGCGCCAGCCGCCGCCCGCCGTCCGTGGGCGCACGTAGCGTGAAGGTGTCAATCGTGAGACGTTGCGCCAGCAGTGGCGTGGCCAACATCACCAGCGCCAGTACGCAGAGGTCGCGCCTCGTGGCATGGGCGTCCCGCCCATGAAACACGAGCAAGATGCCCGTGCCACACCTGCAAGCAAAGAGCCTTGCGAAAGCCTCTAGAACCCTGTGATTCAACATGTGGTTTCTCCCTTTAACGCGGAACCCAATTCAATCTCATACAAAGGCACAAAGGGCACGAAGTTTTTTTCTGACCGCAGGATGGGAGGGACGAGCGTCTGCTCGTCCGCAGGCAAGCAGACGCTTGCCCCTCCCGGCGCTCCGCGAGGTGACCAGAGACCACCCTTCCGCGCAGCGGAAGGCGGCTCGTGGGGACACTCGCCCTCCAGTGCCACGCCCCAACGGCTCGTGGGGACACTCGCCCTCCAGTGCCACGCCCCAACGGCTCGTGGGGACATTCGCCCTCCAACCTTCGCGTCTTCGCGTGAAACAACAAAGCAATGCTTTTACACTCACCATTGCGACCACTGAGTGGTCGCAATAAGAGAGGTTGACCCGCGACCCGCGACTTGCGGCTAGCATTGCTACCAAAAAAATCTGCGTAATCTGCGTCCATCTGTGGATAAAGCAACCGAGCAGCGCTCCCAAACCGATTACGCACGCTTGGTCCACACCCATCCATTCGTGGGCTTGCGGTTCGGCCACACCAGGCTCGCCAGCAGCGCGGTGACCAGACACGCAATGAGCCCGGCCACGCCGTACAGCATGAGATGGGGCTTCCACGGCAGCGGACAGAACGCGAGCGTGAAACAGACCACGTAGTTCACAATCAATCCGAGAACGGCGGCGGAGCCGCCCACGCGCGGCGCGAACATCCCCAGCAGAAACAGACCGGTGATGCCCGAAGTGAGAATCCCCAGGAACTTGTAGAAGGTCTCTTGCATCGACTGGATATCGGCATGCGCGAAAAGCAGTGCCAGCCCCAGCGCGATGATGCCGCCGATTATGGTCAGCCCCTTACCCCAGGCCACGAGCTTCGCGTCGCTGACCTTTTCGCGTTGGAAGCGCAAATAGAAGTCGGTGGTCAGCGCAGTCGCCGTGGCGTTGAGATTCGCCGCCAACGTTGTGAGCGTCGCCGCGAAGATGGAGGCCAGCAGCAAACCGCCGACACCCGGCGGCAGGCCGGTTGCGATGAACACCGGGAAGATCGCGTCGTTCTTGGCAATCGTCACATCCAAACGCTCCGGATGGCTGCTGAAGTAGGTGAAGAGTCCGGTACCGATCGTGTAGAGCAGGGGCCCGGAGATAAACGTGATCGCGATGCAGAAGAGGATACTGCGCACCGCCGAACGTTCGTCCTTGGTCGTCATGAAACGTTGCAGCACGCACTGGTCACTGGTGTAGGAGTTGAGGTTCGAGACAAACCCGCCGATGAGCATCACCCAGAAGACCGGTGCCGTCAGATCCCAAGAGAAATTGAACACGTCGAATTTGTTGTGTTCCCGCGCGATCGAGAAGAAACCCGACCAGCCGCCATCCGTCCCCGCGATCAAGATCGCCACTGTCACGGCGATACTGGCGATCAGGATAATGCCTTGGTAAAAATCGCCCCACACGATCCCTTTGATCCCGCCGGAGATACAGTACAGAACCGAGATAACGGTCAGCCCGATGATTGTCGTATCCAGCGGAATCGCGGCGATCTCCGAAACCGCGAGCGCGGGCAGAAAGACTACGAGCGCGGCGCGGAACAGCATGAAGCCCGAGAAGGCGGCGCTGGCAAAGAGACGGCAGGCGAGATTGAAACGCGCTTCCAGATACTCGTATGCGCTTGTTAAATTCAACCGCCGGAAGAACGGCAGATAGTAACCGGCGATAATCGGTACGATCAACAGCTTGCTGAGCACAACCGTGAAATAGGACCAGTTGAGCAGATAGCTGACGGCCGGCCCCGCGATCAGCGAGATCGCGCTGAACATCGCCGCATAGATGCTGACTCCGACCGCCCACCACGGCAACTTGCCGTCGCCTTTGAAATAGGAGTCGGCGGACTGTTGTTGCCGCCGCGACCTGACCATCATCACGGCAGCGGCTATGAGTAGGCAGGCGATATACACGGCCAGCACCACATAGTTGATCGGCGAGAAACGTTCCGTCCGCACCAGCCTGGCGCGCCAACACGGGCCGGACGTTGCGCCGTCACGCTGGCACAGCAGGAATGAAGAATCAGAGTCGGGCAGCAGAACCGGCGGCGCGCTCCACGCGCCACCGGGCACGTCGCCGAGTTCGAACCATTTGGTCGTCACCGTGTGGTAGGCCAGCAACTTGGGGGCGCCTGCGGCATCACGGGCGGGCAGCAAGAGGTGTTGGTGGCCCATCGGCAACACGGTTTCACCGGTCAGCCGGTACGTTTGCGCCGGGGTGCCGTCAACCGACGGCGGCGGCAACGGCTTCCAGGTGCCGACAAGCTCACCGCGCGCGTCAAGCTCAGCTTCGTAGCCTACGGTGCCGCCGGCATCGGCCGCATCGGTCTCGAACACAAACAAGGCGCGCTTGATTTTGTCGGTGTTCTGGCGGCAGCTTACGGGACGCCGGAACGTCTCCGGCATGGATGCCGGGGGCGCTTCTGGGCGCGCGGCAAGCGCCGCCGTCGGCACGTCTTCCGGCTTCGCCTCCCGCCACTCGATCTGCACGGAAGCGTGACAGAGTGCGACGCTTCCTAAAAGCGCAATCCAGCAGATCCGCAGCGCACGGCTCATCGAACCTCCTCCCAATCATAGGAAAGACGGATGATCTTTGGCGAACCGCCATCTCCCCGTTTGTACGTCACAACATGGAATTGCGTTTTACCGTTTTGCTCGCGCCAATACGGCATGGCGTAGTAGCCGTCCGAGACCTTGTTGCCCTCGTCATTGTCCAGGATCACATGACGCTGGATCGCCAACGTCTCCGGATCAAACCGGAACAGGCTCAGGCGCATCGGGGTCTTGGGCGCCAAGAAGTTTCTGCCCAGCAAATACCAGCGACCGTCTCTGGTAAAGACGCGCGGACGGCCGACATGGCTCGTGATCTCGTCACACGTCTTGGCCACATTGACCTTGCGCGTCACATGAAATTTCGCGTCGGCATACGCCAGCCACTGGCGGGCGTCATAACCCCGCGCGGCGATGATGAAGCCGTCGCCGTGGGGCGCGAAGGAACTTTCATTGATCGAGACATTGCCCACCAATTCGCGCGACAAGCTCTGCACGAAGCGCCACGTGTGGCCGTTGTCTTCGGAACGGATGACATCTACGGAGCCCGCCAACGAGCGTGACGGCTGCTGTGAAAAGACCCCGCCGGTCAGGTTGGTGAAGGTCATCACCAGCATCCAAGTGGTCTGCCCGCGCGTCACAGCCTCAAACGCATATCCGTACTCTACGCCGTCGACGACGCCCACGCGTGTCACCGGACCGAAGGTCTTGCCGCCGTCGCTTGATCGCGCCGCTGCCAGTCCGGTGCGGCTCGGTTGCTTGTTGCGCTGCGCGTCGATATAGGTGGCGATGTCACCGTTGGGGAAACGCACCCACTCGCCCATCTGCATGATCTCGCCCGGTATGGTCGCAATCGTCGAACAGGCCTTGACGGCACCGCTCGCGCCGTCGATCCGCAAGAAATCCAGCACCGCACCGGTATCGGCCGCGTGCGCTTTCCCCGTTTGTACGAAATCAAGACCTCGTTGCCGAGATCCAGCACTGCCGGAAACGCCAGATACGGCTGCGCTTCTCCTTGCCGGTCGACGAGCACCGTCTCCTGCTTGTTTTTCGGCACATCGTATGCCCAAATTCCAGCCGCCAAAAGCAAGGCGGTCCCCAACACAGTTTTACGTTTGTCCATCATTTTTGTCCTTTTAACGCGTCATTCTCGCGCACGATACCCTGCTCGCGCATGCGCGCGGCAAGCGCCTCGTACTGCGCGTCCGTGAGCGGTTCGTAGGGCGGCCGCGCCGCGCCCACATCCAATCCGATGAAACGCACCATGGCCTTGCGGTGCGACCAGTTCTCGCTTTCCGTCAGCAATTCCAACACGCGGTTGGCCTCGGCCTGCAAGCGAATTGCCGACGCGAAGTCACCTTGTGTCATGGCGTCGAACATACGGGAGAAATGGCGGGGTACGACATTCTGCGTGGTGCCGATGCACCCCGCGATGCATCCCGAGGCAAACGCCGGTACGAAAAGCGGGTCCATCCCAGCGAAAAAAATCGCCGGGTGCGCCAGCCGCCAGATTAACCGCTGCAGTGCATAAAAATCGATGCCCGTGTATTTCATGCCCATCACATTCGGGATGTCAAAAAGGCGGGCGTCCCGTTCCGGGTCCAGTGCGGTGCCGACCGTTGCATAGATCAGAAAAGGCAATCCCGTGGCTGCGGCGATTTTGGTGTAGTGCCGATGCGCGGCTGCGAATGTCTGTCCGAAATAGACCGGTGCCACCGATGAGATCCAGTCGGCTCCAGTCTTTTCCGCATGGCGCGCCAGCGTGACCGCGTCATTCGTATTGATACAGCCGATATGCGCGATGATGCGCATGCGTCCGGCATTGGCTCGCACCACGGTTTCCAGTACATGTTTTCGCTCCGCGAGGGTTAACAGCAACCCCTCGCCGGTGCCGCCGGTGACATACAGGCCGCGTATGCCGCACGCGGCGTAATAGTCAACCTGCTGTTCGAGCACGGCGACATTCACCGTGTCTTTTTTTGTGAATGGAGTCATCAGCGCGACATACGCGCCAGCCATATCTTTGAAAACGCTACCGTCCGGCACTCGCGCCGACACGCCTGTTTTTCGATTCATGGGGTTACTTTCTTGGGTGTTGCCTGAGTCGGAAGTTCCAAAATCCAGGCTTGGTTTTGAAGATAACTCGGAGGGTTGCTGTGGGGCACGCCCACATCGTGAAGAATCGTTTTCGGCCCGCGCAGTTCATTGTACGCCGCATAGACGCTCGGCGGCGGACAGGCTTCATCCGCAAAGCCGATCAGCACGCGGCACTCGCATTGCACCCGTGAGGCGAAGTGACCGGCATCGTAGTACGCCGCAGTGACCGCCACTGCCGCGCGGTCTTCGGGTCGCGCGCGCTCCATGAGCATGGGCCATCCTGCCCGACGGCCTACACGGCCGGCGAGCATGTCGGCCATGGCGGGCTGGCAGAAGAGCGCGCGCGAGAAGACCGGCGTCAACGCCGTCAACATCATGCCCATTCCGCCGCCTTGGCTCCGGCCGAAATAACCCACGCGCGTGCGGTCGGCCTCGGGACGCTCCAGCACCCACAGCACCGCGCGGCGGATGCCCAGCAGGGGGTCGTGGTAGAAATAGGTCGTGCGGTCGGTGTAGCCTGCGTAACGATGGTTCTCATAGGCACTGCGCAGTTTTATGCCGGCCACATCATCCGCGTAGCGCCGGTTCTGCTCGTCATATTTCCGGCGCTGGGTGGCGGCGTCCGGCCCCGGCTCGAAGTCGTGAATGTTTATGACCAGCGTGATGACACGGTCGTCATCGGGCCGCGTCTCCGGCGCATGTGCGCCCGGTCCGGCCCACGGCACCGTAACGCGCACAGGGAATGGTCCACGCGAGCGATCCGCCGGAACGCTCAAAAACCCATGCACCCGCTTGCCGTTGAAGGTCGCGAAACTCACACGCGAAACCTCGGTAGCGGCCGTGCAGGCCGACGCGAGGCGCGTGACACGCGCATCCAGCGGAACCTCCCGATCCAGCCGCGCGATCTCACCGCGCCAGTAGGCGTCGAAGTCCGGCGGCGGCCCGCCCGATCCCAGACGGATGCCGCACGGATCGAAGGCGATGCCGTACACGACGGGCTTCACCAGCTTCTGGCCATCCAGCGCGGCGCGGCAGCGCAGAAAGCCCGGATGGTGTAGCGTACCGCGCCACACGAACGGATTGTCGCGCGCCAAGGTCAGCTTCTGCACGGCTAGACGATTGGTGCCGAAGTTATCGACCGTGAACGAGACGGTGCCGGTCTTCAGCAAGCCGCCCTGCGCATCGTTGATACGCAGCGTCACGGTTGTCTCTTCGCCGCACGCATAGACCGCAGACGGCCGGTCAGTCAGGAACGTGATCGTCGGCGCGGGCGGTGCTCCGTACAAAAGCCCAGCCGATGCGAGAACAAGGCAGAGCACAGCCGCGCGCGGAGTTGGCAGGTAGGATTTAGGATTTAGGAGTTGAGCGTTTTTTAACGCAGAGACGCAGAGACGCAGAGGTTTTTGGGGTGGCGGCGTGACCACCGCTGGGAGGGGCAAGCGTCTGCTTGCCCGCGGACGAGCAGACGCTCGTCCCTCCCGGTGCTCCGCGATGAACCCTGAAACCATCCTTTCATTACACGGACGGGGCAGAAAGCGGTGCCGGTTCTGTGGGCGGCGTTTACGCTGCCGGGCAAGCGGACGCTTGCCCCTCCCAGTGCTCCGCGATGAAAGCCGATTACCCGCGCGCTTCATCATGCATCACCGATCCTTTCGATTGCCACGGCATCCGCGACCACCACGCCGTCTGTACTGTCGGTCTCAATGCGGACTTCGGCTGGACTTTCCGGGCGTAGCTCCACGGTCGCCAATTCGTGCCACAGGCCCGAGCCCTGCCGCATGTCCACGGTCACTTGGAGCGTGCCGTGCGCATGCCGGATTGTCACCGGAACTGCTCCGGCGCGTCCGTTCCAATAATAATTCCAGATCATGCGGATGCGGTACATGCCCGTCTGTCGCACCGGCAGCGCGTAAGCGGCCCAGGTGTCTGCGCTGCCCTGTTCCGCATATCGGAACCCGCTACCGACATGATCGCCGTTTTCGTGCAGCCCCTTTTTCCACTCTCCGTGAAAGGTCACCTGCTCCGCGTCCGCGTCATCAATGATTGTCCATCCCGCCTGCGCCGGATCCGGACGGCCCGGGAAGGCTCCGCCGATGCACGCTTGCAGTTCCGCGACGCGCGCGGGATCGGCCGCCAGTGCCTGCGGCCCCAGCGCGTGCCGTCGACAGAGCGCCGCCGCATAGCCGACGGCCACGCCCATCTGCCCGGTGGTGTTCATCACGCGCGGACTGGCGTGGCCCACATGCGTGGCGCTGAAACATCGTCCGGCCATCAGCAAATTCTTGACGTTGCGCGAGTAGAGTGCGCGTAGCGGAATCCAGTAGCGTCCGAACAATGGCTGACGACACATCGTCAGGAAATCCGCGCCGCCCGCGTGTTCGTGAAGGTCAATCGACCATGTGCCTGTGGCCACCGCGTCTGGGAAAGGCGTCTGCTCGCGCACATCGTTTTCCGTCAGGATCACATCGCCCAGCAGCCGCCGCGATTCCCGCTTGCCTAAATTGTAGGGAACAAAATCCAGCACCCGGCGCGCATGTTGCGGATCGCGTTTGGCCAAGCTGAAGCTACCGTAGATCACGCGCAGCAAATGGTCGCGGATTGTCTCGCCTTCCGTGATGATGTTGTGGTCGAGCCCGTACTCCCAGTTCCACTCGCCCTGTGTGGCGACCACGCCTTGCGCGGCGGGTTCGGCCCACGGCAGCGGGCCGAACGGCACGGCGGTGTTGGCTGTCATCGAGGTCCACATCAGGCTGCATCCCAAAGTCCGCCCATCCGCTACGGCCGGTGCCATGCTTTCGCCGAACTCGTCCGCCGCTTCGCGTCCCATGCGATAATCCGCGCCCGCCCAGTAGCCGATCCAGCCGTCGCCGGTGGCATCCACAAAGAGCGGCGCGGCGAACCGCGCCATCGCGCCGCTCTCAACCTGCCGCGCCGTCACGGCAGCGATTCGGTTCTCTTCCGCTGTTCGTTCCACGCCGCACGCTCGCCATCCCGTGTAAAGCGCTACGTTCGGCTCGTCCTGCACCAGCCGCATACGCGCTCGGTCAGAGAGCGCCGCGCCGGGCTCGCGGTTCATGAAGAGATTGCGCACTTCGCGCACCAGCGGGTGACGCGCTTCGCCGCCGCACCAGACACGCACCTCTTGGCTGGCGTTACCGCCCAGCATCGGTCGGTCGTGCAGGAGCGCGACTTTGAGTCCTTGCCGCGCCGCAGCCAGCGCGGCGCAGGTGCCCGCGATACCGCCGCCGACAACCACCAGATCAAAATTCCGTGGAGGCGCACCTTGCGGCTCGTGAGGACACTCGCCCTCCATTTCGTGAAGGGCGTCTGGGGGACGAGCGTTCCCGCGCGTGAAGGCGATACCGGCGCACCGCCCGTCAAACCCTGTGAGATCGCGCAACGCCACGCTGATTCGCGGGGTGGCGGTCTCGATTTCGCCGCCGTCAACCCAGCCCCAG
>DUPH01000368.1 GCA_012838435.1 Lentisphaerota bacterium | reverse complement strand
CCCCAAGCACGCGCCAACGATAACGCACCGTCTCGCCCGAACCGCGGCGGTGCCACGAGGCCAGCAGCGGCAACCTCCAATAGGTGTAGTCGGCGCACGCGTCGGATGTGTGCGACAGGAGGCCCCACGCAGCGCCCACCGCATGACGGTCGGGATTCCACTCCGTCCTAAGCAAACCGCCCGCCAACGTGCCGTGAAAGAAACCTTCGCCGCCGTGTACATCGACTGCCCAGCCGCCCAACACCTCCACCCCCGACGAGAAACCGGGATAGTGTGGCAGACGCAGCGGTAACGGCAGATCATGTATGACCGACGCCAACCAGCCGGGCCGCTCCGCATCGACACGCGAGCGCCGCGCACAGGCCATCAGCCGGTCGCAGGCCGCCGCGTCGGCGCACCCCCAGACGATCGCCACGCGCGCGCCGTCACGCTGCACGGCATACGGTTCGCCCGCAAACTCCTCCTTCAGTCGCCGCCGGGCCGCGCGACAGAAAGCGCGCGCGATGGACGGACGTTCCCAGAGACTCAACCAGACCGTCTGGATCTCTTGCCGTTCGCCCTTAAGAAAGTAGACGCGGTCCCCCATCCACCCCCTCAGGAAACTATAGCTCGCTGGCGCATCCAGTCGGTCGCCGTTCAGCCACAGCGCGATACCGAGCGCCCCCAGACGATTGGTCGAAATCCCGTGCGTGGCCTCCTGTAGCAATCCGGGGTCGGGCTCGAACGTGGCGGCTTGGAAGCCCGCCAGATAACGGCGCTCCGGATAAAGGATCTCAGCGGTGGTGGCCGGCAGGCGCTGGGTGTAAACGCAGTCGATGGCGCCCCAACCCGCATCATACCGCAGACGGTTGCAAAAGACGGTGCCGTCCAGATACGGGCGCACCAGCGCGGAGATCAAAAAAGGCGGCGTTCCTTCAAGCTCTTTGGCCGCATCCTCCAGATCGAGTCGACGCAGCAAACCCAGCGCCCACGCCGTAAAGGGCGAAGCCGAGGTCATCGGCACCCCGTAGTTATCGAGCAGTCCGTCCAGCCCGACCAGCATGGCGTTGCCTTCAGTGAAGGCCGTCAGCGCCATGCTGCTATCCAGATCATTCGAGGCATCGCGCATCAGACGCTCCAGATCAAAGTGGTCGTCTTCGATCGCGTGGCAGAATTCATGCACATACACGAAACGCTCCATGCCGGGAATCTTGCGGCTGACATTCGAGTCTTTGTTGGCCTGCATCAAAGGCCCATCGACAGCCACCAATCGTTTCTTCTCGGGGTCGTAGTAAGCCGCCACCTGATCGTTCATCAGTTCGAGAAAAAGGGGTGCGAGCGACGTCTCGTGCGGGAGCAGACGGAACTGGTGCAAAAGCAACTCGGTTTGCGACAGGAATTCGCGGTTTTCGTCTTTCTCCAGCTCCTTTACGAACGACACGCGCATCTGTTCGCGCGTTTCCCGCTCGATTGAAATCTCACGCTGCAGCTCCAATCCCCGCATTTTGACGGCCTGTGCCTGATAGTGCGCGATCGTGGTCGCCCCGCCATCCGCCGGCGGCAGCGACGCGCATCCCGCTCCCCATATCAGCGCGGCCAGCGCTGATAGAAAATTGAGCGTTGAACGTTTTTTTAATGCAGAGACGCAGAGACGCAGAGATTTTTGGTGCTCCGCAGTGAAAATCGAAACCATCCTTCCGCACAGCGGAAGACGGCTCGTGGGGACACTCGCCCTCCATTGCCCGCCTCGGCGGCTCGTGGGGACACTCGCCCTCCAAATCATGTT
>DUPH01000367.1 GCA_012838435.1 Lentisphaerota bacterium | reverse complement strand
GCCAGTTCGATCAAGCGCTTGGTGCCGGCGACGATCAGGTTGACCCGGCGGGCGTGGCGTGTGTCCATGTTGAGGATGTAGATGGTGTTCGGATAGACGCCGTAGGTGATGCACGTGAGCGTCTCTGGATCGTCGTCCGCCGTCTCGATCGTGGCGGTCTGGCGCACCTCGCGGGCGAGCCGCGAAACCCAAGCGCGATAGAGCTCCGCGTAGGCTCCCTTGTAACCCGCGAAGTGCCAGGGTGTGAAGAGATAGAAGGCCCCCTTGCCGACACGGGTCTTCACGAGCAACGGCTTGCCGTCCAGTGTCTCAACAACTTCACTGTCCGGGCCGGGCGTGACCGTCGCGAGTTTCAGCGTCACATCTTGATCGCCGATTCTGCCTGCGGCCGCGACGGGGGCGCTGACCGCGATCTGGCCGAAGGGCTGGATCAGATCAGCAGCGGTGTAGTTCACGCTGTCGCGGTCGAGGCGCGTGGTCCACTGGGGCACGGACATCAAGAGCACGCCGCCGTTTTCGACGTAGCGCCGCAGCACGTCCTTTTGCAATGGCATCATGGTGTTCCAACCGCCAAAAACCAGCAGGTCGTAGCGCTTGAGATCCGCGAGCGTGGACTCGTCATCGACGTTCATGACATCGACTTGGCCGAAGGGTGTGCCGGCCAGCCAAGCATTTCCGTAGGGTTCGATGACTTTGGAGGAACGCGGGAAGAAGAGGTCTTGGAGTAGCGCCTGCGTGCCTTCGGGCGGACCGTACTTCCAGAGCGCGTTGGTGGCGGCGTTGTCGTGCTGACTCCAGACGTTGAAGTTGCCGTTGAGGCCGAGATAGGCGTCGAGATTGCCCAGCGCTATGGCGATCTTCGTTTCGGGCGTACCTTTGTCGCGGGGGTTCGTCTTCACCCAGTCGTAGAACTTTTTCACGACATCGCGGTAGCTCCGCGCGACATGTTCGTCGTAGTCTTCGCTGGCGCGTTCGCCCTTCTTGTTCGGATAGCGGTCGGTGTACTTCCATGCCTGTGTCCCCTGCGCGCCAGACTCGAGCACGATGAGCGACGTACCGAAGATGTATTCTTGCAGGAAGCCCACGTAGCAGGAATCGAACTTCTGTTCAGTATGGTAGGGGATGGCGCAGGTCTGCCACTCGTGCGCGTTCCAGCCGCACCAGTAGTCCGGCTTCCAGCGGCGGGCCGCGCCGCGCGCCTCGGCAGTTGTGTGCGCGAGGTTCTGTGCGCCGATGGCCCACAGTTCGTTGCAGATATAGTCGATGCCGCCGGCCAACTCGTAGCACGACAACGCCGTGCCGCAGGTCGAGGTGACGATCGGAAAATTACCTGCCCAGCTTCGCGGCACGTTGTTGCAGTAGCGGTCGACAAAGTGATTCCGCGCCTGCAGCAGGTTGAGGTTCATCGGGATGGCGCATTCGTTGCGGCTCTGGTAGAGGAACGCCGCGTATTCGCCGATGTTGTTGCCGAGGTAACGCCCGTGATAGGCCTCGGTGAGCTTCCGTTGCAGATTCTGGTCGTCTCCGGAGTAGATCGACATGGCGTACATCGGCCGCTCGCGGATGATCTTCTCCCAAGCCGCGCGTTTGTCGGCAGGGAAGGTGTCCGGGTGAGTCTTGGACGCCGAATTCCAGCCAACGAAAAGGTTGCAGAGGTCCTGCTCGAAGATGTCGCGACAGAGGTTCGTCGAAGGCCCGTAGCCGCACTGGCCCACGATCACGACTTCGTTCGGTGCGGGCAGCGGATGAATCGTGTCGTGCTTGGTGATTACAAGGTTTGTCTCGAAGGTGCCGTTGCGCCACGTTTCGAGGGTTGCCTTGACGACAAAGGAGTCTGGCCCTTGGTCGGGGAAGCGCCGCCGGAGCCGCGTGTCGGTCGCCTCGACCACGATGTACTTTGCTTCGGCTGTCGAATCGGGATGCGGTACAACGGCGGTGAAGCGCTTGAGTTCGGGTGCGAAGCCGTCGGCGTCGAGGTAGTAGCAGCGGTTCATCGGGTCCACAAACGTCGTCACAGTAGCGTCGTGTACGCCGCGTCCCACGACCAACGTTTCGGGGCGGCGGAGACCTTCGATGCCGTTGGCGGCGACAAACCGCAGCGCGCGCTGCGGGGCGTCCGTCGGAACCTCGAACTTGAGCACGGCGGCCTTTCCGTCGTCGGTCCAATGCCACGCGCCGTCACGTTCGGTGCGAGTGCGGACGGGGAAGCGCGTCGTGCCATCCGTGAGGTAGCAAGCGTTGGTGCCGTCGGCAAAACGCCAGCGGATGTTTTTGGGGAAGACAAATTGCAGCGACGCCTCGCCGGCAT
>DUPH01000366.1 GCA_012838435.1 Lentisphaerota bacterium | reverse complement strand
GACTCCTCGCCGGCGCCCGCTTTTTTAGATGTGACGCTTATTCCGGCTGCGGCAGGTCGGCCAGAGCCTGAAGCATCGCGAAGTTGTCCTTGAACTTCCCTTCGGCCTTCTGCAGCATCGCCTCGCCGTCCGGATTGAGCTTCAGGAGCTGCTTGAAGCGGTTCTCCTTCAGCGCGGTCTCGGCGAACGACTGCGTCGGTGCCTTGCTGTCGAGCTGCAGCGGGTTCTTGCCCTGTGCGGCGAGTTCCGGATTGTAACGGTAGAGCGGGAAGTGACCCGTCTCCACGGCGACCTTCTGGCGCTCCAGACCTTCGACCATGTTGATGCCGTGCGCGATGCAGTGCGAGTAGGCGATGATGATCGCCGGCCCGTCATACGCTTCGGCCTCGGCAAATGCCTTGACCGTGGCGGCCGCGTTGGCACCCAGGCTGACCTGCGCGACGTAGATGTTCTTGTAGGTCATCGAGATCATGCCGAGGTTCTTCTTCATCTGCTCTTTGCCAGAGGCCGCGAACTTCGCGACCGCGCCGAGCGGCGTGGACTTCGAAGCCTGCCCGCCGGTGTTGGAGTAGACCTCGGTATCGAGCACGAGGATCTTGATGTTACGCCCGGAAGCGAGCACATGATCAAGACCGCCGTAGCCGATGTCGTACGCCCAGCCGTCGCCACCGACTGCCCAGACCGACTTGCGGATCAGGTAGTCCGCCACGCCCAGCAGGCTCTTGCAGATAGCGCAGCAGGAACCGTCGCCGAGCAGCTTCTTCAACTCAGCCACCAGTGCGCGCATGGCTTCGACGCCTTCGCCGCTCTTCTGGTCGGTCTCCTTGATCTTGCGGGCCACCTCTTTGAGTGCGTCCGGTGCCTGCTCGGCGGCGATGAGCTGATCGATCAGTTCCAGCGCGTAGCCGTTCAGTTTGTCGGCGGTCAGGCGCATGCCGAAAGCAAATTCGGCGGCGTCCTCGAAGAGCGAGTTGGACCACGACGGGCCGCGGCCGTCCTCACGCGTGCAGTACGGCGTGGTCGGCAGGTTGCCGCCGTAGATCGACGAGCAGCCGGTCGCGTTACCGATCAGCAGGCGGTCGCCCGCGAGCTGGGTCAGCAGCTTGAGGTACGGTGTCTCGCCACAACCAGCGCAGGCGCCGGAGAACTCGAAGAGCGGGCGCTTGAGCTGACTGCCCTGAATGGTCGTCAGGTTGAGCTTGGAGGCGTCCGCTTCAGGCAGGCTCAGGAAGAACTTCCAGTTGGCGGCTTCCGGCGCGCGCAACGGGAACTGCGGAGCCATGTTGATCGCCTTCTTGGTAGGGTCGGCCTTGTTCTTGGCCGGGCAGCGCTGCACGCACAGGCCGCAACCGGTACAATCTTCCGGCGCGATCTGAATCGTGTACTTGAAGCCCGGGAAGGCCTTGCCGATCACGCCCTTGGCATCCGCAGACTTGAAGGTCTCGGGAGCGTCCTTCAGACAGGCGGCGTCGTAGGCCTTGGGGCGGATGGCCGCGTGCGGGCAAACCAGCGAGCACTGCGTGCACTGGATACAGACGTCGGGATCCCACACCGGAATCTCGGTCGCGATGTTACGCTTCTCCCACTGCGTGGTGGCAGTCGGCCAGGTGCCGTCGTTCGGAATCTTCGAGACCGGCAGGTCATCGCCGCGCTGGGCCATGATCTCGGCGGTCACGATCTTGACGAACTCCGGTGCCTCGTCGGCGACCACGGCGGGCATCTTGATCTTGCTGGCCGGCTGCGCGGGGTAGTTCACCTGCTTGACAGCCTTAGCGGCCGCGTCGATAGCGTCCCAGTTCATCTTGACCACGGCTTCGCCCTTCCGGCCGTAGGTCTTCTGCGCAGCCTTCTTGAGGGCTTCGATCGCCTCATCTTCGGGCAGGATGCCGGAGATCTTGAAGAAGGCAGTCTGCATGACGGTGTTGATGCGTCCGCCGAGGTTCAGCTCATGGTCGAGCTTGAGGGCGTTGACCACGTAGAACTTCAGCTTCTTGTCGATGATCTGCTGCGCGACTTCGTCCGGGGTGTTGTCCCACACCTCTTCCGGCTCAAACGGCGAGGCCAGCAGGAAGGTGCCGCCGGGCTTGATCGAACTGAGCATGTCATACTTCTCGAGGAAGGAGAAGTTGTGGCACGCCACAAAGTCCGGCTTGGTGCAGAGGTACGGACTGCGGATCAGTTCCGGCCCGAAGCGCAGATGCGAAACCGTGATCGCGCCGGCCTTCTTCGAGTCGTACACAAAGTAGCCCTGCGCAAAGTTGTCGGTGTCCTCGCCGATGATCTTGATCGAGTTTTTGTTCGCACCAACCGTGCCGTCCGAGCCCAGTCCATAGAACATGCACTCTTTGCGTCCCTCATCGGAAAGCGTGAAGTCGGCGGGAATCTCAAGGCTCAGACCGGTCACGTCGTCCTTGATGCCGATCGCGAAGTTGTTCATCGGCTTCGCCTGCTTGGCGTTGTCGAACGCCGCCTTGACCATCGCGGGGGTGAATTCTTTCGAGCCCAGACCATAGCGGCCGCCGTAGATCGCGACATCACTCTTGATGTCGGCCAGCTTATACTGCACAGTCTGACCGATCGCGGCACGCACGTCGGTGTAAAGGGGCTCGCCCACGCTGCCGACTTCCTTGGTGCGGTCCAGCACCGTCAGGGTCTTGGCCGTCTTGGGGATCGCCAACGCGAAGGCCTTGGTATCGAACGGACGGTAGAGGCGCACCTTGATGACGCCCAGCTTCTCGCCCTTCTTGTTCAGCTCTTCCACCGTCTCGTGCACCGTCTCGGCACCCGAACCGATGATCACGATCACATGCTCGGCGTCCGGCGCGCCGACGTAGTCGAACAGCTTGTACTGGCGGCCGGTTAGCTTCGCGAACTTGTCCATGTACTTCTGGACGATCGCCGGGGTGGCGGTGTAGAACGGGTTGACGGTCTCGCGGCCCTGGAAGTTCACGTCCGGGTTCTGCGCCGTGCCGCGCAGAATCGGCTTCTCGGGGTTCAGGGCGCGGGCGCGGTGCGCCGCGACCAGATCGTCATCGATCATTGCGCGGATCGTCTCGCGCTCGACCTGATCGATCTTCTGCACTTCATGCGAGGTGCGGAAGCCGTCAAAGAAATGCAGGAACGGCACGCGCGACTCAAGCGTCGCCGCGTGGGCGATGGTGGCCATGTCCATGACCTCCTGGACGCTGTTCGAAGCCAGCATCGCGAAGCCGGTCTGGCGGCACGCCATGACGTCGCCTTGGTCACCGAAGATCGAGAGTCCCTGACAGGCCAGAGCGCGCGCGGTGACGTGGAAGACCGTGGGAGTCAACTCGCCCGCGATCTTGTACATGTTCGGGATCATCAGCAACAGGCCCTGCGAGGCCGTGAAGGTGGTGGTCAGCGCACCGGTGGTGAGTGCGCCGTGTACCGCGCCTGCGGCACCGGCTTCGGACTGCAACTCAATCACGTGCGGCACGGTGCCCCACAGGTTCTTCGCACCCTTCGCGGCCCACTCGTCGGCCCACTCGCCCATCGGCGAGGAAGGGGTAATGGGATAAATAGCAGCAACTTCGCTGCACGCGAAGGCGACTTCAGCGGCGGCCTGATTGCCGTCGACCATAATCTTTTTAGCCATAGTGTGTGTTTCTCCTTAAAAGCGATGCGGGCGCGTCCGCTTGCCGAACGCGCCACACGGGGGGGGGTTATTTTTTCAGCGCAGCGCGGCAGGCGTCGAGCTGGCCAGCCGAGCCAAGCAACACGTTCTTCTCCGCAATGAACTTCGCATACTCCGGCATGAAGATCTTGCCGGGGCCACGCAGGTCGAACTGCTCGGGATGGTCACGGAAGAACTCGCGGTGTACGCGGCACCAGACCAGACGCCCGTCGGTATCGATGTTGATCTTGGTCACGCCGAGCTTGGCCGCGCCGAGGAACTGCGAGGCGTCCACGCCGCTCGCGCCCTTGATCGCGCCGCCGGCCGCGTTGATACGGGCGACCTCGTCCTGCGGCACCGAGGAGGAGCCGTGCAACACCAGCGGGAAGCCGGGCAGACGCTTCTGAATCTCCTCCAGAATGTCAAAGCGCAGCTTCTGATCGCCCTTGAACTTGAAAGCGCCGTGCGAGGTACCGATCGCAGCGGCCAGCGAGTCGCAGCCGGTCTGCTTGACGAAATACTCGGCCTCTTCGGGCTTCGTGTAGACGTGCTCAGCGGACGAGACATCCTCTTCCACGCCCTTGAGTTGGCCCAACTCGGCCTCGACCACAATGCCCTTGGCGTGGGCGGCGTCCACGACGCGCTTGGTGATCTCGATATTCTTCTCGAGCGGATAGTGCGAGGCATCGATCATTACCGAGCTGTAGACGCCGGAGGCGATACAGTCCATGCAGGTCTCCTCGTCGCCGTGGTCCAGATGCACCGCGAAAACGGCGTCGGGGAAGATCTTGTCGGCCGTGGTCATCAGCGCCTCAAGCATCAGCTTGTGCGTATACCCGCGCGCGCCCTTGGAAAGCTGCACGATGAAGGGGGCTTTGCTGTCGACATTGCCTTGGAACAGGCCCATGGTCTGCTCAAGATTGTTGATATTGTACGCGCCGATCGCATACTTGCCGTAAGCGTGCTGGAAAAGTTCTTTTGTGGTGACGATCATGGCTGACTCCTTAGTTAAATCCGGCCGGTCCGGCCTGCGACACGCAGACGCGCCGATACCGCGAAAAGATGGCTCTATACTATACGGTTTGCGGGGCCGGGCGGCAAGTCCAAACCCTCCG
>DUPH01000365.1 GCA_012838435.1 Lentisphaerota bacterium | reverse complement strand
TGTGACGAGGCGTATGCCCGCTTTCTGGACGGCACCTACGCCGGGGCTTACGAGCAAGCGCTGATCACAGCCTTCGACGCACTCCTGCCCGATACGCCGCCGTGGCTCACCTTGAGCGTTGAGCGTTCAGAATGAGCGCTTGACAAGTTGAGGGGGGCAGACTTATACTACCCGCAAACTGTATCAATCATTTGCTTTGCGAGGGTCTCATGAACGTGAACACAAGGATCTGGTTGGGTGGATTGATCGTTTCTCTGGCTGGCATTGTTTGCGCGGATGCGCCGCCTGGCTGGATCGATAGAGCGTTCGGAGAATCGACGGCGGGCAGTTCGTCATACTTTGAGAGCGGCAACGAATTGACAATCACCGTCACCGGGGAAGGTGACGACGTCTGGGCAAAATCCGATACCGGACGATACGTCTTTACGCCGCTTGCCGGCGATTGCGAGATCATGGCCACCATCCCGCCGATCCCGCAGGAGGAGTTGTTCGGCCAATGGGCGCGGCAAGGACTGATGATGCGCGGCGCAACGTTGATCAACGCGCCCAACATCCTGTTCTGCCGCAACAAGGGCACAGCGGAAACCGGCACACGCGCCGAGGTCTCTGTGCGAAAAACACATGACAGCGACACCGTGAGATGGAACTCCTTCAATTATGCCCCCTTCGCCACGAATGAAATGGCGCGGCTGCGCTTGGTGCGCCAAGGCGACACCTATTCGGCCTGGGGCAGCACCAATGCGCCCGCGTATGACGAGTGGGTCCTTTTCGCCAGTCAGACCCAGCCGTTTTACGAGGCGATGAATGTCGGCGTCTTCGTCTCGCGCTGGACTCAGCAGACCGGCGGCCCTTCGCAGCTGACCTGTGAATTCGGCAATGTGATCGTGCGCAATCTGGTGAATGCCGCGACCAATGCGACCGACGGCATCACCGCCCAATGGATTGCTGATCCCGCAATCACCAACGGCACGGTCATCGGCTACACCGTGAGCCGTGCGGAGGGCCCCGCATGGAACTATACGGCGCTCGGCGAAACTGCAATCGGTGTCACAACGTATGACGACGCCACCGCCGCGCTCGGTACCGCCTACCGTTACCGGATTCACGCCCAAGTCGATGAAGGCACCGTGACCAACACGGTGCTGGTCGGCACCAGTATGCCCGCGCGGCGTCCGGTTGTGACGGATAATCCCTCGCCAGCCACGCTCAAGGGCGTCTATGCAGAGTACTACAAGCCGACCTCGCCCTTGACCTTGGCCTCCGCGCGCGTGGAACCCAACATCTTTGACAGTTGGAACTATTCGGGGGACGCAGTCTACCCGCCCAACACGTCAAACGGACTTGGCGAACTTAACAACTTCAAATCGCTGTTCGCAGGTAACATCATTGTTGAAGAAACAGGCTGTTACGGCTTTGTCCAGAAGGTCGACGATACGTTTTACCTGACGTTGGACGGCGTCCGGCTGAGTACCCAGACCGCTTGGCTGAATGGAGTGGACATCCACACCGCACCGGTCTGGCTTGAAGCCGGGCGCAGCTACCCCATCCGCGTGGAGCATACGGAAGGCGGCGGTGGCGAGTACGCACAGCTCAAATGGTTCAAGGGCACGTCAGCAATCGAGACCGTTCCGAGCGCCCGTTTCGAGCCGTTCCCGTGGCCGTGGCAGCATCGCGACGTCGGCGATAGCCCGCGCTTCGGCAACGCCACCTACGACAGCACCGCATATTCCTTTACGGTCGCTTCGGGTGGCTTGGGTATTGATCCCGCCACGGGACGTGATGACGCGCATTTTGTCTGGCGGTCGTTCGACGCCGCCGAGTTCGACCTGATCGCGCGGGTTGCCGCCCTCACGGGACCGGCACAGCCGGGCATGAGCGCGGGCATCGCGATCCGTACCGCAGCCACCATCGACGATGCCGCCGCAGTCTCGCTGATTATCCAAGCAGCCGGTGCCGACGGCAGCGGACGCGTGCTGGGAATCGCCCATCGCGCCACGACCGGCAGTGCGCCGACCACCGAGGGATTCGCGCTGCCAGAATTCCCTGCCGACCTGCGGCTGTCACGGCGCGGCACCAACGTGATCGCTTACTACCGCACGGCCACGTCAGGCGGATGGGTCAGCGTGACCAATATCGCCACGACGTTCACGGGAACGCTTTACGCCGGCATGACCGCCTTTTCCGGTGACCGGACACACACCGCGACCGGCGTGTTCGACACCGTGACCTTCGCCTACCCTCAAATCTCTGCCCCCGACGTGAATATCGCCAATCATACAGCGACGATCTCCACCTCCAGCAAATCCCCGATGCAGATCCGTCAGGAGAATGACGCATTGCCCAACGCGGGTTACTACTGGTCCGACGCCCTGGGCGGCAACGTAAGCGGCTACACGCTCTCGCGTTCCGACCGTCCCGACGAGGGATTCACGCCCATCGCCTCTTTGACGTCACCCAGCTTCACCTACTCTGACCCCATCGCGGCAACCAACACGCTGGTCTTCTACAAGCTGGATACCGCGTATGACCTCGGCGCGCTCGCGGGTGGCGGCTCTAACAGCCTGCACGTCACCAGCGTGCCTCGCGGTGTCAGCGATGGCTCCATCACCGGCACCGGCACCGGACTCTTCGCCGCCTTCCACCGTTTCCAGGACGCCAACTATTACCTGACCAACCTGCCGATCCACACGATGATACGCAATTTGAACACATGGGAAAAAGGCGGCGACCCGGGAACCCCGATGGTGACAGCCGCCAACTCGGACGACGGTGCCCAGATCGGTCCCGATCGCTTCGCGTGTACGTGGGCTGGCTGGGTTGTGCCGCAGTACACCGGTTACCATTGGTTCCGCACGCAGACCGACGACGCCGTTGCGCTCTGGGTCAACGGTACGCGCGCTGCCTACTACTGGGGATTCACCTCCGCCGCGCAAACCTCAATGCCGTTCTGGCTGGAGGCCGGCCAGCGCGTGCCGATCCACATTTATTTCCAGCAAGGTACGGGCGGAGGCTATTTCCGCATGTGGTGGAAGCACGGCTACGGAGCAGACGGGCAATTCATTACGATCCCGACCACACAACTCTATCCGCTGGCTGCAGACGATACACCGCTCGCAGTGGCACCGGAGGGGCCCAGTACTTTCGGGGCGTGGCGCAACATCGACATCAACACCGCCAAGCCCGGCCATGCCGTGATGAGCGGCACGCCTGAGGCTTTTTCCTGTACCCTCACCGGGGCAGGCAACGATCTTTGGGGATCGTCCGACGGCCTGCATTTCGTTTATCAGGAGACCTCGGAGAATTTTGAGATCGAGGCCACCTTCAACTCGCTCCTGCCCTCGGACAACTGGGCCAAGGTCGGCCTGATGGTCCGCGACGGCACGGCGGCCAACGCCCGCAACATGTGCGTCGTCGTAAGTTCTGCCAATGGCTACCGCATCCAAGTGCGCAATGCCACCGGCGGTGAAACCGTCAGCGCGGTACCTGGTGGCGTCCCTGGCGCTGCAACGGCAACGACACCGGTCACCTTCAAACTGGTGAAAAAACGTGGCAAGATCGAGACCTACGTCAACGGTGTGCATACGCCCTACGGCGGCACAGACATCGACGTGTCCGGCTGGAGTCCCAACCTCTGCGTCGGGCTGGCTCTCACCTCCCACAACGACACGCGTTTGAGCTTTACACTCGCCACCGACGTCTCCTTCAAAATCGTTCACAAATCGGGCTCCGTGATGATGTTGAGGTAGAGGACAGAATTATTGTGGTAGAGCCAAGGAGAGGATATGTTCAAAACGATGCGATCTCCGATCATCGGGATATGTCTTTGCGTTTTGACGGTCGTGATATGGTTGCTTTTCAAACCGCTTGTTCAAGTGGGAGGCGGTATTTATTACGCGTTCGCTTCCAGAAATGCCGGTCAGTGGGTGTTGGTGCTTTCTGAGCAGCTTTCAAACGATATGAACTTCTCTCAGTGGAATAGTCTAGATCAGGGAGAAGGGCGCATTGAGGGGAAGCTTGTTCTGCCTGCCGACTTGAAGCATGCTCAGCTTGGAGTGAGTATTTTGCTAAACAATCGGATGCGCACGGACATCGCTAGAGTCAACAAATCGGGCTCCTTTGATGTATCGCTGCCGTATGGAACTTACAGAATGGATGGATTGCAAATATACGAACTGCGAGACCGGTTTTCCAGGGCACTCCCGCTCCGTGCTCTGGACGGCAAGGAGATGGAGTCTTTTTACACCTGTCGTGATATCGTAGTAAGCAATCAGGTTGTCGTTCTGGCACCTCGGACGCTCTCACTCTATGAAAATTAGTTTTATATGGAACTGCTAAGCGATATGATTTCGGGTAGTTCGTTCACCTTGTTCATACATCAGGGGGGGGCTCACATGATTGAAGGACAGAAAGAGTGTTTCTGGGCTAATGGAGAAAAAGATCATATTGCAACCCTTACCCGGGAGTACGAAAAAACTTTGCTCGAATTAAGAGCGAAGAAAAAGTGTGCGAAGGATGCGGCCTCCCGAGCTTTGATTGCACAACAAATGAAAGAGGTGAAACACGAGTTTCGCACAGCCATGCTTTCTGCCAAACGGTCATTGTGGTAGAGCAACTTGGTTTTGGACACACTGGTGGTAGATCGGGGATGGATTGTTAACCACAGAGGGCGTATGACACCGGGTAGTGTCACCCCAAAACGTAGTGCCCTGAAAGGGCACTTCAAACCGCGCGGCCGGTCATTTTTGAAGAGGCCCTTCAGGCCACTACGCCTTTCGTTACCGCACCCAGAGCGGCGCTGCGCTTGCCCTGGGCTAAGGTGAGGCCGCCCCTTCGGGGCTTGGGCGCGGAAGAAAAAACGCTCAACGCTCAAATGGCGCGGCTCGCGGGGACGCTCGCCCTCCAACCTTCGCGTCTTCGCGCCTTCGCGTGAAACAACCGAGCGGCGCTTTTACACTCAAAATTGCGAGCCACTGCGTGGTCGCAATAACCGCCTGCCCTGCCCCCAAAAAACCTTGTGGCATGGGCGTCCCGCCCATGAAACACGGGCAAGATGCCCGTGCCACACCTCTGCGT